>JBNKNM010000012.1:12565-64722 GCA_050293845.1 Pseudobacteriovorax sp. | reverse complement strand
GGATCTGATAAATTTTTAAAAGTTGTCCTCACCGAAACAACCAATCTAACAATCAAGACTTCTGGTGGCTCAGGTGATTCAGATCTTTACGTTAAAAAAGGGTCAGACCCAACTACACTTTCCTATGATTGTCGGCCATACACAAATGGTAACAACGAGGAATGCTCCTTCTCTAATGCCTCCGGAACATATCACATTATGATACGTGGATATATTCAATACAGTGGTGTTTCCATCGTTGCCGATTACTAATGGGGCTAGCTACTACTGATATTCGGCAGTTGAACTGTAAAAATGATCTTTTAGGAAATAACCAAATCTGGGATACTGACTAAAACTAGGAAAATCCGCTCAGTTCTGATGTTCGCTTAATAGGACTCTCTTCCCCGTGCTGCTGCAAATATCTAATTCTTGCAGCAGCACTAATGTTCTTATGATAATGATTTTGTGTTTTATAGAATGCAAAGGTAGCACAAGTATCTAAATTATTATTCCGTATACCTGCTGCCCGATACTTGTAGAACTAACCCAGTGATAAGACACTCCGTACTTGACGTTGCAACATACCATAACCTAGATCTGGTATCTGAGATGCCTTGTTGTTGGCTATGCCGTTTTTATAGCTTCAGGATGAAGTGCAGACTCATTTGTTACCATTTGATCAGGTTCGATTCCATACTTTTTAAATTTCAAAAGAAATTTTTGACATCCTCAGAATCAAATGAGCTGTCGCTCACCAAATAATCTACTAATTCATCTTTTTTGTTAGGGTTGGTTGTCAGCAGTATTCCTAAATCCCCACTATAGTCTTCATCAATACACAAGACTCAGGGAAGTTTCACTGATCACTATAGGTTCTAGTTTTTCTTTTTGATCGTTGATAACCTGTGCCGCTTTTGTGACCCATTTACGGATTGCGCTTTCCGAAGCTTTTAACCAAAAACCTCGTTCTAGTCGCCCTAATTTTTTTGTAAAAGTAAAAAAGAAGTTTCAATTAACGCCGATCAGATAATTAAAATGCAGGGAAACGTTATGCTAGAGATTTTTAAAGGAATAATTAGAGTGGCTGTTATCGACGATGTCAGAGTTCAGGCTGAATTCATTGCGACCAGTTTGCTTAAAAATCTACCCTCAGGTTCTGAGGTACTCACCTTTACCGAGCCCGAAGTGGCTTTACAAGAAATTGCAACAGGGAAATTTTTTGCTGTTTTTACGGATATCCATATGGATAAGATTAAAGGGGATGATCTCATTCGCAGGATAAACAGTTATCATCTGGGAGTTCAAAATTACGTGCTAACGAGCGACGATGGCTTCATCTTAGCTATAAACTGTTTTGGTCTGGGTTGTCGCCGCATTTTCTTAAAGCCAGTTAAAATGAGCGATATAAAGCAAACTGCTAGCGAAATTCAACGAGATTTTGAACGATGGTACCGCTGTTTTAAGTCGCTCCAAAAAAAATCGAAAAAAGCCAGCTAATGGAATTTGATAGATCCGTGTCCCCATAAGCTTGTACCAAGGAATAGGCATCCCATAGGGCACGACTTTTCTCTTTGATGGTTCTACATATTATACATGAGTATCCTTTAGTTCGTTCAACCATGGCACCTTATAACTTTGTAATGGATTATAAATTAAGCGGTGCGAGAGTCACAAGAGGTCCCTGGAGTCAGCGCCTGATGCACTGCTTTACAGCTTTCAAAGGTGATTTATTATCTAATCGATTGGAAAAAGTTGAATCCGCTGAAGTGGAGCGAGAGAAGGAGAAAGAGAGCAAGCGGGGCTGGATGCGATGCCTGATAGTCTGGGCCCCGTTTGGGGGTTAATCTATTATTTAAAGTAGATAGAGAATTTTGATAGGTATCACCTATTTTGCAACACCCTTGCTAGCTCAAAATACCTCTTATAGGAAGACTTTCTTATTATCTAGCTCGATACTCTCTTTAACTTTAAAAGATGGAAGATAGCTAAGGGACTCTAGAACTATTTTTAGTTTTTCAGGAGAGTAAAAAATGTGATAAAGACATCGTTCTCCTTTGTTAATAATGGTTTCAACTTTTGCAAGTCGAATGCCACGTTTAATCTTCTTTAGATGTTCTTCATTTAATTGAAATGGAGGAGGGGCTTCCTTTTCCATCATCTTCAGTTGTTTGTTCGCGGCGCGAGCCTGCTTGATATTTTCCAAGAGTTGTGAGGCCTTTTCCGAAATAGAAGCATCCTCTTTGGGAACACATCGTTGCAGTACCTTTTCTGCTTGATCCATTTGTCCCATACGAAGATGGAGAATACCTAAATTATAATTCACTACAGTTCGATACTTGGCGTGTAGGTCTGGTACAGACTCTAATGCCTGCTCATATAGGGCAACAGCTTCATCATACTTTCTGTCAAGTGCAGCAGTTACAGCTTTATTATTAAGATAAGCAATAATATCTTTTATACTGCTTAATTGAGCCAGTATATTTCTCCCTGCATTGGTATTTCCACTAGCAATTTTCGTTTTTGCTTCTGTAGATTTTACGGCTCGACTATTCTCATCGATTATGCTGGCTTCAATTAATAAATCTGAGACATCTCCTCCCAGTTCAAACGATGCTTCTGCCATACTGCATAGTCTTTTTACATTTAAGGGTGATAACTCTTGAGCTTGATCAAACGCTTGGAAAGCTTTATCAAACTTCCCTAACTTCAGGAAAGATCGCCCCATGGTGTTGAGACAAGCAACTGAATCTCCCCCATACTTTAAAGCATCAATAGCAATGGCTAGGCTGGCTTCGTAATTTCCCTGCTTTAGTAGAATTTCAGATGTACTCAACAGGATATCTCCCTGGGATGCTAGGGGGTTACTTTGCAAGCTTTCCTTAAATTTAATGGCCCGGTCAATTTTTCCACTTTCCAAACTCTGTCGTATCTTTATGATAAGAAAAGATTTTTCTAGAGGGCGGTTGTCCTGTTGAATCAACCAAACTAACGTTTCTAGAAATTTATCTCGTAACAAAGGCGGCTTCAGAACAACGGCACAATTCATTTCATTGAGTAGTGCAATTTCTGCGGAATCAAGCTTATGGGCTATTATTACAATAACGGAATGAGGTTTCATGATGCGGAAACGTTGCAAAAATGCTGCTGTATTTAGGCCATCATTCCACCAACCTGAGATCAGGAGATCTGGACCTACCGTCTTTTCGCAATCATCAAGGCAATTTTCTGAACTGGAGAAGTATTTAAAGGGAGCAAAGGTTTCAGTAAATAAATTCTCAATGACTTCTTTTGAGCTGTCATCAATCTTACAAATGAAACACTCTTTTAATCCAAAAGGATTTTGATCCGTCGAGCCTGAACTTATGGATGGTAACACACCAGAGAGGTATTTGTCGGCAATACTCTGCGCTTCAGGCTTAGCTGCTATGTTCATGGTGCAGGCTTGCTGAAGGGTAAGAGAACCCTCCTTCTTTTTTCCTGCTAACAACTGTGATTCGGCCATCTTTAATAGAAGAGCGGTATTACCAGGATATAGACTCATCAAGTTTCGGTAAGTATTGATAAGTTCTGAGTGTTTTTGACTATCTCGTAGAAAGTCTTCTAAGAAACTCAAGGTTATGAGTGTAGGATCACATTTATAAATTTTTATTCGTCTGATGATCTCTTCAAGAGACGATCGGATGTGGTCTTCTGTTGATTTTGATAGGAACCACGAAAAACATCCTAGAGCCGTGATATGGGGGATATGCTTCTTTTCAGAATCAGAAAGGGTCGTAGTAATAAGGGTTTCCTTTAATCCATCATATTTGATACACATGTTGAGAAGGTGGTAGATATTCAGTTTGTTCTCAGTCTGAGGACTACAGAGAACCCAGTCGACAACTTCAGATTCTAGGACTCCCAGAGCGATACTGATCTCATTGGTAGTATAAATATGGGTATAACCCAAGGACTTAAGGACATTGTTATATAGACTACGCAGAGAAATATTGTTTTCTATCACCAGTACTGTAGCTGTGCGATCGACAATGTTAAAAACTCTTGATGGGTTTTCAGGGCTCATGACTTTTCTCTACCAACCTTTTGATACAACTGGTAAGTACATGGCTTGCAAAAGGTTTTTCTAACCAAAGTTTGACTCCTAATCTTGCTGCTATTTTTTTATTTGAAGGATCTACGGTTTTAGGAACTAGAATGGCAACAATTTGCTCATTCAGGGAGCAAAAGGTTCCAAATGTATTTAGAAATTGAATGGCGTTGGCCATTGGTAAGTCATATTCTATAATGATGGAGGTAAAAGTCTTATGGCTTAAAATTTCTAGGGCTTGCTTAGGATTACCTGTGTGCTCACACTCAAAATCATCGAGAAGAGATGTGAGTCCCTCGATGGTTTGTGGATCATTGCCAATATATAATGCCGTGTAGTGATGAATTTTTTTGGCTTTTTTGAGATCAATCAATTTTTGGCGTCGGCTAATAAACCCACCCGAAACCTTGTCACTTATGACGTCTTTAGTCTTTTGCTGAGCTGATGCCGGCTGCTTCTGCTCCTGAAGCCTTATACGTCTAGCTAGCGCCCAAGTTTCACCTTGATTTTCTGCTTGCTGCCACAAACTGGTAGCATCTTCGTCCATGATCTCACGTAGAAATGCTTGTCGAGACAGATGGTCATCGGGCTGGTCGTTTTTTGATATTTTAAGCAACTTTCCATTCATAATATTAGCGGTATCGGATATATTGCCGACGAACAAATACCTTACTAGAATTAAGGCCGATCATCGGAGAAGGGAATTTTAGATGTCTACACTTCGTGGTGCCGGCGGCCAGGGTCAGTCACAAAAAGGAAAGTACATAAGGCGCTGATAAAAATAAGAATACTGATAGACGAAAAGAGTAAAGTCCTAGATCCACCTAGACTCTCAATAAGGTAAACACCGACAAAGGGAGCTATAGTTCCCCTTAATCCTGTTAGGAAAGTATGGATTCCAAGGTACTCTGATTCTGAGTTTTTGGGGGCAAAGTCTAGCACACCTAGTGTCCAAGCCAACTGACCGCCACCCCGGCCAATTCCCCAGATGGCTGATCCCAGTAGGGCGCCCCAGAACTCACCCGATAAAAATGGAATAAAACCTATACCTAAGACACAGCTAGTTATAATACGATAACGGACGATGGGCAGGCGATCGAAGGACTTTCCCCAGAAGATCATACTCAGAAACATGGCTGTTGGTACAACAACACCTGCGATAAACGCTGCTTTTTCGGGAGAAAGTCCAAGAAAGGATTTGTCATTGATATATACCTGGATTGCAGAAAACCCTGCAATATTTGCGGTTCCCAGAAGAAATTGAAATGCCATAAATAGCAGAAATGGGCGATCATGGTAAAAAATTTTAACAATATTAGGAAACGGACGTTTTTTTATAATTGTTTGATTTTTCTCAGGAATTTCGATTTTCATAAAAAGATAAGAACAAATGATTCCGCATAATCCCAGACCTAAGTAAAATCCTTGATAAGCAAACCCATGGTGTTCAATGACTTGACCGATTATCAGAGAGAAAAGGGCAGCAACGATGAGCTGTAATAGTTTTATATAACTTACGATGCGTCCTCGATTTCTGGAGCTATAGATGAGCTGATACAAAACACCTTGGGCCGGACTGCTAATATGAAAAAGAAACAGGCTTAGAAAAACTAAGAATGTAAAAACAAACACATCTTCGGTAAAAGCACAGCACATAATGCTTAGCCAGCCAAACATATGTGGTTTAACATAGGCCTTCTGGGGCCTCTGTTGGAGGGAAGTTCCGCGATAAAATAGAGATAGGAGTAAGCCTGCCATGGACGCTGACTGGACAACCCCAATCAGGTTGTTAGAACCACTCAACACCTGTTTAATAATGATGATGGCTATAGCACCCAGGGCAGGTTGGCTAGCTCCTAAACATAGATTGTATGATAAATCTCTATAATAATTACTTTTATTACTCAGATCTCCAGGAGGATGAAGAATCCAATCGCCAATTTTTTTTACCAAAAATACCAACTTTCGTTTTAAATAACGCCAATCTAAGTGGATAATTACTAATCTAAATTAGGATGATAGTCAAAATACAAGTGTTCGATGGCCCAGGAAAATACTTTATTTCAACCGAGAGCTGAAATTCAAGAACCTTGCTCAATAAATGACGCACATAAACATGAGAGAAAAGATATGTATCTCACATCAAGCGGTGTATCCCTTCCTTAGATCTTGGGCTGACTCAATGATCCTGATCTCCCTCCTTCATCATTCTTATCGCGATAACCATAACCTCATGGGGCACACCAGCGGCTTTCATTAAACTCTTGGCACTAGCGAAGTTATCCTCATCCACAGCTGCAAAGAACTCATCGACCTTATCGATCAAGGCCAACTTTTCGAGAATCAAGCTTCCTTCAAAATCTTCTTGTTTCATTGCAAAGTCCTCTATTGTAAAGTGGGATTGTCTAATCTTTGCATAGTTTAGATCAGGTGGCATACCAAAACCTAAGATCGTGGTCAAGACACGCAGTAATAGAGTTCGTTTCCCACTTGTTCGCTAGCCTAGCACGGCGTTAACTAGCAAAGTCTTGAAAAAGCGGCAAATCAGCAACAATCTTGAGTTCCCCATACGTTTAGGCTCATCAGGGTTTTGTCAGCTTGCGGGTAATATTAGTACAAATGACAGGGTTCAGTTTTATCATGCGATCCTTGAAGATCGAAAAGCAAATTTAAATCACTGTCATTATTAGCACTTTTTTACCTAAGGCATTAATCTTCCTCACAGTAATCCAAAGGGGGGCGATCAAATATACGACTAGAGTTAACTCCCTTTAATAATGGTTATTTTTTGTTTTGGCGACGCAGATTCGGGCTTGGACTAGCCAGTTTTTGGAAACATGGAGCTGTGTTTGCAAAAAACAATAGAAATACGTCAATAAATCATATATAGTGCGACCCCAGCAAAAAAACCTTGGAGTGTAGAGCCCCCCATTTTTTAAGCAGCTCAGTCTCATAGGTTTTACTCTCCTTAATAGGATTTATTTATGACCGTAAGAATAAAGCATTTGACGATTCCTGTAACATCCAAAACTTCGGACTTAAAGCCTTATCTAGCTAAAGAATTAAATATAGCCGAGGCTGATATTCGGTCTATTAAGATTAGTAAAAAGTCGCTGGATGCACGAAAAAAGAGCAGGATTGTATTTCACTATCAGGTTGAAGCAGATATCATCGATGAAAATATTTTGTTGCAAAAACTGGGCTCCAAGGTGGAACAGGTAGAGGCTAAACCCTCTTTTAAGCCAAGCTCGGATCTTGGATTTAGCGATAAACGGATGTCGACAAGACCGATTATTATTGGTTCAGGTCCAGCGGGTATTTTTACAGCACTAGTCCTAGCTGAAGTGGGGCAGCCGGCAATCGTTATTGAACGAGGGGAAGAAGTTGAAAACCGTTTGCGCACCGTAAATAAATTACGCCGCCTCGGTGAATTTTCTGAGAAAAGTAATTACTGTTTCGGTGAAGGTGGTGCGGGAACATTTTCTGATGGGAAGCTCACGTGCGGAAAAAATCATGTTCTTATTAAATTTTTATTTGAGCAATGGGTTAGATTTGGTGCACCGGAAGACATTCTCTATGATGCTCACCCTCATATTGGAACTGATAATCTATTAATTATTGCTAAAAAGATGCGCACTTACCTAGAAAGCAAGGGTACGGAGTTTATATTTAATACTAGATTTACTGGATTTGAGAAGAACCATAGCACGCGGTATAAAATACATTTGAGCGATGGATCAAATCTAGAAAGTGATTATCTTGTTATTGCTATTGGACATTCCGCCCGGGACTCGTATCAGATGCTACTATCCCATGGTTTAGCTATGAGCCCCAAACCATTCGCCATTGGTGCACGCTTTGAGCATCCTCAGGATATCATCAATCAGATTCAATATGGATCTTGCGAGCTTCTTCCTGCTGCCGAGTATAAGCTGGCTGCTCGTACTGGTAATCGGGGGATTTGGACATTTTGTATGTGCCCTGGGGGCTATCTGTTGCCTACCAACGCACAAGCTGAGCATCTGGCCATCAATGGTATGAGCTATCACGCCCGATCTAGTAAATTCGCTAATGCTGCGGTTGTGGTTAATATTAATCGAGAAGACTTTTTCAAAGATCATGTTTTAGATGGAGTCAAATTTCAAGAAAATATTGAAAAAATGGCATATAAATCAGGTGGCGGAAACTACTTCACACCAGCGCAGCGTTTGGAAGATTTTTTAAAAGGCCGGCAAAGCCAAGGTGAACTGCGCTCGAGTTATAAACCTGGAGTCCACTCTGCAAGACTCGATAAAATCCTCCCACCCTTTGTTGTCGATGCTCTCCAGAGTGCCCTTTGGGAATACAATAAAAAAATGCGGGGTTACATATCTAAAGATGCGATTGTTGCTGGTGTAGAAACGAAAACTTCCTCACCTATAGTGATGCATCGCAATAAGAGTCTGCAATCAGAAAGTCATCCTGGTATCTTTCCTGCTGGAGAGGGGGCTGGCTTTGCCGGTGGAATTGTCAGTGCAGCTTTGGATGGAGTTAGAGTGGGGCAGGCTGTAATAAAAGATGCTCTTATTCATAAACGGTATCATGTATCACACTAGTTTTACTTGTAGATAATAGTATTTTGGTACTGACTCAGTAAGTAGAAAAAGAGAGATTGTGATCATATTTACGGATCACATTAATTGCCCATTAGCCTTTAAAAAGTCGATGCTACAATAGTCCATAATGGTTTATCTAGAGTGACGGATCATTTCATGGACTTCAGACAGTATTTCTCTTTCATTATTGCTATTTCCCTTTCAGCTCCACTGTTTGCTATAACACAAATCAGATTGGCTGATCACAATTTAAAAACATATTTAACCGATCAAGCTCCTGAAATGGATCGTGTGGAGTTAGAAACTAAGTTGGTTGATGAGAACCTCCGCCGTTTTCAAGATCAGTATACAACCTTTCTATTTAGTGAGGCTGAGTTTACGGAAAGCGATGATCCTACCGTATCCTCATGGACGAAGCAGGGAGCCATTGGCTTTAAGAAGAATTTCGGCTACGGCATCGATGGAAGTTTAGCTTATATTTTTCGTCGTGAGAAGCTCTCCCCTTATACCCCTGGTGGATTTGGAAATATGAGTGTTTATACACCTTTGATACATTCTGAGGTCAGTATTGACTTATGGAAGAATTTTTTGGGCTCCTTGGAATATTCTCAAGCAGAGTATATTAACCAACTGGTAAGACAGTCTGAAATAAAAAAACGCTTGGATACAAAAAAATTCCATATGAAATTAAGAATCATATACTGGCATTTGGCATTTCAAAAAAGACGTGTAGAAATTTTTGGGGAGCTGGTCAAAACAACCAGGAGGGCATATCAACAGATGAAGGCTAGATTAAGAGATAATGTAGCAGATCCTGGTGATGTGGCTAACATGGCGGCAAACTTATCCTCTGCTGAAGCAGATCATAGAGCAGCCATTATTCAAAGAAACTTTATTGAGAGGGAATTAAAAACAGCAATACCGGTATTGCAAAAATATGATATAGCCATAGCAGCTGATTACTCAACAATTCGTAGTCGTGTCTTGAAATGTGTGACGTGTGCTAAGAAAATGGGTCGTATGAAAAATATACCTTATGAGTATACGGAGTATGATGAACTTATAACGGCACTTAATGAATCGTTAAGTATAAAATCCAAAGACTTAGAAACTTATGATGATATCGATATTAAGCTTCAAATAAATGGTGATTTTTTAGGGCTAGATCAGAAATCTGGTGAGGCCATTAATCAGTCATTATCTGCAGAAAATTCTGCATATTCAGCATTGCTCTCTTTTACTATGCCTCTGGGAAATATGCATAAAACCAAAAGACTTATACTGAATAACGAAGCTCGGTCAACTCGTATCAATACAGCAAGAATATCAGCTGATTTTCATGCTGCTCACCAGAATGTTCAAAGAAACTTCGGTCCTCTAGAGCAAGTCGTATCATTGTATCATAAGAGTATCAGAGAGCAGACAAAAGCTTTTGACGATACTAATAAGAAGTTGCAGCAAGGTCGCATTTCAGTCATCGACTACATCACAGATCAAAACTCTTTGTTGGCTAGCAAGCTTCAAGTTTTACAGATCGAAGAGCAGATCATCACGGAAATGTTGAAATATTATATAACTTTCAATCTTGTTCCTTGTGAATTTAATAGGATATAAAGTGGAAAATCTCATTAAATTTTTTCTTAACAATCAGAAATTTACTATTATTTTATTGGTTCTTATTTCTCTTATAGGGATGAAAGGCGTTTTTACCCTTAATAGTGAATCCTACCCAACCGTCGACCTTGGTGTGGCTATCATTGTGACTCCTTATCCCGGAGCTGGTCCAGAGGATGTGGAAGCTGATGTTACGAAGCCTATTGAAGAAAAAATCAGAACCGTAAGAGGTCTGAAAGATGTAAAATCAGTTAGTCAAATTGGATTGAGTCGGATTGTTGTGCGTGCCGATATAGATAATTATGATGTCGCAGAAGTCATGGATGATTTAGAGAAAGCCATCAGTGGTGTTTCTGACCTGCCAGCAGGTATACCCCGTCCCAACTATCAAGAAATAAATTCTGAGGAGTTTCCTGCTTTAGAAATTGGTCTGATTGGTTCAAATAAAAATCGACAAAGGGATAGATATGCCGACTATTTGCAAGAGGTTATTGAGGATATTAAAGGAGTATTAAAAGTCGAACTGCAAGGATATCGAAATCGAGAAATATCTGTTTTCTTGGATCAGAAAAAACTAAATCAGTATCATGTGGGGGCTGATGAAGTTATCAATACCCTGCGATCCAGAAACTTTAGTATTCCTGCAGGTATTATCAAAAATAAGCATAATCAATTTTTAGTACGACTTGATGGTAAGACATCAAAAACAGATGAACTACTGGCAACACCAATTCGTACCAACTATTCCGGTAAGCAGGTTTTACTAAAAAATGTAGCTAAGGTTATTGATTATCAGGAAGAACCAAAGCTTCTTACCCTTGTAAATGGGGAAGAAGCTACTCTTTTGGTTGTTACCAAGCGAGGTGGGGCTGATACGATTAATTTGGTTAAAGAAATTGGCCAAACTTTAGATAATATTAAAAATCCTAAGGGACTAAAAACTGTTATTTATAATAATGAAGCCAAAAAAGTCAAAAATAGGACAGAAGTTTTAATAAATAATGCCTATATGGGTTTAGCTCTAGTGATCGTTTTTATGCTTGTTTTCTTACCTTTTAAAATAGGTCTTGTCGCTTCCTTATCCTTACCTGTAGCGCTGATCGCTACTTTTGGTCTGATGCCTCCTTTAGATATGAACTTAAATGTAGTCACAATATGTGCGCTAGTCATTGCCTTAGGAATGTTAGTTGATAATGCTGTTGTGATATCTGAAAATTATGTTCGTCTGAGAGAAGAAGGAGTACCAGTTTACGATGCCGCTCTCAATGCTGCTCATCAATTTTGGTTACCCATTACTTGTACGGCCTTGACGACTATTGCTGGATTTTTACCGATGCTTGTCACTAGAGGGGTTCTGGGGCAGTTTATACGTTATATCCCACTTATAGTAACTATTTCTTTATTGGCTAGTCTCTTTGAAAGCTTCTTTTTGCTACCTATGCGACTCCGTATGGTTTCCGAATCCAAGCCCCATGAAAAAATGAAGACTGACTGGTTTAAAAAGGTTAGCCGTCGTTTTGAAAAGTTTATGGATCTTCTTATCTACCATCGCTACTTGGTATCTTTGGGATTTATGATTATTTTAGCAGTTTCCATGTATCTTCTTATAGTAGTAAATAAATTTATTCTATTTCCTTCAGAACAAACAGAAATATATTTAGCTCGGTATGAACTGCGAAAAGGAAACACCATAGAAGAGAATCAAAGGCTAGCAGAGCGTTTCACAGGTGAAATTAAAGCAGCTCTCGGCGACCATGTGGAATATCTGGTGGCTATATCTGGTAAGTCAGAGCAGGATATATCTGATCCCAAAGCGAAGGAAGGAGATAATGTTGGTATCATAAAAATCTTTGTAACTAAGGAAGCCTCTTTTTCTCTTTACTATACGGATGCTTTGGATAAACTTCGTAGTATCGATACTTCATATTTTGCTCATGTAACTTACTCCACTGTGATAAATGGACCGCCAGTAGGGGCGCCTGTGAATTTGACTTTGAGGTCTAATAATGCTGAGCAACTCCAGCGAGCTAGTTATAGTATATTAGATGAAGTCAAAAAAATCCCTGGTATTATAAATCCAGAAATTAACGATGTGTACGGTGATGATGAGATCGAAGTAGCTTTGAATCATACAAAAATTCAACGACTTGGCTTGAGTGTTGCCCAGGTGGGTTACACGATTAAAAATCTTCTTGATGGTCAGACCATTACCACCCTGAATCTGGAACGTAAGAAAGTTGGCATTCGTGTACGGTTACAGGATAAAGATAAGTATTCACAACATAATCTCAAGAATATTAAGATTATGGATAAAAGAGGAAATTTGGTACCTTTGTCACAATTAGCTAGTCTAAAGAAAAAGTCTGGGTCTTTAGTGATAAAACGATATGATTATCAGAGAGCAAAAACCTTGACTGCAGATATTGATGAGAACATTATCACAAGTTCTTTAGCAAATAAAAAAACCTTGGATTTGTTCAAAAAAATCAAAAAAGAGAATAATGAGGTGACAATAGCTATTGGTGGAGAAGAGGAGAGTACCCGTGAGTCAATGGTAAGTTTGTCTCAAGCACTGGGTCTTGCACTCATTGGTATTTTTGCTATTTTAGTTTTTTTATTCAAATCCTACTTGCGTCCTCTTATCATTATGTCAACGATTCCTTTGGGTATCACCGGTGTGTCTATTGCTTTTTTACTCCATAACAAACCTGTTAGCTTCCTGGCAGTCATTGGGATAATTGGCCTAGCGGGAATCATTGTAAATTCTGGAATAGTACTGATAAGTTTTATTGATGGCATGAGGCTAGAAAGCAAGAAGTCCTTGCATCAAATTTTGGTTCAGGCCTCAGGTTTACGATTGAAAGCTGTGATGGTGACTTCATTAACGACTATCAGTGGTTTACTACCTACTGCTTATGGGTGGGGAGGAGCTGATTTGATATTGATGCCTATGACCTTAGCAATGGCGTGGGGTCTTATGACGGGAACATTACTTACATTGATTTGGGTGCCTGTGGCTTATGCAGTGTTAGAAGATTTTATATCTGTGAGTCATAAGTTTATAAAACCTAACATCAAAAATGCTCAATTAGACAGGCAAGACCTTAAAATCAAGCATCTAGAGAACAAGGATGCTAGTTAGGTAACTCTACACAGTATTGATTCGATAAGGTTATCGTCACTTATGAAAGTTAATGGGATTGTTGAGCGACTTATTGTCAACCAAGATTTTCAAATAAATTTCTATGTGACTTCATGGTCGTTTAGCAGGTTACGCCTACGTTCAAAAGCATTGGCTTTTTGTTCTTGATAGTTTTTTTCAGCTTCATTGAGTATCTTTACAAGTGTATCAGCCACCGATCTTTTGAATAGAAATTCGAAATGAGCTGTTGAATGCATTGGTATTGTTATGACTCTAGAACGATGATCAAATATGCCATTAATGCCTCTAGCCACTGAATCCTTATTGGAATAAAGGTTATAAATAGTGAGCCCTTCAATAGGTTCGGCTTCATGGAGGTCTTTCAGTAATCGCGATCCTGGCCTCATCTGCCACACGTCTTTCCAGAAGAAACCAAGAGGAGTAAGCAGAGCTAGGTAGGCTAAGCGACTGCCATTATATGGAGTTCCCATGGTAATAACATGCTTACAGTAGCGATGCCCTCCCAATTTTAATATCCACCAGAGAGCTACCAAACCACCCTTAGAGTGCCCAATCAGGTAGATTCTTTTAAAGTCATGTCTTTGAATTTGACGTCTAATTTTCTTATCAAGAAACTTTGCCGTTTCCTTTATACCCCTTGTGAAGAAAACACCTAGAACGCCTCCTAAATTGAAGGTCATGACTTGGTAGCCTCTTAAGGAAAGTAATCTTTCCATAACGCTTAGGGTTCGACGCGAGGAAAAAAAACCATAGATTAGAATAACAGGCACTTTGCTCTTGTCGAATTCATGTTTCTTTTTAATCTCATTATTTACTTGGACCTCATAAAATACTTCGTAGTAGACACGTTTGAGTCTGATCCACAGGCTACTTCCTTTCTTACGATAGGTGTATTCATAAAGCAGCAGAGGAAGTGAAGTTAGAAATGCAAATAGGGTGAGATGCAGGAAGGTATTGCTAATAGTTCCTTGATTGGTACTTGCCAAACTGGTGAATAAGAATATTTCCGGGATGATCCCGAGCAATGAAAATATAAATACCCTTTTGGCATGGAAGTCAGCAATACCGAATAAAAAGGAAAATAAATCAAAAGGAAAAATGGGTACCCAGCGAGTTATGAAAATAAGTTTATAATCTTGTGATCTTATTAGTTTCCAAGTGTTCGGTAGATTAGATGTAAGCCAAGGGCGGACTATTTTTTTGCCAATATAATGTCCAGGATAATAGAAGAGTAGGACTGAGCAAGCTGTTCCCAGAGTTGCTAAAATTGTGCCCTCGATGGGGCCAAAATTACTTCCAGCAATCATTGCTATAAGCATAATAGGACTAAAAAATATAGGACGCAAAAGGGTTAGCATAAAAAACGAAAATTCAGAAAAACCTTTCTGAGGAACACAACCATGTAATGAGCCATCACAAATGAAATTCCAGTATGAGTATCCGATGATACCAATACCAGTGAGAAGGAAAAGCTCGATTATTAACACCGTACGAAACTGACGACCAGTAATTCTCATATTCATTCGCATATTATGGTTTATAAATATTAATTCTACCAAATCGATGGTCATGCCAAAATAGAAATCCGCCTTTGTAAGGTAAGCATAATTTTGGTGTTTGCTGGATAAAGCTACAATACAGTTATGATATTATATCATTGTAAGGGTCGTATTGCTAAGCAGCCTTACCATAAAAGTTGCTGTTACTATCTATGAAATGGGGAGTAGGAATTTGAATTTTAAAGGAAAATGGTCGATAACCTCTTTCATGGAGTAGAGGATGGGTAGTTGAACTATCGAGCAAATTTATGGATATTGAACTATCGATCTCATTTAAGTACTGTTTGACAGCATCCATCCCAACGCCACGACCTGAAATCTGTGATACTGTTTTAGTCGTTGAAAACCCTGATTCAAAAATCAACATTGCTATCTCATCATCACTGTATTTTTTCTCTCGGGAGATAAGGTTACGAATTTTCGATAGTTCAGCAATAGAAGTTAAATCTAAACCTCGACCATCATCGTGATAGTCAATGATAAGATTGTTTTCTTCGATAGATATATTGATGTCAATGTGACCGCATTCGGACTTATCATACTGCAGGCGTTCGCTAGTGTTTTCAATTCCATGATCCATGGAATTGCGGAATAAATGGACGAGGCAGTTGTGTAAAACCTCTTGGCTGCTCTTGGAAAGGCTAACTTCAGCTCCTGTGACGCGAAGTTCTGGTTCTGGTTTTTGGAGATCACGGGAGAGACTTTGCAGCGAGTATGAAACATCATATATAGCTGCTTTTATGGGAATGAATAATTGAGTGTGGATGGCCCGATATATTGTAACGGGAGTAGAATCATTGGCTAATTCTGTGTGTCGATCAAAAAATAACAAAAGTGATTCGGCTTGTTCTCTATCTAGCACTATTGTACTCTGTTTACTTCTTTGTCGGCCCAATCGTTCATAGTTAATTTTTTCATACATTTTTAATTCATCATAAGAGCGGTTGTGAAAATCAGATGCGACTTCCTTAGACCATGACTCTTTTTTAGCCCGCACATTAGCTAGATACTGCTCCCATTCATGAATGATTTCACTGAGGTGTTCCAGATGAAGGGCGCGAGCAGCCCCTTTCATGGTATGGGCATTAATAAATAAGATCTTTAGCACTTCACTGTCATACTCATGGGTCTTTTTTAGTAATCTACTGTTTTCTTTCATAAAACTACGGCAGGAGTTAAAGAAGCTTTGGACCTTTATTTCATCTATATTGATAATCTCTGAAATATATTCCAATTCTTTTTCTTGATCTTTGGCTTTTGCCCTTAGTTTTTGAACAGATGTAACGTCCTTGATACTTACTAGCAGACGTTCAGTTGTGCTTTCTGTGACAATAGCATTCCAGTCTAATTCCCAGTGATGTATATCATTTTCCACTTCAATATCGAGAGTTTTGACCAGATTTTCACGGTTTGCTTCGAAGACGATTTCATCTTCACCAAGGGAAAAGTCAATGGCAGAAATTGTCTGTGAAAGTTTTTCTGAGGATATATTTTCTTTGGTGAAAAGAAGTTGTTCAAGGCTTTGACCGGCAATTTTTTTCTGAGGAAACAAGTTTGTCATAAATTCAGAGTATTCGGGAGCAATCTTGTGATCGCTACCTATGGTAAAAATACCAAGCTCAATAGATTCAAGAATAGAGCGGATACTTTGAACTTTTTCTCTGACTTTTTGTTCTAATGTACTGTTTAGAATATTAATTTCTCGGTTTTGATGAATTAAATCTTCATTGAGACTCCTGATACTCTCTTTTGATTGTTGCTGTAGAATGTGGGTTTTATCCCCAAGAGCGATGGAGAGTAAAACAACTTCTAAAGCGGTTCCTATGAATTGTCCCCAACTGGTTAAAAAGGTAAGAGGCAGTATACCGTAGAGCGCTGCCACTCTAACAATGGTTCCTATCACTAAGCAAGACCAGGCAAAAGTATACCAGTAGGCGGGACGAAATCTCTTAATACTGAGGATTAGGCTGGAAATTAAGGAAAATGTTGAGGCACTAAAAGCACTTAGAATAGCAATCTTTGCTCCGAGTCCGTAGTTGAAAGGTATAATAAAGCTTTGCAATGTACCTAAAGCAATGGTTGCAATACCCCACCAAAAAGCAATAGGAAATCTTTTTTTAAGTTCTAGAAAGTAAATGCCAAATAGAGCTGCTGTGATCGCTGTGAGACCGGCTGCATGCATGAATCCATCATTAGCCAACCAAACAGAGTCAGGCAATATCTCCTGAAGAAATCCGATATAGGCAGCGTTATTGATCAGAGAGGATGCAATATAGAATACATATATAGTATAGGTCATATCTTTCAGAGTAACAGCTAGAAATAAGTTGTATAGTATCATGACAATGAGAAAGCCTAAGAGGCATGAAATAAATATATTCTCAGAGGATCTCATGTTGTAGAAATTTTCTATGGCCCATATCTTGAAATCAATTTGAGTGATTCCCTTAGTTTGTTGACGGAAGTAGAATTGATGCTCCCCTGGAGGGACAGTAAACTTTATACTGGGTAATCTGTATTGGATGTTTTTATTTTCATTGGTATAGCGATCACCACTCCGGGAGACTTTATAGCTTCCATCATGAGTTTTATAGTATAATTCTATACGGTCGGTAGCAGCATATTGATTTACCAGCACTAGGTCTATGGGTCTTGCGGAAGAATTGGTGAACTTAAAACGCCCCCAAAAGGCACTATTAGTGATTCCAAAATTTAGATCTCGACTTAACACGCTTTCAAAAACCAAATTGTTATTTGGTGCAAGAATATCAGTGATAGTTAGCTTTCCGGATGTATCTTCTAGAATTTGGAAGTCGCGATTGATAGCTTGATCTTGCAACTCCTGTGTAACTTCAAAAGCACAGGCTGCTCCATGACTTAAAATTCCAATCAATATGACTAGTATCTTAATCAGACCCATGATACCTCCAACACATAGACTATTGCATTGACGGAAAAGTCATCCCCTTTTATAAGTTATATTTTATAACCTGCGATAATAAATAATTTTTTATTGTGGGCTTTATGAGAATATTTGATAAAATTAAAACTTGGAAGAAACAAGTTGATTGAGTAAAAAGGGAGGATTCCTATAGTAGTCTGTTTCTATTAGTTCACTACAATAGGTTATTTCCTCTTATTCTTTACAAGATTTATTAATATTCTAACCAACTTTCCAATATGAGAAGCAGGAGGCTTCTAGAAATTTGAAGACATTTTTTGAGGGTTTATTTGGCTAAGCATACGTATATATTAAGTAAATTAAGTATGGAAATCTTAAACGTTACAATCCATACATAGCCTAACAAAAAAGCAGTGTCAAAATTAAGTGTTTTCGATTTGCAATTACTTTCAACTTTCTATATTTTCAGACCGCGTCGTTAAACAAAGAATTTTCTAGATTTACAATGCCAAAGGAGCTTTGCACTATGTTAAAACTTTCACGTGCTCTTCTTCTGTTCATTTTTTTACTTGGCTCCTTTGTTTCATCTTATGCACAAACTTTAAAGGTTGCAGCATTCAACATTCAAGTGTTTGGTCAGACCAAAGCTGCTAAAGCGGATATTATGGATTACTTGGCCCAAACTGTTACTAACTTCGATATCGTCTTTATTCAAGAAATTAGGGATAGTTTGGATGGTGAAGTCGTTATAAGACTTGCAAACCTTGCCAGTGATAATTTGAATCGCGAGTATAAGTATGCCATTAGTCCAGAACTGGGGCGAACTAGTTATAAGGAACGTTATGCCTTTATTTATCGTGCTGATAAAACAAACTTGGTAGACAAATGGGTATTTGATGATGACAGAGATCTTTTTACAAGAGAGCCATATATAGCACGCTTTGCAAGCGAGGATGACGAATTTACCATCGTCGGTATTCACATAGCCCCTAGGGAGGCTAAACAGGAAATTCCAGACCTTCAGGTTGTTACTGATAGTTTGCAGCAGGAGAGCTTTGGAAGAAAGATTTTGCTTCTGGGAGATCTTAACGCTGATTGTAGCTACTATAATCCTGAGTCAACTCCGTTTTCATCTATATTCAAAAATTCAATTTCGTGGATTGAGGATCGGGAGGATACTACGGTATCTACAACGGACTGTGCTTATGATCGTATCATCAGTATAGGGGACTTTGGTCATCAACTGAGTTCTCCTTCAGTGTTAAATTTTGAGAGCCTCTTTGGTATTAGTACCAGTAAAGCCCGTGAAATTTCCGACCATTATCCTATATCGATAGAATTTTCCATATCATCAAGTTCTTCATCACCCGTTCCTTCTCCAGAGCCAAGCCCGGATCCCAAGCCAACTCCAGAGCCAAGCCCGGATCCCGAGCCAACTCCAGAGCCAAGCCCGGATCCCGAGCCACTGCCGGATAGTTGTGGTGTTGATCAATATTTGACTCCTGGTAAATATTGTTATGCGGAGTTTGCTGGTCGCAAAAAACGTGTTGCAGCCAGTTGTTGTGCTTATTTATAGAAGGTTGTTTAGGGCTAATTTTTGAACAAGATGATATCTACCCTAGGGGATCGATATCATTCAGGTGGTTAAACTTCCTGGTGCAAGTGTTTTGGAGAGGGACTTGCATTTTGAGTTATACAACTAGAACCTATAAGAGAGATGCAGTCGGGTACTCCTTGGTTCTACTGGATGTAAGTGTTTATCCTCGTAGCTTCTTGTTTCATCAGATAACTGCGACTCGTAATAGTATTCACTATCGCTATCTTCGCTATCCAGTAAATTAAATAACTGCACTTGGGCCTTAAAGTCACCCCATTGATAACCTACAGCCAGATTAACCAAGGTTGTGGCTGAGGAGTGAATACTGCTATTGCTCGTAAGGGGTCTCTTACCAAAATGTCGTAATCTTAAATCATGGAAAAACCCTAAGGCGTATTCGGTGTGAGTACCTGTGCTAATGACTAAAGGAACAAAACCTTCCACACGAATACCTTCTTGATTAGGGTCATCATTGTATTGTGCTGAAGCCGATGAAATTTCTAAATCAAGAGTCCATTGGGAATTGGGACGATAGTAAACCGCAAGTTCTGATCCTATGCGGGTGCTACTACGCTTAGGTTCTGTGGTACCTTCATCGCCAATGAAAACAAGTTCAGAATCGCTTGTTAGCCTCCAAACGTTGACAGAAAAGTTGATAGTTCTATGTGGTAACCATACTAAACCAATTTCTGATCCGAGAGTTCTTGAAAAGGGAGGCGTACTTTGAGAATTTTGATTCGAGATTTTTTCTGCAAGAATTCCTTTTACATCATTGGTATGAAATCCTTGCCCCATAGAAAAGTACGACTCTACCGTGTCAGTCAGATTATAGATAATGCTGCCTTTTAAACTTCCAAAGCTTGATTGGTCATTCGCATTGCGATGGTTTAATAAATTTTTTGCAGAAAATTCGTAAGAATCTAAGCGATAGGAAAAGTTGGTCTTTAAGTTATCAACTAGGTGAAGTGTAGATGATGAGTATATCGATAAACTAGATATGTTAATATCGTGAAGATTGTTTGTTGCTACAAGATTGCGCTGCTGAGTTCTGTATAAACCCGTTTTTGCATTTTGATCCCACTGTCCCTGAACTCCAAAGGTTTGTTTTATGTCTAGACCTAGAAAGGAAGTTTCAGTCTCCCATGCAGAGGATAAACCGAGGATTTTACGTTTATCAGATTGACTTATCTGGTCACCTTGATCTTGATTGGCCAGGAAGTAAGTAGCATTAGAAAATAGTTCAAAATCGTAGTCAATACCATAGATGTTAACTGTTAAAGTGCCGGCATCAAAGTTATGTTGCCAGTGGCCTGATAAGGAGTATCTTTGGGTGTTGCCTCCCAAACTGGGATCGACGATACCGTAGCGATCGATGCTCCCTGATATGATTGATCTCAGGGGAATTTGTTCTGCAGAATTCCACTTATTTTGGGAGGCCATCAATAATATTGAAAAAGTATCCTGGTCATCGAAAAAAGTTTGCTTCAGAATCGTATTTGTTTTTCTAACATCTTCGTCAACTCCTTCCCAAGGACCTGCATATCGTTGTCTTTCGACACCGTATAGGGTTGAAGAATTGTTTTGTTGTAAACTGTCAATCACTAGTGTGCGCACAAACCCGAAATCTCCCATACCCAAGCTCACCTGGCCGGGGTCTAAAAGGGATAGTGTCTTTATTTTAAGGGTGCCTGCCGATGAAAAATCTCCAGAGTCAGCGTAATAGGCTCCTTTTCGGTATTCCAGCTGGTCTATAGTTTCTGGTATGAGAAAGTTGAGGTCGCTATAGCCTTGGCCGTGGCCATGGGATCTGATGTTTACCGGCATTCCGTCGACATATATGGCAAAGTCTGTCCCATGGTCTAGGTTAAACCCGCGACCAAAATACTGGTTTGCTTTTCCTGATCCGCTGTGTTGAGTGGCTATAAATCCAGGCACAAACTCAACAATTTCACCCGTCCTCGAAAGGGGGCGGTGTTCTATTTCTGCCCGATCTACAGTACCCTGAGAAGCGGTTATAGCATCACCATTAATGTTGACGCGTGGCCTAAGAATTTCCATGACCTCTGGTTTTGGAGTTTTTTCTGCTTCGATTGTAGTTGAGTCGAGCTCTTGGGCAAGTAACGATAAAGAATTAAGGGACAACAACAACGCAGCGCGTTTCATACGGCCTCCTCGGGCTAACACGTTTAAGATGTGATGGGATCTGACTTACCACTAAGGGAATACAGTTGCGGGACAGCGCAGGATTCGCACCTGCTTCACCATCGAAGAAAATTTAATACCTGATACCAGCCATGATCAAAGGAAGCAATGAAAAGATATATCAGAAATGAACTCAGCCAGTTTTCTGAACTTGCTAGTTACTGGGACTTTGTGATTAAATATCCACTGATTGGCAGAAATGTCTGAATCTCTTTTTTCAAGATGACTATGGACGACAGTCTTAGTAGACCCCGAGTCGAAAAGTACCTGGAAAGATAATAAGAAGCAAACGCTCCGCGGAGCGCAATCGGTACGGGGACAGCAAGGTTTTAATGGGAACGAAATGCCCCCTCTATTAGTGTTCTATGGGTTTGACTTCTATGTGAAGCTCGTCTAGTTGAACCTGATTGGCAGCGGCCGGGGAGTCATCCAGAGGAAATATACCTTGATTATTACAAGGGTAAGCCATGACTTCACGGATACTATCTTCACCAGCAAGGATGGCAACGATGCGGTCCAGGCCCATGGCACTACCACCATGCGGGGGAGCACCATATTTAAAAGAATTCATAAGAAATCCGAATTTGCTCTCAGATTCCTCTCGTGACATAGCCACAATATCGAGCACCTTTTGCTGTAACTCGGGTGTATTGATACGGATACTTCCTGACAATAACTCCACTCCATTTAGGACAAGGTCGTAAAGCTTACCCCTTACTTTGCCTGGGTCGGTGTCGAGATACTTTAAATCTTCATCTTTGGGGTGAGTAAATAAATGATGCATGGCCATCCATTGATCGCCCTCCTCATCCTTTTCAAATAGGGGAAAATCGGCAACCCAAAGGAAAGCAAACTGAGATTTATCGATAAGATTTAGGGTTTTGCCCATGGCGAGGCGGACTGCGGAAAGAGCTGCGCAGCAAGTATTGTACTTATCGGCAACAAATAAGATCAGCGCTCCTTCGCTTGCCTCTAGTTGTGACAGTAGGGTTTGGCTATGGCTTTCTAAAAATTTTCCCACACCCCCCGCGAGCTTGCCACCTTTAACCCGTGTCCATGCCAGTCCTTTAGCACCATAGACCTGAGCCTTTTGGAGCAAGGTGGTTTCGATATCTTTACGGGAAACCTTTTCTCCTTCTGCAATTACAATACAGCGTACTGACTCGGCATCTTGAAAAACTTTAAATGAGGTGGTTTTAGCAAGTTCTGTTATGGTCTGCAGTTCCATTCCAAATCTGACATCCGGTTTGTCATTGCCAAACCTTTCCATCGCTTCTGCATAGGACATGATGGGGAAGGGCGTGACTAGGTCGATGACTTTCACCTCTTTGAAGATTCTGGCAACCATAGTTTCGACAGCATGGAAAACATCTTGCTCATCGACAAAGGTCATTTCCATATCGATTTGGGTATGTACCGGAACCCGATCAGCTCTTAAGTCTTCATCTCTGAAAGCAGGAGCAAATTGAAAGTAGCGATCCATTCCTGAAATCATCAGCATCTGCTTATATAGCTGGGGACTTTGGGGTAAAGCATAGAATTTGCCAGGGTGAAGACGGGAGGGTACCACAAAGTCGCGGGCTCCCTCTGGTGTAGATCGTACTAAAAGGGGTGTCTCGATTTCAAGGAAGCCCATATCGCAAAGAGCATTCCGTGCCGCTTGCACGGTTTTATGGCGAATCATCATATTATTCTGCATTTTTTCTCGACGCAGGTCGAGGTAGCGGTACCTAAGCCGTAAATCATCGGAAACATTTAGATCATCTCTAACCTGAAATGGGAGGACTTCGGATTTATTTAATACTTTCAATTCAGTGATGGCAACTTCAATAGCGCCCGTTGCCATGTCAGGATTGATGTCTTTATCTAGGCGCTTACGCACCACGCCGCTTACCTGGACGCAATACTCATTAGCCAGGCCTTTTAATTGCTGTAACAGCTCATCATCTGTTGAGTCAGTCTCATGGACACATTGAGTCACACCGTATCGATCACGTAAAGTTAAAAAAACGAGTTGACCTATATCGCGCGTTCGACCCACCCAGCCAGCAAGTTTTACAGCATTGCCTATATTCGATTCGTTGAGTTCGCCTGCCGTGTGTGTTCTTAACATCTTTGTCTCCAGTTGGTAGCTAGGTCAAAATATCTAAACTTGGACTGGCCAGTATATACTGATGCTATTTTTTAGTAAATACAGCATCAGTTGGGGACTTGCATAAGTCTGCCTAGATTTTTTGGGAGTATGATATTTATATTCTTGAGAGATTTTTTGGGGAATATTGCCGTTTTAGTCTTCATCAAATATCTCCCTGGAAACCTCTTCCTTTAGGAATGGGTAATTGACTTAGAAGCAATAGGAAGAAAGAATGGTAAGCTCCTTGAAAATGAACATGAAAAGATGTGGGCAAGTGGCAGCTTGTGTTTGGGTATGGGTTCTTGGAACAGGAAACATTTGGGCCTGGGGCGAACGAGGCCATGATGCGATTACTCGTGTAGCCGTTCGCATTGTCAGCAAATCTGATCCTCAGGGTTTGGGAGCTTTGCTTCTGACAAAGGCACATATGATGGCTCACCTGTCCAATGTACCCGATATTGTGTGGCGTAACGTGGGAAAAGAGATAGCCTCACAGAATAGGCCGACTCATTTTATAGATTTAGAATATATCTGGGCTGAGAAGACCTTACCACAGCTATCACAGCTCCCTCCTTCCTATAAGCTGTATCAGCAAAGAATCATGGCACAGTGCAAGATAAAGCAAAACCCCTGCCCTAAAGGCGATTCAATGGAACGAAAAGCCTCACAAGCAGGGCATGCCCCTTTCAGGGTGGCGCAATTAGTAAACCTAGCTATCAGTACAGGTAAGAGAATCAAGTTGCTGCAAGACCAAAAAAAAGCTCCTCACAGAAAGTTGAAGCAAGAAGGGTTGCAGTTTCTCACTTATTTAGGGGTATTATCCCATTTCGTAGGAGATCTTGGTAATCCTCATCACACCACAATGGATTATGATGGCAAGCTCACAGGACAGGGGGGGCTTCATAGTTATTTTGAGAGCCAGGTTGTTAGGGCTCTGGGGCTTGATTTGGAGCATGAAGTGCTAGATTATATATTAAAATCAAAGCCTTACCTTTTTATCCAGAGTGAATATAAACCACAGTCACCTTTGGAGATGATCTATGCCTTGGCTCTAGACTCCCATCGTCGATTGGAATCCTTAAGAGAACTTGATCGCAAACACAGCTTAATTGAGCAAAGTTGGACATCAGCTGCTAAAAGAAGATCAGCTGATACTGTTAAGGAACATTATAGAGAGTTCGTGATTCAACGCCTGGGTGCGGCTGCAGATACTTTGGCTCAGTTTTGGCTCGCTATTCAGAAAGAAAGTGGGAAGCCTGGGTGGGCATATTATAGAAGTTATGATTATCCCTTGAAACCTGACTTTATATCGGTTGACTATGCCAGCGATTAATACGCAGTAGTAAACCTGGCTAATAATAGTATTACCAGAAGTCAAGTAGCTTAAAAAAATCCTATTATATAAAAAAAACAGTGTGTTATGCCCTGTACTGTGTTGACATGAATGTCAGGGTGCATCTAAAACGGCATCTTGCAGGTAATTGGCTATAATTATTGAATTTTATTGTAGTCGTACCTGTAGTATCAGTCCTTGAAGAGCTGCGGGCTAGATTTAATAGTCCTATAAAATTAGAGCATTAAATAGTTATGTGGGAATCAAGGCCGATGGTCTTACTTTTGCACGGGAAAGAGGGGAGAAAGAGAACACTTGTGCGAGGTTAGTATTAAGATGCAATTCCAAAATTTGAGTACATTGACTGCTACTATTTTATTCCTTGTTAATTATGGCATGGTTTCTTGCGATACTGGTGAACCAGTTGCGAGTCAATATAAAGCGGAAAGAGCGAGAATTCAAAATGCAGAACAGCTTTCAGAACAAAATGTTAACCCTAATGATGAGCTAATTGACCAGAATGATGAGGACGAAGATCCTGAGGTGCTTTCTTCTGAAGATGAACCTGAAGTTGTTGGTGATGAAGAGGAAGGGGTTGAAGAGGCAAGTCCGGAAGAAATAGCGTTGATGCTGCGTCAAGAAGGAAAGAAGCTATACGAGGGGCAATGTATGGGATGTCACCTGGATGTCGCAAACTCCACTCTTAATTCCCGTGATCCATTGGGAATAGCTAATCAAGCTACTGCTGAATATCATGTTAATATCCAGGCGAACTTTCCCAATGAAGACATGGCTAAGTCAATTGTAGCTTTCCTCAATGATCCGCTGTGAGCTAATGAAGCATAATTAAACCTGGGAGGCCTTTAGGAAACCCTGGGACGATAATTCATAACAACCTGCGGTTTATCATCAGTGGAGAAGAAATGCAGGCTTGAATAGAGCCGATTTCTCTCTCTTTGTGCTGTCTGTAAATCGAAGATACCTATAAATTCTGACCTAGCGTCAGGTTGAACATTGATAACAAATGAGTTGGCTGCTGTAAAGCACATATAGAGTCCTAATCCTGCACCTCCATTTTCATCGAGCTTTGCGATGCGGCTACCAGAGAAACAATGGGTTAAATATTGTTGGACTATGTGCCAAGTAATTGCTCCGAAGGGGTCGGATACTGAAACGACAAGCTTTTCCCCATCGCAAGCAAATTCCATGCGCGCTGCGTCCTGGGGTTTAAGTATGACACGATCCCGTCGTGATTTGTGTCCATGCAGTTCGTTTCCACTTTGATCCCGAGGAGCGTCATATATGGCATTCATTAGAAGTTCTTCACAAAACAATTCTACAGACTGCGTGATGGAGCGGCGTATATGATGTTTACGGCAGTACTGTCGCAGAGTATCTATATACTCGTAACGTAGCTCGGAATCACGGACATGGTATACTTCACTTTCGGTCCCATAGCTTACATAATGTTTAACACCAAAGATATCGTCGCGGAATATTTTTTTTGTGGTTGTGATAAGGTCCCTAGGGTTGACGATTCCTTGATGGTTCTTTGCTAGGATATTAGCACTGCTAACATTGCTAAAAATGCAAGCCAATTCTTTTATTTTTGTTTGGGATAGTAGGATGCTGGAAGTATGGTGATTTTGAGTGTTCTCGAATGCTACTGAGTTATGGTATTCAATACCGTAAATTAATAAGTCAAACCGCTGTTTTTTAAGAAGATCTAAAAATTCTTTGGCATCGTTAGCGATCATCGGTCTGCAGCCGGCAACTGAAAGGTTTGTCGCTGCATTACGGCGATTAATACTGTTGGTATCAAAAAAAAGAACTATTTTTTCGCGACTTTTTACCACTGGATTCCCTATCACGTGATCTGTATCGTCGTAATCATCCCATGGGAATGTTTTACCATACTCACACCTCTTCTGGGATCGGAGTTAACAGCGAAAACTTGAGGATGAGAAACCAACTATTCTGGAACTTTCCCCATCAAATGAAGCCGACCGTGCTCAAAAAGTAAAGCTTTTGCATGGGATGGTCGCCTCTTAAAAAACTAATAGTCAGTTAAGAATCTATGAAATTGCTGAAAAGTATATAGGTTTAAGAGTCTAGCGAAATGATGTTGCATGTTTCGGTGCTAGGATCAAATACAATTTTTGCCTTTTTCGTAAGAATCTGCCTTTTTACTTGAGCGACTTTTTGTCCTAGTGTGTAGTTACTATGACCATAGTCGGTTCCTTCTCGACATACAAACTCTTCGATAAGCCGATTCAAGGTTTCCGGCGTGATATTTTGGTAGGGAACTTCTATTGACTCCAAAAAAAATCCTTATTTGCAAAAAAATTGTTGTGCTCTTGGACCAATCAATCAAAAATAAGTATGAGAAAAGAATCACACATCAATAATTTATATTCTTTTACGGAAATAAGCTATGTTCCAAATTTTCCGTATCGAAGGTCAAAGCATGTATCCTGCTTTCAAACATGGAGATATCGTTTTGACACGAACAGCCCCGAAAATCAATTCATGCCTCAAATTAGGTGACGACATCGTATTTGATGATCCCAAGCATGGAGTGCTGTTAAAGCGTATCACAGGAATTGATATAAAAAAGAAAAAAGTGAAGACCGCCGGTCTCCATGTGGATAGCCTTTGCAGCTCTCATTATGGCTTGACACCTATGAGCCGCGTAATTGGTAAGGTTATTTTTAGGATTTCTTTTTCCTTTTTTGCTGAAAAAATCAGTTGATGATCTGAACATGTGTTTGAAGGATTTCGTATAGTAGTTCGATTAAAATTAAGTAATTTTCTACAAATTTGAAGCTTGACGCGAAAATTAGGTGTATTGAGTGATACTAAGGAGTACAATTCTCCAAGGATAGTCCAAAATAAATTTCGAAAAAGTTATCCATTGGTTTGACAGAGCGGACTGAAAGAGCTAATTATTTTTACTTTAGTGCAAACATGTTAGGCAACTGGTAAGCCAGATTGCTTTAGACAATATCGGGGTGGACCTCAGTATGTACTCAACGTTAAACGATGAATCAGATTCCTTTGTGGCTCTCAAAAGAAAGATCCCTTTTTGGATTCTTGAGGATGACGATGGATGCAACTTCATCTACGAAGAGATTCTACAACATAAATATAATTATCAGATTTTTAAGACTCTAGAAGCGTTTCGTGCAGAATACTTCCGAGAAGGGGTGGAACGCCCAAAACTCATTCTTGCGGATCTGAGGCTACCGGACGGGTCGTTTGTAAGCTTCCTTAACGAGATCCCTCAAGAAGATCTAGACGATCTATCCATCGTTATCGTATCTGTTTGTGACGACCTGGATATTATTAGATACTGTCTGGGAGAAGGGGTTATGGACTATTTAACCAAACCCTTTAATAAGTCGGAGCTTTTGGTTAAAATAGAAAGATCCTTGAATCGGGTTATGAGCAAGGAAAGGGACCTTTCTGTTGATCCATTGCGGAGGCGAGTTACCACTAAGGATAATATGCAAACTGAGCTTACATCGAAAGAGCTCATGATTTTTGATCTCATTAATAATGCGCCAAACAAGCAGATATCGCGATCCGATCTCATAGGAAAAGTATGGAAGGATGTCTCTGTGGGTTCTAAGACCCTTGATGTTCATATATTTAATATTCGGCGTAAACTTCTAAAATTGAACGTTAAAATAAAATATACACCGCCCCAGACCTATAGCATTGCTGTAGAGTCATCCCCTCATTACTCTTGAAAAATAAGGCGCTGGATACCATTATAAATCAGGGCCTGAAAAGTTGCGTGCGCATTCATGTTTACTGAATCGAGCCCCCTAGGAAAAAGTCCTGACATTATCACTGATTAATGAGGTTCTTTTTCTTCCAAGGGACGCAAAGTCAGCGTTTTCAACACCTAGGTTGCATGTCAGGAGGTGATAAACATGGACTATAAGGTTTATGTAGGCGATTCAGATGAAGCAAAAGCTACCCACTATGAAGAGCTATTGGGTAGAATCGAAGCTCTTATTGAGCAGGAGGAGGATTGGATTGCTGCTATGGCTACCACTGTTTGTGAGCTACACCATGGCTTCGATTACTTTCACTGGACAGGATTTTATCGCACCATAGGTTCCAACCTTCTTAAGATTGGTCCTTATCAAGGAAGCCATGGCTGCTTGACAATACCATTTTCTAAGGGAGTGTGTGGGGCTGCAGCGCAAACACAAAAAACCCAGTTAGTGTCTGACGTTAATAATATCAAAGATCATATTGCCTGCTCAGCAACTACCCGGAGCGAGATTGTCATCCCGGTAATTAGTCAGAGTGGCGAAACCAAGGCGGTATTGGATATCGACTCTGATCTAGTAGGGGCTTTTGGAGCCATTGATCAACGCTTTCTGGAAAAGCTCTGCAAGAAACTAGCCCAGAAGTACTTTTCTCGGTGAACTTCAAAATTGTCTGCCTTTGAGTTTCTCATTGTAGAATTTAGTAAGAACATTCGCGATGACCATGGCAGCGTTCTCTGGGGATAGCTGAAGAAAGTCAGCTGCTTGGGCCATGGTGGTGATGGACTGTTTCCCATCCACGAGCTGGAAGATCTTGCAGAGGGTGTCATGGATCATAGCTTGTTGCCCGGTAATAGGAATCTGTGGCACCGGTAGCTCCCAATTATTTAACCAAGCCGGTAGGTGACTGTATGCCAGTGCGGGTTGATCTACATTACTATGTTTTACAGCGTGAAAGGTCAACACCCGCTCCATTCTTTTTTGGCAGCTATACGGGGAATGTAGATAGGGAATCTCTTCATGGCGATATGACTTAATGGAAAAGCCGCTTTCTTCGATGATTTTTAAAGTTTCTTCAAGACTGTAGCAGAGAGACTGATCCGCATGGAAAAAGGAAAGCGAACCAAAGTTTATCCAATGACCTCCATTTTTTAGACAGCGATTGTAGCGTTTGAACTGGTCCTTGATGTCTTGTCCAACAATATCGATGAGCCACGGAGTCAGCAGTGTGTCCAAAGAGTTCGTTTTAAATATGGGGTTCATACCATCAGAAAAAGTAAAGTGAAATTGGTCTTTTATTGGTACCGGAGCTTTGCATTTTAGCTTTACAGCAAAGGATTCCAAGTTTTTGGGAGCAATCGGAAATTCATACAATTGAGCAGTTTTTCCTTGAATGATTCTTTGAGCTGCCAAAATAAGAAATGGATTGATATCGAGATTAATCGTTGTAGAGATGTTAAATTTTCTATGCATATCATAGGCTAGTCGGGCCGCTCCCGTACCAATAACTCCCATAGTCCCTAAGTTTATATCCTTTGCGAGGACTTCCTCTATCTCTCGTAAGCATATCTCATTTTCTTTTTCTCCATAGGACCAATCACGACAAATATTTGAATAATAGGACATTAAGCTCTGGGTTTCAGGCAGTTCGGTGCCTGCTGCAAGGGAACTTGTTGGTGGCGTGTTCTCGAAATTAATACTCAAAGGTTGTAATATTTTTGCAACTTCACGTCCATGTTCAACCTTACCCTGGATCATGCGCCGCAGACGGTCACGGGTTTGCTCTAAAAGGTCTGTTTCTTGAAGTTGTAGTTTCATTTTACCGGCTTCAATCTTATTCAGGTCGATAAAAAAGTGATAACGATTCTGCCATTCGTGAATTTGTTTGTAAGGCTCGGCAAATAGCCATGGGATTCCATTTGTTATGGGAAATTTATTCTGACATTTTGTACAAATTACATGGTTCTGGTTAGTATCTAGATCACCCTCTCCACAGCTTGGGCAATGAAAATGCTGGATAAAGCTGTAATCAAACTTCATTTAATCCCCTTTGTTGTGTTACTTTGCAAAATAACATAAATGCCAACGTAGTTTATCCGATACGCCTAGCTATAAAGATAGTTACTTTAAATAGCAGTTTGCAAATATTTTCAGCCAGTGCGGTTAATATCTTAGGTCATAGATTAACAGATTGTTGGCTGTTAACTCCTAGTTTTAATTCATATCCAATCCTAGAGTGATAATAAAGCGTTAGTTGATTGATGAGCAATCAGTATGATTTTAGATGCTTATCTTAGTTTTCACAAATATCTGTTCTTTGGAATGTAAATACTCCAGAAACAGTGCGAATGTAAGTGCCTGTTTGGTAAAAGATTTTAACTGTCATTATGCATCTTCTAAAGAATTTTTGGAAAAAACCGATATAGAATTCCAAGACAGTTCAAACTGGATTCTTTATGCATGTGCTTGAAGACAAAGGGGATGATATCAGATGAGATTTTTAATAGTAATAGGGCTGGTTACAGGCTTAATGGCTTCCGCAGGATATGGGCAAGATGCTCTGAAGGTTGCTAGAGCTAAAGTAAGTACAGTTTATAAAAGATTAGCAAGTGTTCCGCCGACAGCAGCTGAAATAGAGACATGGGCCCAAGCTTATGCGGGTGCTAAATCTGCTGCAGAAAAGCGCGCAGCATTAGCTACTGTTGCTCAAGCAGCAACAGAAAACGACTATTTTTATTCACGCACAGTTATGAACTTCGCCGACCCTGAAACGAATGAAGGTGAAGAGCTATTGGAGCGTAACCTGAGTGACTATACGGCAACCATCGTCGGATCTATTAGAGACGAGCTTGATTACCGTACTATACTTTACGACGATATCGTATACGTTCCCGCAGCGGGACTTAATCTTCCGTACTCAGCAAATGATAACAATTCTTATGCAACCTTGGAAACCCAAGTGATTACCGGACAAGCTCCCCTTGCTGCTTCATTAACCCAGTCTACTCAAACTGCGGTAACTGGTTTACCATTGCAGGCTGGTATCTACACTCTTAGGGGATATGGGTCTGTATTTTACAATGATGGAACCAACCGCGCTCCATTTCGGTATACATTGATAAACTACTTGTGTGCAGATCTTGAAGAACTATCAGACGTTACTCGCCCTGATATCTATGTGCGACGCGATGTAGATAGAACTCCAGGTGGTGATGGTGAGAAATTCCGTACGGAGTGCGTTGGTTGTCATGCAGGTATGGACCCACAAACAAAAGCCTTTGCTTTTATGGACTTTGCTCCAGGAAATGATGAAGGTACTGGAGCTGTGACTTACTCGCAAACACCTGTTCCCAAAGTAAATAGAAACAACGATACCTTCCCCAATGGGGCGCCAGTAGAAGATGATGCATGGCTTAACACTTGGTATGAAGGAACAAATTCTGATGTAGGTTGGTCGCAAACTATCAAGTCAGGTAATGGCCCTAAATCTTGGGGGCAAGCGATGTCTGATACAACGATGTTTCCTGAATGTATGGCCCAGAGAGTATACGAAGTAGTCTGCTTGCGAGACGACAGCTCTAATTTGGCTAAGGCTGACATAAAAACCCTGTCTCAGACCTTTATACAAGATAATTACAACATGAAAAAGTTATTCCAAAATGCAGCCGTAACCTGTGGAGAAAACCTTAGCTTACAAATCACAAATGTGGGATCTGAATAAAGATCTCCATTTTGGAACCGTGTCTGATTCAGAGTAATAATGCTCTTTAAACATATAACAACCATGAATTGAAATTCCCTCAGGGGAGTACTCAGCAAAATAACACCTTTTTTACACTAGAGAAAGGAAAGAGGGACTTATGAGACTAGTATCAAAAAATTTAAGTATCTTGGCGTTTATTACAGGTCTATCCTTTTGGGGAACTGCTTGTAATAACAGTAAAGTAAGTGGTGGTGGGGCTGCAGAAGCCGAGCCTATCGTTGAACAAAAAGACCAGGACAAAAAGGAAGAAAAAGAGGAAAAGGTAGAAGAATTGGTATCTTCCTACGGCCTTTTAAACTTTCGTCAGTTGGCAGCAACTTACGAGACCGTTACGGGAGTCGCTATTAGTGAGAATGCCATCATTCCTGATCCCAATAATAACAATGACTCAAACCTTTTAGCGGAATTTAACGCGCAACTGGCATCATTGCCAAAGAGTTTTGATGCGGCAGCAATATCCGCAGCTAAGGTATCAGCGGTAACAAAATTAGCAGCAGCTTTTTGTGACGTGATGAGCCGAGATACAGCTCTGATGACGGCCCGATTAGGTGCTGATGCAGCAGGATTAGCAGCTCTTGGTGATAATGAGTATGCAACCACAGTGCTAGATTCTTTTTATGGCGTCGAGACAGCTTTGCAGGGTGACCGTTCCACTGACATTGAAAGTGTTAGTAGCTTAATCACTGAGCTTAGAGGAATTCAGGCAACTGGAGATGCATCGCAAGCAATCTTCATGGGAACTTGCTCAGCTGTATTAGCAAGTGCTGAGTTCTTTATTTACTAAGAGAAATGCGAACAAAGTACTGTAACGGGACTAACGAAAAAACAACAACAAATATAAAAAGGGAAATAATATGAAATTCAATAACAGAAGAGACGAGGCTCTAGCAAAATTAGCAGCAGCGCAAGAAAAAGCTGCTAACGAAGCTGCTTGGAAAAAACAAGTAGAGCTGATGAAAACTATGAAAACTCCTGTTCTGCATCCTGACCATAAATTGCCTACGACGCGAAGGGAACTAGTATCTGCTGGTTTGATGTCTGGTCTTGCCTATGCGGCGGTTCCAGGTATTCTAACGTTCATTTCAAGGCGTGCCTATGGTATCGATGCTGCCGCCTGTAAAGCTGACGGCGGCGAAGCGGTAGAGGGTGCGGCTGTTCCTCCCGGATATCTCCATATCGAGCTTTCCGGTGGAGCTAGCTTGGCTGGAAATATGGTTTTTGGCAAGCAAGCGGCCGGATCTGCCTTTGAGCCCCATGCTGCAGCAGGTTATGGTACTGTAGGTTTCGGTGATGGTCTCCGCCCTACACAGGTAACACTAGATACTACATTCGGTGCACCATTTCACCCTGAAAGCCGTATCATGCAAGGTATGAAGCGGGTTATGAGTCAAGAAGCTATTGACAAAACTCGGGCAGCGGGTATCGCTGGCACCTCAGGTGACGATTCACGGAACAATCCTCTGAATCCCATCCAATTGGTGGCTAAGACGCGATCTCCCGGCGCGCTAACAACTCTTGCTATTCAGAGTGATGCAAATAACTCTGGAGGACGTACACGTCCGTTGGATATCGGTGATGACCCAGCGCTTGCTAAGGCGTTAGTTTCTGACGAGCAAAGCTTAGCGAACCTTGTCGATCCAGGTCTTATTGCAACACGTCTATCTAAGGATGCGGCGATCAAGATTGCAGAAACTGCGGGTAAACTTTCCGAAAGTAAATTAGCAAATTTTAATGCCAAGGATCTCTCATCTCAAGTTCAAACGCTGGTAGCATGTGGCTACTTAGGTTCAAAAGACTTGTTGACCGAATATACGGAAGAACGTTTACGTCCTTCCAGCGATGCTCTAATTACAGGAGCTGCTTACGGAAACCTTACATTCAACCAAGTTATGGCTGATGAAAATCAAGGACGTGCCATCGTTATGGCGAAGCTTTTATCTGATGGCCTCGCTTCGGGTGCTACCATAGAAATGGGTGGTTATGACTACCATGGTCGCGGTCGGGGCGAGCAAAATATCCGAGATGAAATGGTCGGTATTGAAATCGGTCTCGCTCTAGAGACAGCTCACCGTAAGGGCGTGCCCATGATGGTTGCTGTTACCTCTGATGGTTCTACAGCGGCTCAGGACGGCGCTGGGCATACGGCTCATCGTGCTGACTCTGGTGCACGAGGATCAGCTTTAATGTTTGCTATCGGTGCTGCTGCGGCGCCTGAAGTACTTCTTCCGCAAATTGGTAAGTTCTCAGATGCGGGTGCAGTAGATACCTCGTATTTAGTAACAGGAAACTCACCAAACGTTCTGGCTCTGGCAATAGCCTATAACTATGCAGGCTTCTCAGGTAATATGGCAGAGTTTGAAAAACAGTTGGCTGCAGCGGGTGCTTCGAATCCGTTCAATGACAAAGAGTATATGGCATTTGCTCCTCCAGCCTAACCTCTGAACAAGATCAATCCAGAGCTTGGTAGAAAGCTCTGGATTTTGCTCAAGGCTGGAAAGAAATCAGATTAAGTTCAGAGTGGTAGTCAATATACGTAGGAAAGTTAACAGCTTTTTTCGTTTAGTAATTAGGGTGGATCATGAAACTATCAAGACTAGGGATTATAGGATTATTCAGCTTTATGCTTATTGGGATGGGTTGCTCCAAACCCCCTAAACTAGCTAAAGGCTCCGGTGGTGGAGAGGGAGCGCCGACTGAAGTTGACAATCCTTCAGAGCAAATTTTTACAGCGAAGAGTTTGGAACTTTTTCAGGCCGAGCTATACGATCCCTTGGTGGAAGCCCAATGTAAAAATTGTCACCATGAAACAGAGCATCATCCTGATGTAGAAACATCTTTTAACTACTTTACTGATGGCCAGCATGCTAGCTTCACCAAATCAGACTCTTCCTCAGTTGTCGTCAGGGTTAGAGGAGGACACAGTTGTTGGAGCGACTGTGTGGAAGATTCCAGTGCTTTGTTGGCTGGTATAAATAGCTGGTTTACGCGAGCCGAAGAGGAACTCGGTTGGGTACGACCAGAGGTGACATACGATGGTGGTAAAACTGCCGAGGTTGCTTTTATCGATGCAACCGACCATGTTCTGGATATCGATCCCAATGAATACCTTGGTGGCAGTATCGATATAGCTACAACTACCAATGCGTGGCAAAATACTCTGACGGACGATCCTGATGGGGCGATCAACAGCTATATCATGGCTCGCGTGGCAAAATACTCTGACGGACGATCCTGATGGGGCGATCAACAGCTATATCATGGCTCCTCCGGGGGGGAATCCCAGGAACCAGGGCGATGCGGCAGCTGGTACGGCAGCATTTAATATTGATGTCTTGACAGCAGGTACCTACTTCGCTTGGATTAGGACTAAAATGTTAGACGCAGACCAAAACGAGTACTTCTTAAGCGATGGTACTAACACTTTCCAGGCTCCTGCGGAAACAGAATCTACGGGTGATGCCTGGACTTGGAAACAATTAGAGCTTCTCAATCAAGACGATGTGCTGGAACCACAGCCTCTAACCTTAGCGGCTGGCCCGCAAACAATTACCCTACAGGAAAGGGAAGGTGGGGTGAAGATTGCTTACTTGCTAATCACAAGCCGTACTGACCCCAATACGGAGATCTTTAACACCAAGCTCTATGATGTCGCTGTCGATATCTCAGACCTTGTTGGTACCAATGCTAAAATTATTGCAACAGTTTGGGAAAAAGCTCAGGGCGATGAGCAGGCGAAAGCTATCGGTGTGAAAGAACTTCGAGTAGAATCGGACAAACCACTTCATATTAAAGGGATTTACCCCTTGATCAATGGTGACTTTGAATCTTACCATGCTACCTATAGTTTGGTGGATGGAACCTTCGGTGGCAGTGAGGTTCGAGCTGAGCAAATCATTCAAACGGGTGCTGCTACGGGTACCACATGGTTGAGTGACTATGCTGCTGACAAGCTATCTTTTGGATTCGATGTACTTGAGGTGGCAGAATAAGTAAGTACTAAACTTAAATATATTGTCTTCACTAACCAAAGCCTTTTCTGGCTTTGGTTTTTACTTATAAAACTCAGTAAAATATTGCCGTAATATACCTACATTTAGCTACATAAATTTCAAAAAATTCCGATATGGTTCTTAAACTATGAAATTTTACAACAATCTGTCAAAAACCTTTCCTGTTGGAAGTTTTGCTAACTTACAGCTCTACATTTTCCTTTGATTTTGGTTATAAGAAAAATAATACTAAGATTAGTCACAGATTTAACCCTTCAATAACCTCATCACAGAAGTGCAGGCTAGGACATGATCCAAAAGGAGGACTCGTGAACCAAACCGTTAAGATTCGGATTTATGACCGCGATGACCATCATTTACAGGACATCTCTTTGTTGCGGTCAGAAGCGGTGTTTATCTCGCCAGGTAAATATCTTTCAGACTATGATTGGGCAGCGCTGACATCTATCGAAAATCCCCTCGGTTGTCGGGTATTAAGCGTAGGTACAGCTCATGAAGGTTTAAGGGATGTTTCTTCAGAAACAGATTACCCCTGGCTCAGTATTTGGGTTGACGCTATCTAATGCCACTTCACCACGGTGGGTATTCATCTTCCCTTGAAACTCTCGTGGTGCTGTCGATTATGACCTACCTATAAATAATAAATAAATCATCCTTATTGACATATAATCTCTGAAACTCTTTACAAGACAAATGCCAGGCATTAAAGGTAATAGTTTTTAGCCGCTTAGAGCAGCAGTTTTGAAGAAAATGACACGTTGTCGCATCGGCTTGATTAATTATATCATCTTATTAGCGAGTACTCATGATAGAGGTATTGGAACATAGGAGAGCTTAATGCCCAAGACTAAATATACCGAGAGTAATATCCGGTCCCTCGACTGGAAAGAACATATACGGCTACGACCAGGTATGTATATTGGTAAACTGGGGGATGGTAGCGCTGAGGATGACGGCATTTACGTCCTTTTAAAGGAGGTCATAGACAACTCTATTGACGAATTTGTTATGGGAGCAGGTGATCGAATTGAGATCAATATAGAAGATGATGGTGTTAAAGTTCGGGATTACGGCAGGGGTATCCCCTTGGGGAAACTTGTTGACTGTGTTTCAAAAATCAATACGGGTGGTAAATATGACTCTGAGGCTTTTAAAAAATCTGTGGGTCTGAATGGGGTTGGTACCAAGGCCGTTAATGCACTATCTAGCTACTTTGAAGTATGTTCCTATCGCGAGGGTAAGGGAAAGTGCGTTGTTTTTGAATATGGCGAGTTGAAAAAAGAAAAAAATATTCGCAATACGAACGAAAAAAACGGAACCTATGTTTTTTTCAAGCCTGATGGCTCCATATTTAAGAATTATCAGTTCACTCCTTCATTTATTGAACAAATGACATGGAATTACGCTTTTCTTAACACAGGGCTGTGCTTAAACTTTCAAGGTACCGACTATGTTTCCAAGCGAGGTCTACTGGACCTTCTAGAGCGCAATACGCAAAATCAGGATATTCGCTATCCAATAATATTTTTAAAAGATACCGATATAGAGGTAGCCATTACCCATGGAGAGCAATATGGCGAGGAGCACTATTCCTTTGTGAATGGTCAACATACAACTATGGGAGGAAGCCACCAAGTAGCTCTACGGGAAGGAATTGTTAAGGGAGTTCGGGAATTCTTTAAGAAAGATTATGATGCCGCAGACATTCGCTCTGGGCTCATTGCTGCCATTAGCATAAAAGTACAAGACCCTGTTTTTGAATCGCAAACTAAAACAAAACTAGGCTCTCAAAATGTAAGCGAAGATGGCCCCACAGTCCGAAGCTGGGTTGTTGAATTTTTAAAGGTAAATTTAGACAACTACCTGCACCGGGAACCCGAGGTAGCTATCGCCTTACAAAAGAAAATATTGCAGTCTGAAAAAGAACGTAAAGAGATGGCTGGCATCAAAAAAATTGCTAACGAGAGGGCAAAAAAAGCCAATATCTTTAATAAGAAGCTCAGGGATTGCCGGATACACCTGAACAAAAAGAATCCTCGATCAGAAGAGTCAACAATTTTTATAACGGAAGGTGATTCGGCAAGTGGCTCGTTGACAAAGGCTAGGGATGTTCAGACGCAGGCTGTATTTAGTCTCCGGGGAAAACCTCTGAATAGCTTTGGAATGACGAAAAAGGTGGTTTATGAAAATGAAGAATTCAATCTTTTGCATCATGCCCTTGAGTTAGAAGATGGCGTGGAAAATTTACGCTATAACAGAATCATTATAGCTACGGATGCCGATGTTGATGGTATGCATATTCGCTTGCTTATCATGACCTTCTTTTTACAGTTTTTTCCTGAGCTAGTGCATCGTGGTCATGTCTTCATCTTGCAAACACCTCTTTTCCGGGTACGAAATAAAAGAAAAACTATCTATTGTTTTAGTGAGCGGGAGCGGGTAGAGGCGATTAGGGAGCTTGGCAAAAAAGCTGAAATAACCCGATTTAAGGGTCTTGGAGAAATTTCACCTCAAGAGTTTGGCCAATTTATTGGCAAGGACATGAGGCTTGATAAGATTACTTTAGGCAAACAAACTCCTATCCCTGAGTTGCTGAAATATTTTATGGGAAAAAATACACAAGAGCGGCAACATTTTATTATAAAAAACTTGCGTGTTGAAGAAGTACTTGTTGAAGAAGGTGATGTATGACACAGGAACTGAGCAGGAAAACCGAATCAAATACCCATTTAGCAAAAGGTTCCGGAGGAGGTGCAGGAAGTTCACATGGAGGAGGTGGCTCCTTCGTTGAAGATATGTATGAAACTTGGTTCCTCGACTACGCTAGCTATGTAATTCTAGATCGTGCTATTCCCAATATTCAGGATGGACTCAAGCCAGTACAGAGGCGTATATTGCACGCCATGAACGAGCTTGAAGATGGACGTTACAATAAAGCGGCTAATATCATAGGGCATACCATGAGGTACCATCCCCATGGAGATATGGCAATCGAGGATGCTTTAGTTAAAATAGCACAGAAGGACTTGCTTATTGATATGCAAGGAAACTGGGGTAATATAGCCACTGGTGATCCGGCTGCGGCTCCTCGTTATATTGAAGCTAGGCTTTCTGACTTTGCGAAAGAGGTACTCTTTAAGGATAAGATAACCAAATGGCTACCATCATACGATGGGCGCAATATGGAACCCTTATATCTACCAGTTAAGTTTCCCCTACTTCTTGTGACAGGAGTAGAAGGGATTGCCGTGGGTTTATCTACTAAAATACTACCTCACAACTTTAATGAACTCCTCGACCAATCCATTGCCCATCTTCGTGGCAAGGATATTGAAATATTTCCAGACTTTCCATCTGGTGGAGCTGTAGATGTATCTCAGTATAATCATGGAAAAAAAGGATCACGGCTCAAGGTTCGCGCCACGATAGATATCATCGATAATAAAACACTAGCGATTCGCGAGCTGCCTTATGGTGTAACAACGTCTTCACTCATTGATTCGATTTTAAGTGCCAATGATAAAGGTAAGTTAAGAGTGAAGAAAGTCGAGGATAATACAGCTAGTGAAGTTGAAATCCTGGTTCATTTACCACCGGGAACTTCTCCTTTGACAACTGTGGGTGCCCTTTACGCTTTTAGTGACTGTGAAGCAAGTATCTCACCTAACTGTTGTGTTGTTAAGGATGATAGCCCTGTTTTTTGTAGTGTTAAAGATCTGTTGATTGAATCGGTAGAGCATACCAAAAGCCTTCTGGAACAAGAGTTGATTTTTGAAAAAGAATCGCTCGAAGAAAAACTGCATATGGCTACTCTGGAAATTATCTTTATTGAAAATAAGACCTACCGTAAGATTGAAAATGCGGATACCTGGGAAAAAGTTCTGTCAATTATTCATAAGAGCCTTCATGACTGTGTTGATGAATTATATCGTCCTATTACTGATGAAGATGTAAACCGGTTAACGGAAATTAAGATCAAGAGAATCACAAAATTTGATAGGAACAAAGCTGATGAGGCTATAGCAAAACTAGAAGAACAACTCAGTGAGGTGGAATCAAAACTAGAGAACTTAGTGAAGACCAGTATAGATTATTTCAAACACCTTAAAAAGAAATATGGTAAAGGCCGAGATCGTAAAACAAGGATCGAATCATTCCAGCAAGTTGAAGCAAAAGCTGTTGCCGCTGCCACCCATAAGCTTTTTGTGAACCGGCGTGAAGGGTTCATCGGGACATCTTTAAAAAAGGATGAACTGTTAGCCGAATGTACCGATTTGGATGAAATACTGGCATTTACTCGTGACGGACATTTTAAAGTGGTGAAAGTAACGGAGAAAGTTTTTATAGGGAAAAATATTATTGAAGCCCATGTATTTACAAGGGGAGATAGTGAAACGATTTACCATGTGATCTACCAAGAAGGAAGGGGAGGACCCGTTTATGCCAAGCGCTTTCCTATTCCAAGCATAACTCGTGATCGTGAATATGATCTGACTAAAGGTAGTAAAGGCAGTCGTATTCTGTATCTGAGTATCAATAAGCCTGATAGTCACGAAACGGTAGAACTGGTATTGAATACCCATGGTCGCACAAAGCCATCTTCAATTGACGTAAGCTTTGATGAGTTACCTATTCAAACCCGAGGTGTGCGCGGACAACTGATTACTAAAGAATCGGTAAAGAAAGTGGAAATGCTACAAAGGACAGAGCTAGAAGATATATCTCAGGATTTTTGGTTTGATAAAAGCAGCCGTCGTTTAAATACAGAGGGTAAAGGACAACAACTTGGTTCATTTACAGCTTCAGATTTAATTTTTGCACTATATAAAAATGGTTCTATTGAAGTTTATCATCCCAGTGTTGATATATACTTTGATGATAATCTACTGCATGTAGGAAAATACACTGAAGATCAAATTATCAGTGTGGTTTATTTTCATGGTGAAAAGAGCGATTATTATGTAAAACGATTCCGCTTAGAAGAACTTTCTACTGGTAAGCGCGAGGATTTTATTAATCCAGAAGATAACAGCAAGCTTCTTATTCTGAGTTTTAATCCTGAGCCACTAGTGGAAGTGAGCTTTAAAAAAGGAAAGCGAGGTACTCCTGAAAAGGAATCTATCTATCTATCGGATGTTGTTGCTCCTAAAGGGGTTCGTGCTATTGGTAACAAATTAAGTCGGCAATCTATTCGAACTGTTAAATTGGTGCGTAATTAATACTTGGATTCGGGCTATGAAAAGGCAAAACCTATGAGACGGGGTTTGGCTAAATAATTTGTGAGAAATAGTACGCAAGCTACTACGATAAGTTTTTAAGCGTAACCGAGTGTCATAGTGCGGTCTGCCCTAAGTATGTTGAATTTTATTATGTTATATCGATCTTTACTACATAAACTCAGTGTTTGTTGATCTATATTGAGGGTGCTATGGGTAGTCCCATCTTTGGTATCACTTCGTTGGAAAAGGCTTTATCGTCAGCAGAAAACATGATGCGACCTAAATCGATGTTTTTTGTGAGACCTGATTATTTTACCGTAGAAGACGCTATCAATCCCCATATGATAGATCACAGGGGAGAGTTAAATCAGGTAAACCAAAACTTGGCGCATCTGCAATGGCAGCAGCTCGTTGAGACATATCGAGGTCTGGGATTCAAAGTTCATATTTTTAATGCTCAATCAGGGTGTCCCGATATGGTATTTTGCGCCAACCAGTCCTTCCCTTACACCGATCAAAGCGGTGATTTGCGAATGATTATGGGAAAAATGGAAAACCCAGTGCGACAAAGAGAAGTGCCTATCATTAAGCAGCAGCTTCAGGATTTGCATATTATAACGGAAGACCTTACCGATTTAGGGGAAGAAATGATATTCGAAGGTATGGGTGATGCTTTGTGGGTTCCTGGCCGCCGTTACATTTTGGGAGGGTATGGATTCAGAACTCATCCCAAAATCTATGAAATCTTGCATGAAAAAATACAAGTACCGATCGTTACATTTGAGCTTTCTAATGCAGAGTTTTATCATTTGGATACTTGTCTTAGTATTCTTAATCATGAAACCGCTATGGCTTGCCGGGAGGCTTTTAGTGAAGAAGGATGGCAGACACTCCAATTACTATTTAAAAATGTGATTGTTGTTAGCTATAAGGAAGCTGATTCGCCTTATTTCGCATGTAACGCCCATTGTCCCGATGGCAAGCATGTGATCTTGCAGGAAGGCAGTCGAGAAACAGAGCGGCAGCTGATAGACAATGGCTTTGTTCCCTTGACAGTACAAACCAGCGAGTACATTAAGTCGGGAGGTAGCGTATTTTGTATGAAACAGATTCTTTTTGCGTAATACTAGCGTTCTTGGGTAGGTTCTACATCAATGACATTTTCATTTTTAATATGTGATTGCGAATCTTGGGAATAGTAACTTCTGTTCGCACCCATATTACTAGAATAAAAGACTTTGATCTCTTGGTTTTCTACTTTACGCTGGAACCACGACTGGAGGTGACGGCGGATGTAAGCCCTAGTCCCGGGTACTAAAAAGCTAAGGCCGAAAATGTCGGTAATATAGCCTGGGGTCAATAGCAAAATACCTCCGCACAGTACCATGATTCCCTCGATCATATCGTGAGAAGGAATCTCCCCTGCTGCAAGTTTTGTTTGGATTTTATTAATGATTTTAAATCCTTGACTTTGTGCCAGGCGAGCTCCCAGAACCCCGGTGATTATAACGGAACCTAGGGTGATGATGAGGGCTTGACCGCTTCCCAGCATCCCAGCTAGGCTGCCATGGATTTTGAGTAGGAGCATGATTTCAAGGATTGGCATAACTGACATCAGCAAGAATAATCTAATAAACAATAGTCTGCTCCCCGAGGTTATCTTCTTCTTAAGGGTATGTCTGCCAAGGCTAATGTCAATGGGTTGATATGACGATAACTCCTAAAGTGGCGAGAATTGCTGCAATAATTTTCTTCTTTTCGAAGGGCTCCTTGAGAATTAGAGACGCCAAAATTACCGTAAAGATGGTCGATGTTTGATTCAATACCGAAGCCACCGAGGCTGGAAGATACTTATATCCTGCTATCCAAAGGCTGATGGAAATATACGAACTGAGCAAAAAACCGGTGATGACGATTCCTCTATTTTTTGTGTTCAATAATAGCAATGTTTGCTCAAATGGATTTTTTACTATTGGCAAAATGGCTATCGAGCTGAGAACTCCGGCTACCATTCTAAGAGCAATGATCCAAAATAAAGGAACGGTAGTAAAAAGTGGCTTTACCATAATGATACCACCCGCCATGGTAAAGAGCCCGCTGGCCATATAAATAATACCTCGAAACGATGACTCTTGTGATTCTCTATTCTGTGGCTTAATTAAGAGTAGGGCTAGTAGGATTAATCCTCCCCCCACCCCATGAGTAAGGGTTAAACTTTCGTCAAGGAAAGTTAAAGAAAGGGTTATGACAAAAGGCGTATAGAGGCATTCTAGAATCGCAACTTTTGAAGCCGGTAACTGCTCCAAGGCCCGCAACACCATAGCATCAGCTATCCCGATACCGAAGAATCCGCTCACGAAAAGTATGAGATAGTGGGAAGATGAAATCTCTGGTAATGGACCATCAATGAGCAGAGCTGTTGGAAGCAGGAGCAAGAGCCCTAAGGCATTCTTTCCCAGATTTAATATAATTGGATTAAGCTGTGTACCTGCAATCTTAAGTAAGATAATGGAAATGGACCAAGTAAGGGCACAGGAAAGAGCTAATACTACTCCTAGCATAAAGCCTCCTTATTAAGAGAAAGCTTTGTATCATAATCTTTATTGGGAATCTAGAGGGGCTTTTTCATATTAAATTTATAAGACCAACTAGATGCTAGAGACCATCTTACTTTGACTACTACCCTTTTGGTAAAAGCGAGCATCATCGTATTGAACAGGAGTATATAAGTGATTCAAGTTGGTAATGGATTCCGCACAGCCCAGGGTTAAGAATCCTCCATCTTTTAAGTAACTTGCCATTTTTGACAGGATTTCAGTGCGTTTTTCCTGCTTTTGATAAATTAAGACATTGCGGCACAAGATAAGGTCAAATTGACCTAATATGCTCCATGGCTCTAAGAGGTTAAAGTGTGAAAAAGAGATATATTTTTGAATTTCCGGTTTTATTTTCCACAGCCCTCCAGATCTGTCTGAATTCGTTTCATCTTGAGTAAAATACTTAACCAGATTCTTGGCATCAAGTCCGCGTTGCACTTCCAATTGAGTGTAAATGCCGTTTTTGGCTTTATCCAAAGCGCGATAGGAGAAGTCCGTTGCTATAATTTCATATTTAAAGCTTGGATATTTAAATTTGAGGTTACTAAGGTCCATTGCTAATGAATAAGGTTCTTGCCCTGTGCTACAAGCCGCCGACCAGATGCGAATAGATTTGTTTTGTGTTGCAAGGGGCTTAAAAAGTTCTTCCCCCAGAGTACGAAAAACTTTCGGATCACGAAAAAAAGATGTTTCGTTGTTGGTCGCAATATCAAGGATATATTTGCAAATCACAGGGTCTCTATTTTGAACTCTTTTTTGCAGGTCAACAACTGAACCCAGTTGAAAATGGGCTACGGCATTCTCAAGTCTGCTTTCTAGCTGATAATATGTTACCTTAGTGTAAACTATTCCGACTCTATCATAGATAAAATTCGAAAAATATTCTAGTACGGGTTCATTCAAGTCCATCATTAACTTACCTTTCTTTCTAGAACCATTTCCAATTTTTCAAACAAAATGTCTTTAGTAAAAGGTTTCATAATATACTCGGTGGCACCAAATTGTAACGCTTCAGCTATATTTTTCACATTATTCCGGGATGTTACCATTACTATGGGGTTGTCAAATCCATCTTGTCGAAGCTTTTTGAGAGCTTCCAATCCCGATAGAACAGGCATTTCCCAGTCTAATAAAATGAGGTCAATATTACTAAGCTGTTCCACCTTACTTATAGCTTCGGAGCCGTCGAATGCATGAACTAAAGAATGCTCAGTTTCTGCGAACATCGCTTCGATAAATCCATGTACTGATTTGGAATCATCTGTTACCAAAATATTCATTTAAGAATTACCTCCTAAAAAAGATTCTAAACTACGTATAATTTTATTATAATTTGCCCTTGATACATCATTCTGCCAAAATTCAACCTCCTCTCCACTAAGATCAATAAAGCGATGTAGTTCCCAAAGAACATCGAGTGCTGTCAGGCAAAATGATTTAAGAAGATCTTTGTTCTTATCAAATGGAATGGCATGTGAGGTCATCCCTTCGATGAGGAGAGTTAACTTTTCAGCTAAATAATAGGACACTTCCATGCGAGCAAAGTTTGCTGCTGCAGTTAGTTGTTGTAGAATTTCTTCGATATTCAATAGCTCGTTTTCAAGGTCTGAAGAGCTTTCCGTGAATTTGTTGAAGCCATCCTCTAATGATTGTTTTATGTTTTTCGAAAAAAAATCGAGGTACTGTTTTTTGGTTTCACCACTTACCTGTGGAAAAGAAAAATGAGGGCCACCTAAGTCTTGTGTGGGCGGGTTTGTCGGAACTTCAGTATTAGATACATGAGCTTCTTGATTAGTTTGCGTGGGTTCGTGAAGTATATGGGAAAAGGATTGTAGTTGCTCCATTAAATCATTTTCTATCCTTTTAATGTCGTCATCTTGTAATAATTTCAATCGATGTGCAGCAGAGACAAAGGTTTCTCCGGCATTTCGGCAGCTTAAAATTTTTATAATCTCATCCACACCTACTATGCTTTTTTCAAAACAAACATGCAGAGATGATGATATTTTGTTCGATTGCAATAATAAGGCATCAACAAGCTGATCCTTTGTCATTTGATCTAATTCAATAGGTGATGTTCCATTGTTATTCATATGCGGCTCCTATGCTACCTTTAAACCAAATTCATGTGGATTTTCAAGGATCATAGCGATGTATTCATCTAACATGTTGGTTAAGTCTGAAAAGGTTAAACTTCCATCTTTAATTAGATATTTAAAAATCGATGGAACTTGCTTACTGACGATAGATTCAAGTTTATCTGAAAATTCTGGCGTCCACAGATTTAATACTTTGCAGCTTTGCTCAAAACTTGTTTTTGTTATTTGTTGATGTTCGAAAACCCTTATGAAATCATCTGTATTTAAAAGTTTGTTTTGGCGAATAATATCTGCCAGTGTAGGATTGTCAATGGCTTGATGGATAAAGGCGTTAATGAAGGTTTCTGCAGAAACTACATTTGTGGAAATGAGATATTCATAAAATGAAATTTTCATAATATGCCCTTCGCTAATTTGAATAATAATTTTTGGCAATCATAAATACTTGCCATGTGGTCATATGCTCCAATACGAAAAACACTGCCTGGCATTCCCCATACTGTTGAAGTGGGCTCATCTTGGATTATGACACAACCATTGGCATCTTTAAGTGCCTTTGAACCAGCCATACCATCTGATCCCATTCCAGTAAGAACAATCCCTAAACAGTGATTGCCATATGCAATTGCAGCAGATTCAAAGAGATAATCGACTGCTGGACGAACAGAATTTCTTTTATCTCGTTTATCTAATGCAGTAAACAGTCGTCCATCCGACTCTTTCACAGTCATATGAAAATTTCCCGGTGCAATATATATACAGTCCTTTTCTATCTCTTCATAGTGAATAGCTTCTTTTGTGACAATTCCTGTCATCTGTTGAATTCCGGAAGCCAATGATTTTGTAAAAATGGGAGGCATGTGTTGAGCTACAAATATAGGAAATCGAATGGGAGGAGTTAAATTTAAAAATATTTCTTTTAAAGCCATGGGACCTCCTGTTGAGGACCCGATAACACATGCTTTTGGTTTAAAATTATGGGGATTTATTTGTCGCCAATTTGTATTGGGAGCCTTTTGAAGTAAAGAAAGATTAGTATTATCTCTATCAATAGCAATACTACTATTGGCTACTTTCTTTTTCAAAAGATGACTGCCTTTAATAAATTGCAAGGCCTTAGGTATAAGTTGTTCTTTGATATGGTCTAAGGCTTCCTCAAAGTTATTGACATTTGCAGGTTTTGTTACAAAGTCTTTTGCACCATGATGCAAAGCTTGCATGGTTACATCTGCACCTCTAGCATTGAGCGAAGAAAAAACTATTGTAGGAGGCTGGTTCTTCATTTTTTCCATTGCTTGCAACGTTTGAATACCATTCATTTCTGGCATTTCCAGATCTAATATAATAAGGTCAAAATTTTTTCTTTCCATTTTTGCAAGAGCAATTTTGCCGTTAGCGGCAGTTTCAATAACGTTAAATTCGATGCAGTTTGATAGAGCTCCTTTAATTTGGCTGCGAAAAACTACTGAGTCATCAACAATCAGTATGTTCATGTATCCACTCCGATTTATACTGCTATGTCTTGGTTAGCTTCATTAAGATAACTTATTACTTTATCAATATCGATAATACTTAACAGTTGACCGGAGACCTTATAGACACCTCTCAAGAATCTTCTTGTACTTTCGGGAATGGTATTGGGGGTTGGTTCAAAAGCGCTACTCTCAACTTCCATAACATCACCGATTTTGTCAACTTGAAATGATATTAAGAAACCATCGATTTTACATACTACATTAAGGATGTCCTTTGTTGTCTCATTACTTAGCTTGAATAATTGACGCAACCCAATAGCGGTTGCTACCTGCCCCCTAAGATTTATAAGACCCGATACATAGTTTGGAGCTAAAGGAATTCTAGTCATATCCATAGCTCTTACGATTTCTTGAACACGTTTTACATCCAAGCCATAGAGTCTATCGCTAACATAAAAAGTCGAAAATTGCTCTGTTTTAGTATTTCCTGTTACGGCCATTCTACTTCTTCTCCCTTTAGTATGGTCTCTATTGTATGAATCAATTGATTTTCGTCTAATTTTTCTAAGTATTTTTGGAAACCAACCTCTTTTCCACGTTTAATATCGGAGTCTCTAAATCGCGTTGTCACGGCAACAAGAGGGATATGCTTGAGAGAACTATCTCTTGATACTCTTTCTGCAAGAGCATAACCATCCATTTTAGGCATTTCTATATCTGAAACTATTATAGAGATATCATCCTTATTATCCATAATAGCATCCAATGCTTTTTCACCATTTTCTGCTGTTGTGACGCGATATCCTTGCTCTTCCAAAAATCTTTGTATATGGTTTCGGAAAAACTTACTATCCTCGACGACCATTATATGAGCCTGAGGGTTACTTGTAGTAACAGGAGATTCTGTAGTAATGCCATGCGTAAATGAGTATTTTTGGATAAGTTGTCCTGCATTAATGACAACAAATACTTGATCTCTATCTATAAATGAGCCGAGTATTCCGGGGTGGGATTTTATCTGTTCATCTATAGGAGACGATGAACCAATCACATCAAGAATGTTATCAACTTCTAGGCCAAATAGCCTATTAAACCGTTGTATAACGACTACAGGATGTATATTTTCTTCGACTTGTTGATCCTTCTGTTCGCGAGCTGGTAGACCAAAAAATTCGCGAACAGATATGATAGGCAATAAAGATCCTCGATAACGTACAACTTTTTGGTCACCCGAGTAATCAAAATTACTGTCTTTAAACTCCTCAAGACGATTTACCATGGAAAGAGGAAACGTATAGCGACTTTTGTCACCGACATCAACAACAAGATAATCTGTTAATGATCTAGAACTATCGGTCTCGTTTCGAGAAGTGTGTGAGAAATCTGTTTCTTCTTCTCCCTGGCTTATCATAGCTTTCTCAGCGATACCCATAACATCTAAAGTTAAGGCAACATTGCCATCTCCCATGAGAGTAGCTCCTGCGTATAAACCAAGAGATTTTAAAAACTGAGTCAGAGGTTTTACAACAATGTCCGCTGAATCTTCAATTTCATCGACAATTAAGCCAAAAATTGCACTGCCAGCTTTAAGTACCACAATATTGCAATTTCCTTGATCTTGATATGAAGCATTCTCTATATCCGGATCAATGAGTTGGTCCAAGCGAACTAAGGGTAGCAGCTGACCTCGAAGTCGATAGACAGGTTTTCCTTGAAGCTGTTCAATTCGATTGCCAGAATTTTTATCATCAAGATCAATACGTAGTAATTCTAAAAGCTTGACTTGAGGGATGGCAAATTTCTCATTTTTTGAGCGAATGAGTAGAGCAGGGACAATGGCAAGAGTTAAAGGTATTTTGAGATAAATTGTTGTACCTTTTCCTGGGATAGCGTTAAGGTCAATAATCCCACCAATTCTTTCTATATTGGTTTTTACTACATCCATACCAACACCACGGCCAGAAATATTTGAAACAGTTGATGCTGTTGAAAATCCTGGTGCAAAAATGAGATGATAGATTTCTTTATCGGACATAGAATTATATTGATCGTAGCTTATGATTCTTTTTTCTATTGCTTTTTCACCAATCTTTTCACGGTTAAGTCCACGGCCATTATCATTAATTTCGATAACAACTTGACCTCCTTCATGATAGGATTTGATGGTGATTTTTCCGGTTTCAGACTTATTACATGAAAGCCGTTCCTCAGGAGTCTCTAAACCATGATCTGCTGAGTTACGTACAATATGGGTCAAAGGATCTTTGACAGCTTCAATCAAAGTTTTATCAAGTTCAGTCTCTATCCCTTCTAGCCCTAATTCAATTTTTTTACCTAATTCCTTAGCTAAATCCCTAACTACTCTGTGGAATTTGCTAAGAATAGACCCAACAGGTTGCATTCTGGTTTTCATAACCTCATTTTGAATTTCAGTCGTTACAAGGTTGACCTTCTGTGCAATTTTAGAAAAATCGCTATTTTTTTCGTTTGTTGCAAATCGCAAAACTTGATTTCGTACTAAAACAAGCTCACCAGCTAAATTCATGAGCTTGTCTAATATAGCTACCTGTACTCTGATCGTTTCTTGATTTTCTACTTTCTTTTCATTTGATACTTTTGCTCCAGTATTATTTGGAGACTCCAAAGCATGCTTTTCAATCTTTATTGTCTTTTGCAATGGTGTTATGGTTAATGACTCCTGATTTTTTATTGGTTTTGTTGATTTTTCATTTGTCGAAGTTTCAGGAATTGATTCAATAGCAGGTGTTTTTTGCATGGATTTTTTTGTAGGCTCTAGTTTGGGTGAATTTTTTTGTTGTGAATGACCTGAGATGTCAGAAGATCGATTAATGTCTATTTTTTGTCCTTGATGCTTTTCTTGAGAAAAAGACTTTATTTCAGGTTGACTAATAGCTTTGGTAAATTCGATTTTCTGATTAGCTATATTCATAGGAATAAAGTCATCTCTTAAATATCTAGGATTGCCTCCTAGCGAATAAATAGTATTATCAATTAAACGAGGTACGATTTCTAGTAATTCTTCTTGAGCATCATGCTCAATTTGATCTTTATTAATAGATTTTACAAGCTGTGAAATTAAGTCACATCCCTGGTATATTATGTCGATCAAGTTTGAGTTGGGTGAAATAATATTTTGCCTTATAGGATCTAGACTAGATTCAATTACATGAGCAACAGTACCTATCTGCTGAAAACCAAATAACTGAGATGAACCTTTTATTGTATGCATATCCCTGTAGATACTACTTATGGTTTCTTGATCCATTTCTTCCTTTTCAAGACGGGTTAATGCTAGTGAAATACGCTCTAGCATTTCATCACATTCACTTGTAAATTCTTGAATTGCTTCTTCCATTGCCGACATGAAAATTCCCTTTACTAAAACATACCCCAACTACCTTTGATCTCGCTTTGAGATAATTCATTTTTTTTATCAATATGAGCATTATGAACTTGATTTGACGGATGAGTGACCCCTAAGATTTTGTAGATATCCATAACCGTGATCACACAATCATCTAGACAGTAACTGCCAAGAAATTTGTCTCTTGAATGAATATTTTTATCGAGTTTTCCTTTAATATTGCGAATTCCCAAGATGTTTTTTACTAAAATGCCATAGAAGTGATCTTGATATCTAATAATTATGGTCGTTCTCGATTCAGAATCAGAGTTTTCATTTTCTGTATTATGGGTCGAGAGCATATTAGCTTCAGTAAGAGGCATCACTTCATCTCTATAAATAATGTTTTTTTTGCCTCTAATAGATGTAAATTTGTTGGTAGGTAATTCTTCAAGTCTATATATTTCATCAAGCGGAATAGAATAAATGCCATTCTTTGATAAAGTAAAAAGAATGTGATCCTCACCATCATTATGATTTTTTGTTTCTTCTGGAATGTGTTCTGTAGTAGGATGAGTAAATGAAGTGTGATCCTCATAGTTAACTTTTTTATACTCAGCGATTCTATCTACATCTAAAATAAGACCGACAGAGCTGTCTCCCATAAAAGTAGCTCCTTT
>JBNKNM010000012.1:0-12555 GCA_050293845.1 Pseudobacteriovorax sp. | reverse complement strand
GCATTTTCTGATTTCAATATGACAATTTCAAGGCTTTCATGATTCATAGTGACTTTGAATTCTGGGCAAAGTTCAGGCTTTAAGTCGATTAAAGGCACTAAGGACCCGTTTACTTCTAATAGCTGGGTCCCTTCAAGGTTATGAATTGATTTATTGATGCGGTCGCTGTCTATTTTGATTAATCGTATGATGTTGTCTTGAGGTATGCTAAATTCATTATGGCCAATGGTTACTAATAATGAATGAATAATAGTTACAGACTTAGGAATTGGGAGCTTGAATGTGAATTTGGTTCCTTGTCCTAGTTGTGAATTAATATCAATGCGTCCACCAATGGATTCCACAGAACTTTTAACCATATCCATTCCTACTCCTCTACCACTAATGTCGGTGATGGACATTGCTGTTGAAAAGCCTGGTTCCATGATGATCTGATTAATTTGATAAGTGCTTAGATTACGACTTTCATCCTGCGTATATAGACCTTTTTCTACTGCTCTTTGAAGAATCATATCAGAATTAATTCCGGCACCGTCATCAGAAAGATCAATAATAACTTCATCACCTTGTTCATGAGCATCTATGGAAATAAGTCCTTTTTCTGGTTTTCCTGATTTTTTTCTCATGTTAGGTAATTCTATGCCGTGATCTGCTGAATTTCGTACAATATGAATCATTGAGTTTTTAAGAACAGTTGCTAGGTTATTATCTACACGTAAATTCTCACCATGGATAGATAGATCTATTTTTTTGCCAAGTGAATGATTGAGGTCGCGTATTGTTCTTGGTATATTGCGAAATACATTTTTTAGAGAGACTTTTCTCAATTCTGTAATTTTATGTTGCATGGAGGAGTTGATTTTATGCATTTCATCTAAGAATTCAGCTAATAGGGATAAGTCTTGGTTACCTGATAATTCCTTTTGCAGGTTACCGACGAGCTTATTTACGGTATTGCGGATCACTGTGATTTCCCCTGATAGTTCCATAAATTCATCTAGAATTTTAATAGGAACTTTGATCAGTTCATTTTCTTTTTTAACGGAAGAGGGATTTTTTTTAGACTTTTCTTTATCTTGAAAAGATTCTTCCTCAATGTTGGTTTCATTGAAATTATGAATCCAATAGGAAACATCGATAACTACAGGCTTTCCATCGATAAATGCATTTAATGTCTTGTCAAGGAAATCATAACCTTTTAGAAGCATGGATATGACTGAGGGTGTGATAGCGATATCCTGATTCTTTATCTTGCTCAGTAAATCCTCGTAACCATGAAGAATCTTAGTAAAATCAGGCCAGTCTAAAACTCCAGAGCCACCTTTTATTGTATGTACTAAGCGGAAAATAGTGTTAATTCTTTCAGGATGTGGATCGTGTTCAAGTAATAGAATGGTTTCTTCAAGGTCTTCGAGGAGTTCTTGAGCTTCATCAATAAAAATGCTTTTAAGAACTGCTTTTTCTTCGATAAGCTCAACTCTGTCCTTAGCTTCAGCTAAAATGAGATCCTTCAACTTATCTATATCAAATGGTTTATCGACAAATTTTGATACTTTTAGATTTATCGCATTTCTGAGTATTTCCTGAGTCACAAAACCCGAGTAAACAATAAAAGGTATATGCTGAAATTCCGGAAACATTCGCTCTCGAAAGGTTAATCCATCAATGTCAGGCATACGATAATCGCAGACTACAAGGGCCAATGTGTCAGCAATATCTTTAATGGCAGCTAAAGCATCTTCCCCTCTATCAAAAAACAAGGTCTCATATCCCAAATCCTGGGCTTCCTCTATGAGAGGTTCAACGATATCAGCTTCATCGTCGACAAATAATATTTTTATTGGTACATTTGGCATTGTTTGCCTCAGTTATTTAGGCTTCTGTGTTTCTCGGAAAAAATAAATTAGGTTTAACATAAAAAATAATTTGTGAAGCTTAGTAAGCATCATCTGAACCATGATAAATGATATGAGTTCATGTGAAAGCAAATATATCTTATAATATTAGGTTGTTAATATTTCTGTGCTGGCCTGACTACTAATTATGACTAAATTGAATGATTAACTTTCAAGCTATTGTGATCCGAATCGGAAAAAATCAAGTTGAAAATTAATGGGGAGCTTTTCATTTTTATTTCTCGGTTATGGATTCTCGAAATTCGATCCTTTTGTGTTGAAGTATCCTTATCTTGTAGATTATTTAAAATTTTAAGCCTTTCTAGAAAGGTTGATCTTATGGGATTATAAATAACATTTATTTTCTGCTAGGTAATGTTTGCAAGCTGTACCCAATAGTTAGGCTATTTGATAGTATTAAATTAACTAGATTTTTATAAAAGGAAAATGAGCCGCATCTGGTTGGTATATAAGGGAGAGAAAATCTGTGAAAAAAGATAGGATTCGGGTAAGTAGTACGGCGGAGTATTTTGCGAAGAATCTTCAGCAGGTTGGATTCTCATCACCTACAAAAGCAGTATTAACGACGTTGAAGGAAGCCATGGATAATTCCTTAGATGCTTGTGAAGAGGCTGGAATTCTTCCCGAAATTTTTGTCACCATTAAGAAAAAGGGGAGAGGTTCCTTACGTAATACTGACCAAGTCCTGATCAAAGTAGAAGACAATGGGCCAGGAATTCATCAGAAAGATATTGCTAAAGTTTTCGGTGAATATCTTGCCTCTTCTAAATTTGGTAAGGGACGGTGTTCGCGAGGGCAGCAGGGAATAGGGATCTCAGCTGCAACTACCTGGGCGATGCAGACAACTGCAAAGGGAGTTCGTGTCATTACTCGAACAGCCCGTCAAAAACAAGCGATTTCATGTCAGGTTCAAGTGGATTTAAAACACAACAAAGGACATGTCAAAGATAAGAAGGAGATAAAATGGAACCACAATCATGGAACGTCGATCGAGTTCATCATTGATGGGCGGATTCAAATGAATGGAGAAGCTGGAATACAGGCATTTTTAAAGTCTAATATTCTGGTGAATCCTCATTTAACTCTCCATTATGAGCTTCTGGATCAGCCGGTTGTTACGGTTGAGCGCGTTAGTGACTTTGTCCCAAAAATTCCTGAGGCTACGGCTCCTCACCCCCATACTATGAAGCTGGGAGAGTTTTTAGCTCATGCAAGACTATTTGGTAAAGGTAGTGCCAGGGAGTGGTTGAAAAGTTCTTTTTCGAGGGTGACGGATGATACTTTAAAACTTTTGCAACAGTCACATTTGAAAAAAGGCCTTTTAGATCGACAAGTCAACGAACTCAAAGAACAAGATTTCAAGGTAATGTTTGTTGCAGTGCAAGACTGTGAACTGCGCCCTCCTTCCACTAAGACAGTACTATCTATTGGTGAAGAAGGGTTAGCAAAAAGTATTCTAAGATTGGGTGATGTGGATTATTTTTCAGTGGTAACAAGAAAACCCACTATTTGCGATTATAAACCAGTTCAAATAGAAGTAGCCTTAGCAAGAGTGATTGAAAAAGCTAATAATGAGAGCGAAGACTCAGTTCAGGTACTCCGTTTTGCCAATCGCGTACCCTTGCAATTTGATAAAGCCAGCTGCGCTATAGTTAAAGGTATTACAAGTGTAAACTGGAAATCTTATGGTTTACGGCAATCGAGAAACTCACTACCTTTAGGACCCTACATTATTGCAGTTAGCCTAGTATCACCATTTATTAAGTTTAAGAATGCTTCAAAAGAAACGGTAGATGCTTCAGAGGAGCTAGTAGAAGAAATCAGAAAAGCTCTTATGCAGGCAGGTCAGAGATTGTCTCGTCATTTGCGACGTGAGCATAAAGAAAGTATACTCGAAAGCAAAATTCAACATATTGAGAAGTTTGCACCGATCTTGGTGGAAGGACTTGTGCGGATAACTCAATCAAATGAACAACGTAAAGCAAAAGCTCATCAAGGACTGTTAAAAATATTAGGTAGGGAAACTAAAGCAGCTGAGAAGGATCTGGAGGCTGCAGAGAGTAAGTTGAAGAAGCATCTTGAGAATCGCCGCAAAAGGTTAGGTCACGTTGCCACTATATTAGATCAGGAAGAAACAGATATAAAGGAAGATGCTAACGAGCTTGAAGATAAAAGTGATTTGGAAAGTCAACAAGAGTCAAATACCTCCTCTAGCGAGTCGAGAAATGCTTCGCGGAAGATAATAAAGAAATCGACAGCAAAAAAAGTAAAAAAAACCGCAAAAAGGAAAAAGTCTGCGGTAGGGAAAAAAGAAATAACTAGCAAATCAAAAAAGAAGAAAGCTGTAAAAACTACTTCTAAAAAGAAAAAATCTGCGGCAAAGAAAAAAAACAGTGTTAAGAAGAAAGTAGTAAAAACAACCAGCAAAAAGAAAAAGACGAGTGAGGGAATCATAAAGAAGAAGCCAACAGCGACAAAAAAGAAAGTTGCAAAAGTTAAATCAAAACCCGCTAAAAAAGCTATTAAAAAAGTGATCTCGAAATCATCAAGTAAGAAAAAAATTGCTAAAAAAGTCATAAAAAAGAAAAAACGAAAATCATAGGAGAGGATAAAGGATGGTAAAAATAAAGAGGGTATTGCAAGAAGATATACCCCATATCAGTATAGATCTTTGCAATAAAATGCTTGCAGATCTGGAAAAGGCTAAGAGGCCGGTTATCCAAGCGACTAAATGCAATCTTGATAATTCAAACTACAATCCTAAATTAGGATATTTAACACCAGGAAACAAAAAGGTACGCACTGAATTAAATGTGGCATCAGTGAAAAAGATGTCACGCACCATATTTATGCTGGAAATTTTATTGCGTAATATTGCCTCAGGTAATGTTAATACTAAACGGGAACTTTATTATATGAGTAAAGGTGAGGTGAAACACAACCCTATACTCAAACCCCTTGATTTTACCGATCAACAGGAGTCAGATGGCGTTATTGATTTTATTTGTGAAATGATCGAGTGCTATCGTGAAGAATTAAATTGCTATGCCAATGATCGCGGGGGGCAGACTTATTCTAGGGAACTTGTGGTTGAAGAATTGCTCTCTGATGGTACTAAAGCGACTATAGACCTTTCAACATTGGGAACTTCACCATTCCAGCCCAAAAATCGCCCACAAAATTTAAAATTGAAAGCAAAACGAAAAATTGACTATTGCTTAATTGTAGAGTCGGAAGGCACGGCTAATACGCTTGTAGCAAACGGTTTTACAAAACGGCATAAGGCTATTGTGGTAGGTGCTCAGGGAGTTCCGTCAAATGCAGTTAGAGGGTGGTTAAAACGCATCCAGGATCAATTGAGGATTCCCTTATATTTCTTTGGAGACCTTGATGCTTATACGATGCAGAATATTTTTCGCACTCTTAAAGCCGGTTCCGCAGCGTCCTTGATAAGAAATTCGGACTTCTCGGCGCCCGAGGTAAGGTTTCTGGGAGTTCTGCCAGAAGATATCAAAAAGTATGACCTTCATGATTATCCGGTAAAGGAAGCCGATGCTCAAGAGCTGAGGTCCCTCAAAAAAGCTAGAGACGCCTTGGCAAATGACCCCTTTTTTAAAAGTCGGAAAAATAAAGGGCTTGCTGACATCCTTCATTGGCTGCTGGAACATAAGCGCCGGTGTGAGCAGCAGTCATATTTTACGGTTGACCCCCGGGACCCCACTATGCCTGAAAAGATAATTGTAGAAAAAATTAAAGCAGGTAATTATATTTAATTCTGTAAAATCAATTAGTTAATATCTTTAATGATAGAAGGTCGTGGAATTTTCTTGAAAAATTTGAAAAATGTGCTGCCCACTTAACTTGACAGCTTTTCATACGGTACATATTTCGGTAATATTATTATGAAGCGGATAGTCTACTTTTGAGTGGCTTCTTGATTGCTGAAACTGATCTTAATAACGGATGATAGATATGTCGAACGAAGATGGTTCCATGAAAGAGTTGGTTGAGTTTGTTGCGAAGGCACTTGTTGACGAAGTTGATCGGATAGAAATCAGCGAGATTACTGGAAACCAGACCAATATTATTGAGCTGAAAGTAGCTAAAGAGGATATTGGAAAGGTCATTGGACGACAAGGACGAACAGCAGACGCAATCCGTACAATCTTAAACTGTGCTGCAGCGAAATTGAATCGTAGGTATATACTTCAGATTATTGATGAGTAAATTCACCTATGATAGGAGATGCAGCCAGCGCGGTGCTATTGGCCGCTATTGATGGAGAGCAGCTGTCTCCTAGGGAGATTGATTTCTTCCAGAAGGAACAACCTGCTGGGGTGACACTGTTTAAGCGCAATATTCCCAGATCTTTTGCTGATCTCAGCAAAAACTCTCAGCAACTACAGGACCTTCTTGGCAGAAGGAAGAAAGCTATCGTTGCTATTGATCAAGAAGGTGGGAGAGTAAGTCGTTTACCACACCCCTTCCCTAATTTAGGACCGCCGCTGTCCATCGATTCTGAAAATAAATCCCAGCACCTTATTTTCAACTATGGCTTTGTAGTGGGTTCTTGTCTGTTGGGGCTGGGTATTAATGTTAACTTTGCTCCTGTTTGTGACGTCTATTCTAACCCCCAGAATGTTGCCATCGGTGATCGATCTTTTTCAGATAATGAGTTTGAAGTAGCTAAAAGGTCAAGGGAGTTTCTCAGAGGCATGCAGGCATCGCGAGTTATCGGCTGCACAAAACATTTTCCTGGCCAGGGTGATGCCGCAGAAGATACTCACCTTTCAGGGACCCGTATTGATTTACCCTTGGAGAACCTTTGGGAAAGAGAGATGGAGCCCTTCATCAGGCTTCTTCCTGACACGCATATGATCATGGTATCCCATGCCATCTATAGTTCTATTGACAAGTTTCCTGCCAGTCTATCTGTGAAAATTATGGAGGATCTATTACGGGGAAAGCTGGAATATGACGGAGTCATTGTAACTGATGATATGAACATGAAAGCATTACCCCAAGACGAGCAGGGCTGGGTGGAATCCCTTTGCCAAGCCATCGTATCTGGTGCTGACTTAGTGTTGGTATGCCAGGGCCTTGAGCGTTGTCGTCTAGCTCTAAAGGGGATCAGGCAGCAGGCTACCTCTTCACCTGCATTTAGAAAAAGGCTAGAAAATGCTGCTATGCGAGTCGATCGCCTTCGGTCAACCCTCTCCTAGTACGGGTAATGGGTTTCTGGTGACCCGAAGCCTCCCGATGCGGTGCCGGTCAACTTCTGTAACTTCTATTGTTAGGGCGCCGTAAGTCATTGTTTGACCAACTTCAGGAAGGCTTCCGAGCAATTGGGTCATCCACCCCGCAATTGTATCAGCATCACCTTCAGCTCCTTCCTCGAAAGACTGATCTAGGTCGAAATATTCAACAAAATCGCTAATATTTACTGATCCTGATACATCAAATACATTATCTTCAATACGCAAAATTTCTGCCTCCTCAGCATCGAACTCATCTTGAATATCTCCGACAATTTCTTCAAGAATATCTTCCATAGTAACGATGCCGGCAGTTCCGCCATACTCATCAATAATAATAGCCATGTGGTTCTTAGTGCGCTTTAGATCTTTGAAAACCTCCATGAGCTGCTTGCTTTCTGGTACAAATAAAGGCTCGCGCATGATCTGTGACAACTCTATGGAGTTGCTGTCTCTATGATCTGCTAAAAGTCGAAGGAGGTCCTTTGCGAAAACGACTCCCATGATATTATCGATGCGATCCTCATAGACTGGTAGACGTGAATGCCCCGTCTGGATAGTCAACTTTACCGTATTTTCAATGGACTCTTGTTTTTCCACTGCTATGATATCGGTTCGCGGTGTCATGATTTCCCTGACTTTTGTTTCATCAAAGTCAAAAACACCGCTGATCATGTTTTTCTTTGTGTCTTCTAAAACCCCAGCCTTCTCACCAACTTCAATAAGAAACTCAAGCTCTTCTTCGGTGATCGCAGGCTGCAGGGATTGTTCGCTACCCAGAACTTTTATAAAAGCATTTGCTAATTCCGAGAATGCCCAAATGATTGGAAAAAAAAGTTTGTAAATAGCGCTAATGACAGCCATCGAAATGATGGCGAGTTTCTCTGAATTGGCTCGTGCGAAAGACTTTGGCACGATTTCTCCGAAGATAAGTACGAGCAAGGTAATCGCCCCGGTAGCGATACCAATAGCCTGACTCTGAAAATAGCGACTGGCTAGGTCTGTTGTGATAGCTGATGCCAATATGTTAAATAGATTGTTAAAAATGAGTATGGTAGTTAGGACTCGGGATGGGTGCTTTAACCATAGGTTCAACTGACGGACGGCTTTTCCTTTTTGATCTAAGAGATGCCTTGCTTTTAAAGCGCCTAGAGACGTAATAGCTGTTTCAGAGGCTGAAAAAAATGCAGAAACGACCAAGCAGATACCAATAATTACAAAACTTGAGTAGTCGTCAGGGTGTATATAGCTCATGATTTAAGACTTTGACCTCACACAATTTTCCCAGATCGGGGGGGGGTCTCCCTGAAGTTGCGTTAGTATGATTTGTTGCTGCTCCAACATAATGGACTCCTCTTGGGGTGTAACATGGTCATGACCACAGAGGTGCAGAATGCCATGGATTAAAAGAAAGCACAGTTCACGGTCTAAACCCTGCCCAATTTGCTGAGAATTTTTATGGGCGTCAGATAACGAAATAACCAAGTCTCCCAAAAGCTGAGGGATTTCTTGCTGGGTTGTTGATGAATAAGGTAGTTGTACTGTTAGGGGGTAATCCCACATCTGCTGAGGAAAGGATAGAATGTCGGTAGACGAATTCCTATGCCGGTATGTGGTATTGAGTGCTTTTATCTGCTCCTCGCTCACAAAATCTATCGAAAGCTCAAACGCGTCCACTCCGAGAAGGCTTTGGATTCTATTAGCAATCTTAAAAACTTGCTCTAGATAAACGAGATATTCTGTGTTGTTGAAACTAAACGCTGTCGTACTACTGTCAGGTTCCAAGATGTTTGCTTTACCCCTCGCACTTTTTAATCCGAACCACTTTACCTTTCTCTAAGCCTGCTGGCTTTTTTGAGTAGAGCTTTAATGTATGACCAACCTGCAAATCTTCAAGACTGGCAACTTGGCATCTAAGATCACTTCTATTAAAATTATCGAATTTTGTTTCAAAATTCAGCAGACTTTTAGCAAAGTGCTCAACTTCAGTAGGTTTAAGTCGATTGTTTTTGCTGCTGTCCTTAGAAGAAATCCTAATAATATTAGCATTTTGAATATCATCGGAGGTCACGAGCATCCTTCCAAATTAATTTCTTTTAATATCTCGGTCATTTACCCTATGATCTTTAAGAAAATAATTACCCAGCGCCTCTATAATTGCTGCTTAGACCAGTAAGCCTCATAAGTGGGAAGCCCTCGCTCCTTAAACTGCTTTTCGAAGTGTGAGATATAAACCTCTGAAAACAGACCTTTAGCTTGATAGTTTGCCGTAAGTACCTGATCTGCGATTTGCGAGACTTCTTCGAAATAGGGACGATGATCCGTTTTAAACCACAGAGATCCTCCTGGCTTTAAAACTTTATGGAGGTTTTGTAAGAACTCCTGATTTAGGAGGCGGTTTTTTTGCTGGCGTTTCTTATTAGCCCAGGGATCTGGAAAAAAAATAATAACACCATCAAGCTCCCCTGGCCCAAAAATCTGTGAAATAGCCTGAGCGTTACATAGTACCGAGATTATATTAGGTAACGAGTCATTGACAGCCTTTTCTGCTAACGAAACCACACGCTTAAAGGTGATATCCATCCCGATAAACCCAGTTTGAGGGTGCTGACTAGCCATAGAGCTAAGAACATCGCCCTTATGGGAACCGATTTCTAATACTAGAGCGCGGGGGTGTGATGGAGACTTTTCAGCGAATTTTTGCTTCCAGCCACCTTTCACATTCTGTAAATAGGGGCCGTAAAGAATCGGAAGGCTCCCATCTGCTGATCCCTGTTTTAGCTTTTTCACAAAGGGATTGACTTCCTCCCTGAGGTTTGTAGTGGGATCGTGAAAAGGATCTTGAATTCTAATGGGCATGGACTTCTCGGTATTGTCTTAGAAAAACCAAGTGAAGCTAGAACGTTAGCACTGTCTATAAGCCGGATTCTGTCACGTACCGCAGTACGGAGGCTACCATTAATCTCGAGCAGTTGTTGCCAACTACTTCCTTGCGGCCTACCCAAGGGATGCCGGGTTAGCACTGTAACGCAGAACGTTACGCCCTTTGCTTGGCCTTGCTTCGGATGGGGTTTACCTAGCCAGCCTGTTACCAAAGCTGCTGGTGAGCTCTTACCTCACCGTTTCACCCTTACCACCGTTAAGTGGCGGTTTGCTTTCTGTTGCACTTGCCGTCAAGTTTCCTTGCCTGGCCGTTAGCCAGCATCCTACCCTGCGAAGTCCGGACTTTCCTCAATGAAATTCACTGCGATAGCCCAACGTTACATAGTTCTAGCTTCACCTGGGCTAGCTTTTTAAAGTGTTTCTAAGGGGATGTCAATGGGGCATTCATTTTAGGACGAGAAAAATGTCCTCATCAAGATCCTCTAACACCCTTTCTCAGATCTTAGTAGGGTTTAAACTTAGAATAAGGTCGTAGTTGTCACCGGCGATGGGATCATCAGTTATGGCAATATTACGGGTTTTTGATCCGCATTTTTGGCATGAAAATAGTATCATAAGGCCCTTTTTGGGGTGAATGTCATAACTGATAGGCTCCAAAAGGCCCTGGCACTGATTGGCTCTGTCGCCGGGCATGTGATCTACGTGCTTCGAGTAGAGGCAGAAAGGGCAGTGATTGCGGCAAGTTGACTTCGCCTTTGGAACCACTTTCGTACAGTGTTCACAAGTGAAAGCTTCATTAATCTTAGTAAAGTTTTTTGTGCTCATAGAAACTCCTATCTCCTCGCGAAGGGACTTTAGGAGTATTTTTTACCGCCGTCAATATAAGCCCTAAATGTCCCACTATAAATTCCGAAGGTATTGCAGAAGTTCTCGAGAAGGGTTGGAAATGAGACAAAGTATCCAAGTTCTATTACTGAGCATCGGCTGCCTTTTGGGTAGCTGTCGCGGTACGGATGGCGATGGGGGAGGGGGCTCATCCAGTTCTGGTGAAAAGGTCACAGGGGTCTTGAAAAGTTCTGCAGGTAGCCAAGCAGAAATGGCAAGCTGGGTTGTGGCTTTTGTTGAGAGGGACACTGGAGTGTCCCATGTAGGAGTCTTGGGAGCTTTAGGAAACTACTCTATTGACAACGTCAAGGTAAACCAGCCACAGACTTTAGTTCTGTTAGATCCTCAGTATCGCTTGTCAGCAGTTCTTTCGGCCCCAGGTGACATAGAGGGCACCGTATTTCAATATTTTACAACCTCAGATCTGAGTTTACCTTCGGTGGTTCACCAAGGCCCCATTTTAAAGTTTTCCGAGTTATCTGGGATTTCGTGGACCAACAATGTAGCAGGTGATTCCGATGGAGACCTGATTCCTGATGGTTTGGAAACTCAAAATCTGCAGCTGGAAGACTCAGATAATGATGGTCTGCAAAATGAACTCGACTCAGATTTAGATGGAGACGGTATTGCTAATTGGTTCGATAGCGATGACGATGGCGACAATATTCTAGATCCCTTTGACACAGATGCCAATGGTGATGGGATTTTGGACCTCACCCAAGAAACGGGCGATCTATATTTCAAATCTGGCATTGAGTTTCTATCAGTACAAGTGGCTCAGCAGGTTCAAGCTGATAGTAGCCTTAATGCGGAGCTGCTATTTACGGCAAAAATCGAAGACAATGCCGACATCGTAAGTATTACCATCAAGGGAGCCTCTGTGTTACTCAATGACTCCCTAGTGGCCAATGTCGATCTAGAAACAGGGCAGACATCTACCGCTGCTTGGGACTATAGTTTGCTTGATGATGGCTTAAGTGAGGATGGGGCCGAAAACGACTATGTGTTTGCCCGCAAGGTGGTACTGACAGACGGAGCAAATCCAAAAGCGAATCAAGTAGTTTTTTTTCAGCTTACCCATTCCGATAAAAAAGTACTGTCTTTTGCCTACACATTCCCAGCTCTTATTACCGGGGCGTTTGTTGGTAGCTACGACAGTTCAAGCCGGGTTGTCACCAAATCCGGAACACCTTTTGGAAGTGAAGAAAACTATATATGGTCTCTAAGTATCTATGATGCCTCCAGTATTAAGGTTTATTCTTCAGAATCTATTCCCGGGACCACCGATACATTCACCATTCCCGAAACCTTGTTAGATAACAGTCAGTCTTACACAGGGAAAGTCGTCGCCAGTACCTTCGATCGCATCAACAGCTTTCCTACTTGGATTATCAGGAGTCAAAGCTTTACTATACAATGAAGCTAAGCCTATTTGTCACATCTAGAATCAATTACCACTTAGGCTCATGCTATACTTGCCAGATATGTTTCGCTTGTATACTATAGCGCAGCTAATTCTTGCTGAAAGGGATTCATAGGATGATGTTTACCAGTGATGATTTTCGTATCGAGTCGGTTTCAGACTTCTTCATGTTTTTGCCAATCGTTATTTTTAT
>JBNKNM010000011.1:16439-64992 GCA_050293845.1 Pseudobacteriovorax sp. | reverse complement strand
CGTACTTGAAGTTGTCATCGATTTGTATCCAGTGTAATCGTCTTTTTGATACCAACTCCTTACAGCTCTTGACAGATTCAAAAAAATTGCCTTCACGGATAATTAATGTAAGCTTAAAAAAATTATTTAAAAATCTTAGGTATTAAAAAAAATTATCCTATCACTTACAAAAATCAATGAGAGTATTTTTATCTACGAAATTGCTATAAGCATCTCTGCATTAATTTTCACACAGCCTATCAGAAACGCTATAGCATAAATTTTATGAAACGACTTTTGGTCAGACAAGATGCGATAACATCGCAGTTTAAATTTCAATCTGGCTCTAGTTTCGTTTATTTAACAATCAGTAACTATCAAGGTTGCTTTTACAAAGAATGGCTACCCTCTTTGGGGTGGGATAGCTTACAAAAGAGACTTTATATCTCTATCAGAATCTCATGACTTTAAGAGCTTTTTGAAAATTAACTTCAGCTCTATCAAGATAATCTAGTCGTTGGCTAACGGGTACATTTGCACCCTGAGCATCTTGTACCGCTAGGATCGCGGATAAAATCTTTCCCACAGCATTTTCATCCGGTGTTCCCTAATCATGGAATCCACCTTGCATCAAAACCTCCACAACATCGATGGCATCAGCTTTGATAATATCCCCAAAGCGGTAAAGCACGGCGTTATTAACTGTACCCTGGCTGATAGCGCTACGCATCCTTTCTAATCGTCTGAGGCCAAGATTTTCTATGTTGTCTTCGACATTAATAATCCTTAGAAAGTTGGTTACGCGGTGAATCTACTCCTCTTAATTTTAAGTATAGACCAAAGTTACTTATCGTATGTAGGGCATCCGCAGTTACTACTTTTCCTGCAATATTTATAGTACCGAGCAAGATATAATACTCTGAACCTCACTTTTTTATTTGGAACTAATCGCTCGCTGCATAATTATGTCCATTTGACTGTCATCTCTGTGGCTAAGCAAAGCTTTGCGACGTAAACCAATTTAACGTATATAAATGTAGCTTGGTGTTACTGGCCCAAATTATCAAAACTTGTTAGCGAATTCACTCGGTGAAAAACGCAGTTTATATATTTTGAATGATCAAATGAACAAAGTGCAGCAAATCGGGTAATTTTTGTGAGTGTAATGGGCCACCATTTGAAAATCTTTGCCAGCATCACACTATTTATATCATTTTCAGCCTTCTCGTTTTTTTGGAACAGCAATTGCTTATACAAAAGTGGATCGTTTATTTGTTGAGAAGTATGGAGGCTAAAATGAAATTGTTTGTAACAACGGTCGCTCTTTTCATCGCCGGAACAATGTATGCTAAAGGTCCAATAACTGTAAACGCCGATGTTGATAAAATTTTTATTCCTAATGGTTATGATGATAATGATCAAGTAGAGTTGGTAATTCACGGCGATTTTCGCAATACCTGTTATCATCAAGGGGATGTTCAAGCACAAGTAGATGAAGCCAAGAAAGAGATCTATATATCTGCCACAAGCCTTTACTATGAAGGTAGATACTGTATCGAATCATTAACCCCTTATATTCAATCTGTTAATATAGGACTTTTAGAACAAGGGGACTATAAAGTTATTTATGATCCTGATCCTACTGTAGAAAACAGCTTAACTATACAAGAAAGTGCAACAGAATCTCCTGATGATTTCCTTTATGCACCTGTTGATAATGCACAAGTTGAGGTTAATTTCGAAACAGGTAAACAAGCGCTACAATTACAAGGTCGCTTTCCCTATATGTTTATTGGCTGCATGGTCATGAAAGAAGTTCGCGTGTATACGGGACCTGAAGATGTTATGGTCGTACAACCTATCGCTGAATTAGTAGATGGGCCCGCGTGCAGTGAACAAGGAATTGATTACAAAGTCACTAAAGGACTAAGGGAGCCATTCTATGGTGAAGGTCTTCTCCATGTCAGAACCTTAAACGGTACATCTTTAAATCGTTTTCTTGATATCCAATAAACACGAGAACAAGGGGAGGTTGCTGTGACTTCCCCTTAGATTTTTTGAAAAACAAACTCCATGTGTTCTAATTCTTTTCAAATCGATAAGATAGTTTCTTGAGCTACGAATGGCTTTCTTGATCGGGAAGAAGCTGGTAAGGATAAAAGAAATATTCTAACACGCCACCCGAGGTCCATGGAATGCCTCAGGGACTTTACCGGCAATATTCACACGCTCCCAATATGACATAAGAGCTCATCTGATAGTAGTGCAAAACCTCAGCAGCTTGCAAACAAGCTATCAAGCAGATGGCTCAACAGCCGGTGATATGGCTCTAAGACCTGATCATTAAAATCATAGCGCGGATCGTGGAGCGGAGCTATATGGTTTCCGATACCCAAACCGAAATAGCAAATCTTCCCCAGATTAGCTAAATGTCCGAAGTCTTCGGACCAGCGAAAAGGGGGTAATTCCATTACCGAAAAGCCACAGGACTTTGCCTGAACCGTAACTAGTTTGGACAACTCCGGGTCAACACTTAAAGCTGGAAAAGATTCTTTTATAGTGTGCTTCACTGTTATTCCCATTTTACTTCCAGAGTTAGCTGCTAAAGCAAGTATTTGCTCCAGACCCTGTTGGAGGACCTTATCGCGATAGGACCTAAGGGTGAAATACAGCTCTCCATCACCAGGTGTCACCCCATAATTCTCTCCGCCCATGCGAAACCCCACAGGAGTGATTTGTAGGAAGTCCGTTGATGATGGTAATCTTTGGAGGTCCTCCCCAAAGGTTAGTAATTCCTGCATCAGCTTAATGGGTGTTAAAGCTTTCTCCGGTTCCGCAGCATGGGACGACCGCCCTGCAAATTCCAATTTTAATCCACAGGACGCACTGGCAAAAGTGTCCCCTTGTGCAACGACAACAGTGTTTTCAGCAAAACCAGGAAGGTTATGAAAGCCAAAAATTTTGTCGGCACCCCAGCCCTGTAAATGGTTATCGGTGATAAGCTCCTGGGCTCCTTCTCCAAGCTCCTCGGCATGCTGAAACAGCAAGCCTAGCTTACCCTGCCGCCGTTCTTTGCTTTGCCACCATGAAGCTAAACTAGCAACAAGAGTCATATGTCCATCATGACCACACTTATGGGACACCCCGGCATTATGAGAACTGTATGGTAATGCAATACTCTCATGAATGGGCAGAGCATCAAGGTCTGCCCTAAACATGATATGGGGTCCCGGTTTTTGCGAATCAAATGTGACCAGCAGCGACTTTCCGCTACATAATTTCATGATCTGATTAGGCTTATAGGACTCTAAAAAATCTTCTAATTTTTTTTGAGTCTTTGTCTCCTGATGGGATAGCTCAGCATTCTGATGTAAAAGTTGCCGCAAACGCCGCAAATCATGCTGTTCCATAATTTCCTCTTTGCTCAGAATTTCTGCTGAGTACTATGAATGCTACCGCAGAAACAGTAATCCCTAGAAGGTTAGGATCTAGTCCAAAGGGAATCTTAAAGGGTTCAAGTAAGCTGAATAGAATCGTAATGCTACCTCCGGTGATCATACTTACCGTAGCTGCCAAAGGGCTTGTTCGATTAAAAAACAAGGCTCCAAACAGCGGTACTAATAGTCCTGACACCATAAAGCTATAGGAATAAAGCATAAGCGAAAGTACATTCTCAAAAGCAAAGGCTATGATCAGGGCAACGATACCCAAAAAAAGAGTCACAAATTGGGAAAGCTTAAGGGCCTGCTTCTCCCCTTCAGGCTTTATAAAGTCGCTAACGACACTCCCTGAGGCTGCCATCAGGCAGCTATCCGCTGTCGATAGAATGGCTGAAAAGTATGATGCCAAGACCAACCCCATCAAACCAGTGGGCAGGACCGTTTTCAATAATAATGGCATCCCTAATTCCGCATCCATCTCCGTCTCAGTTGTATATCCAGCTGCCGCCAGCAAACCCTGTTCCAAGCCAACCCGTGCGTAGAGTCCCAGCAAAACACCGACAATAGCAATAATGGGAAATTCCAAAAGCCCGGCGATAAACCAGGCTCGCTGTGCTTGCTTGGTATCTTCGCAGGCGTAAATTCTTTGGTAAAGGGTCATGCCAATAAACCAAATGGGAATAATAGTGATGGACCAATTCAAAAACTGCTGCCAGCTAATATTCCTAAAGGATAAAAATTCCGGAGCCACAGCGGCTTGCACTCCTTCCCAACCTCCGACGGCCATATGGGCTACAGGAATACCAACGAAAATGAGGCCACACATCAGGACAATCCATTGAATCGTGTCGGTATAAATAACCGCCTTGATACCACCGATAGCTGTATATACAATAGCCACAAGTCCCATGGAAATCAGGGCCGTATTTAAATCTATACCATCAATGGCCACAGAGGCTAATTTAGCACCGGCCAATAGTTGCGAGGCTGTGAAACCTAAGTAACCAATCGTCGTTATTAATGCGGCTAACAGTGCAACCTTAGCGCCAAAAAAATGGCCAAAAATCTGAGGAAAGGTATAGAACTTCACTGACTTTTCCAGTTTCTTGACTCTAGGGATCAAAAATACAGCGGCAAACCATGCCCCAACCAATCCTGTGAACAGCATCCAAGAACCAGAGAGCCCAATAGCAAACCCTAAGCCACCCAATCCGATGGAAAAGCCGCCACCAACATCGGTGGCTACTACGGAGAGACCCACGTGAGTACTGGACATTTTACGCCCTCCCACGAAATAGTCATCGAGGCCTTCATTTTTACGCATGAAATAAACGCCAACCCCCAACATCGCCAACAAATAAGTAATAAGAATGCCACCATCGATAAGATTCATTTGTCATATGCCTTTATGTATTGCTTGATTAAAACTAAACGACGAAGCGGGGAATATTTACGGGAAGACGGGTTAAAAGTTCATAATTCAGCTGATCACTATAATCGCTGAACGATGAAACGGATATGGACTGATCACCTTGATTGCCAATGAGTACCACTTCGTCTCCAATATCAACGCTGGGAATATCTGTGATGTCGACCGATATGGCATTCATGTTTACGATGCCCGCAACAGGGGCAATCCGTCCTCTAATAAGAACCCTACCGCGATTGCTTAGGTTGCGGGAAAATCCACTCGCATAACCAATAGGGACGATAGCAATTTTCTTATTGGCTTCTGCCAGGAACGACGTGCCATAACCGACGTAATCGCCGATGGGAACATCCTTGATTGTAACAACACGACTCTTCCAGCTGATAATTCTTTGTAACGGATTATCTTTTCGCTGTCGACTCATAGAATAGTCAATAAAGGTTTCCTGGCTAGGCCAAAACCCATATTGTAGGATTCCTATTCTCACCATATCTAGGCGTGTCTTCTTGAAACGAACCGCTGCTGCAGAACAGGCCACATGCCTGGTTCCAGCAGTTGGTATGCCACGTTCGTTAAATAGTTTAATATCTCCTTCAAACCGGCGAATCTGTTTTTTCACCCGCACAAAATTATTTATCGACTCGGCTCCAGCCAAGTGGGTGCATATGCCTTTAATCTCAAATAAATCCGCATGGTCTTGGAGGAGTTTGATGGTGTCATGAAACTGGGAGCGATCAATACCAAAACGATTCATACCGGTCTCAAGCTCAAGGTGGATCTTGGCTGGGCCTAAACCGCGTTCTTTCAACTTGATAGCGTCTTCAAGGTTGGACTTATCATGGACATGAAATTCTAAACCTTTTTCCATCAGCCAAGCAATACTTTGATCAACCCCTCCCATCACGATCAAACGACAGTCGTCGCCAATCAGATCGATGATCTGATAAGCTTCTAAGGAGTCAAATACAGCAAAAGTCTTTACGCCGTAATTTCTTGCTAGCTTTAATATTTCCCGAGAACCATGCCCATAGGCATTCCCTTTAACGACAAGGCATAATTCGCTGTTCTTGGCAACAGTCTTATGAATAAAATCTAGATTGTTCCGATATTTCAGTGAATCAATTTCAATATAGGAGCTGGACTTCATGTACCAAATCCTTAGTTATTTTGGCCGCGAAAGTCTCATCTCTCGGTATTTACTTGTAAAACCAATTCGTTCATAAAGTCGCTGCGCTGGGTTATCATGCTCAACATGGAGTTTTATATCACCATCACAATGGCTAAAAGCTTCTTCAAGGATAGTTCTTCCTAATCCTTTACCCCTATTCTTGGGATCAACGGCGACATATAGCAAGAAGTTTTCGGGAATATAGGCCGACATTCCGGTTTTAAGAATAGTACAGATAGCTATGATTTTTCCCGATTCTTCGTCTTGGCCCAAGCAGACAAAACCACGACCAGTAAGAGCATCTTTCAAGCCTGTCACTATCTGCGGGACTGTATCTTCAAACGGTTTCAGCATTTCATGGAGTAATGCCGCTACTTTTTCGATCTCGAACTTTTCTGAAAATGCGTTAATATCCTTATAAATAGTCGTTTTCATCTTGAGGGCCTCTTATAATTTCGAGATTAAATTGGGTTTAAAGAATTGCATATCGTCCTCATATACATAGTTTCTCTTACTAGCCAGCAGGTGATCAACTCCTTCGGGATTGCGGCTCTGCATGACCATATCACTAGGAGGGTGCTGCACTAACTGAAGACGAAAATGGCTTCCTTTTTTTTGGTCACTATTGTCTTTTTTTGGGCCTTTCGTAACTACTTCCTTATCGATATACTTACTATTCATAAGGCCTAGAACACCCATATAGTCAATCGTAAACTTAATCATCGACCCAATACGGTATTTTTTAGCTTGGGAAGTTATTTCAAGGATAAGCATATCCGAACTGGCACCAAGAATTTTAATACCTGGATCCATAGGTTTCATAAACTTGGGATCTAATTCCAGCAAACCTACGTCAACTATAGCTCGCAACCCGACCTTTTTATAATTACTTTCGTTATCTTCTTTGACCTCTCCGGATGGGTTCAGACCAAGATCTCCAACAGGGGTGAAAGGCTTTTCAGTAAGTTCAATAACCTCGCAATGTAGCTGGAACACATCATTATGCATGCCTTTAAAGGTTTTATTGGTGAATAAATTTTTACCAAAGAATAAAGTTTCACCAATACGGAAGTGATTGACAGCTTTAGGTAACTTGTATTTCGATAACAAGGGCAGCGTTACAGACGATCCCCCAGATACCAACTTTATTTCTTGGTTAAATTTTGCCTCAAGCAAACCTTTATAAAGAGCCAATTGAATAAGCTTATCTTGAGACGGCATCACTCCATTGAGACAGTTTAGGTTAGCTCCTAGACCAATAACCTTAATCCCCTTAAAGTGAAATACCTTTGAATAAAATTGAATTAAATTCTCTCCTAAAACCCCTTCCCGGAGGTCACCTAACTCTATCATAATAATGATACGGTGTACCTTGTTCTGTCTAATCGCTTCTTCTGAAAGCAAGCGTATAGTTTCTAATTCGGTATTCAAGCTAATATCTGCATAACGAATGATACTCTTGATACTTCGCTTTGCCGGAGGCTTGATGTACACGGTCTCTACATGGGGTGCTATTTTTTTGATAGCCTTAAGGTTTTTTACTCGGGAGTCCATAACTTGCTTTGGACCTAGGTCCAACACTTCCCGTAAAAGCGCCTCGTGCCCACAGAGTATTTTAGTAACCACCCCCCACGAAATCTCAGCTTGATCTAAAGTTTTTGAAAGGATTTCAAAGTTTTTGCGGAATTTGTCTCGATCAAATTTTAAGAGTGCCATAAGTACCCAAAATAATTATACACACCGGGTATACTATCCTTAAGTTCGGCTAAGTTCAGCAATTCATTAGGGCTAGTTAGGTTTTACCTAATTATACATTACAAGTATGTAGTATTTTATTCTTTTTTCTGCGCCTAAGATACTGCTCTCTGCAGATAGATTCTTTCCTTTGTTTTTTACAAACTTTATACCTACATCTAACTAGCGCATTAGTATGATTCTGCTACAGAAATTACCATATACTATTTTGGCATACTTCCTGCTGATGAAGGAGGAAAATGCGCGACGACCAGAAAGCAATGTCTTTTGGTTAAAATCACTTGCCACAGCGCTAACGCTAATAGCGCCAATCCGTCCCCAGAAGCAAACTCAAGTCAGGAGCTAGGCTTGACTTAAGCTGATCGCATTATCGCCCTATCCCTAAAGTTCTGCACATACAGCCTCAACTCTAAAGAAAGACTTTTGAAAAGGTCGTTATTGAGGGGTTGATTGCGAACACTTTTGCCTTAGATTCCAGCAATATCTCCATGCAAACAATTAGCACAGGAAACGTTTAAAAAGTGAACCGAAAGAAGGAATTCCTTGTTGTGAACTTATTCACAAAAGTAATGCTATTGCTTTTCATTTCAAATATATTACCAAAAGATCAAAGGTTAGCAAAACCTAGTCAATATATTTTATTAGAGCCCCTGAAACAACCTCTTGGACGTACCTTAATCTATAAAACCTCTTTTATTCAAATGCCAATAGTAGAAAAAACCTCACCCCAAAAAGCTTGGAAGGTAAAAGCAGAACTAGAGTTGCAAACCCTGCGACAAACTCCTTTAGGTTTCTTGAAGAAACTGACTTTTAAAAATATTATCGATAACTCCCAACAGCTCAACAATTTCCTAACTGTCAATTATTGGACGCTTAAGAACGAAGAGAACATAATTCAATACCAGAACCTCACCGATGCCGAGCGTCACTTTGTAGAGAAAATTTTGCAAGCCCTACACTTTGACCCTCCCGCCACAGCCTTACCAAAAGATGCACCCCATTGGCAAAAGTACGAAGAATATGATGGTAAAAAGGTGACGATGAACTACACCCAGCTCGATGCAGAACACCAGATTTTTCGAAAGTATATGAGTAAACAACAGCCTCTTGTGTACTATGCCACTTACGAAGGTTTATACAAAAATTACTATATTTCGAGAATTTCTGCATATTTCCACCAGTCAAAGTCAACAGAACTGGATCGGCAAGCTGCTGAAATTGCCGTAACACTTGCTTACTATGGCCACCAAAATTCTCCACAGATGACTGAGAAGTGAGCCTTCTAGTCCACGTACTACAGAGGATTTATATTTGGGATCTGAACATTAAAAAATGGGACCCTTAGGATAGGGTCCCATTGCACAGATAGCTCCTTAAAAACCATGTTTGGTATTGAGAGTGTGTACCTGCGTTCACCTAAATCAATGGCAGCTAATTAAAAAACTTGACTGACCAGCCAATCAATATCAATTATATTAACTTTTGTCAATAAAAATTAAAAAAAGATTTAATCTTTGTTAATTGGAACCCGAAAAATGTACAGGTTAGCCTGTAATCTTCGTTTACTTTTTTCTCTGGGCATAATCAAGACAGACTGCCTAGGACCCTGAACGTGACCGTGATTGGAGCACGAATACTGTCGTACAGGTTTTCATGAATATTAATGGGGCCAATTTGTTTAAAATTTTTTTTAAAAGAAGGATCATTAATAGCCAACCCTCTCTATGTAAACCCCGCTCAAGAAATCGACGCCAATTTGAGCGTTACGACATTAGAAAGCAGCATCTGGTGGCATTCAATTGTGAAGATATTGCTAAAATTATTGATATTTCTGCTAAAGGCTTTTCCTGCATCGTCTCCCAACGAGCCTTTGACAACTTTACAGTTAGCGATGCCTATGAGGCTTACTTACGCTATTTGGGTGAAACCTATAGTGTAAATATCAAGGTGGCATGGAAAAGGGGTCACCTTGTTGGATTTGAACTGCAAAACTTCGATGAAAAGATCCTTTTCTTTTTAAACAGGCTCATTAAACCTCTTGCCATAGCGAATTCATTAAAACCAGTCGATGCAAGTTTTCTCCAGGAAAGTTCTAGTCGTAAAGTATGGTATCATGGTGATGAAGGTACAGATCTCGTGATTTGGAGGGATGCCTATCACAACTTGGAAGCATGGCAGTTAGTTTTCGATTGTTTTTTTCTGGAATGGAACGCCAATAACGGCCTGATAACAGGTACGGTTAAAAAAAGTAGCACTTCTACATCAGACTTAGCCATTCCTTCTGATGAACTACTCGAATGCGATAGCACCATCTCTCTAAGTTGCAAAACCCAAGGAATCGACCTCCTCATGGCATTAGGGAATCAAGATGCCCAAGATATTTTACCAACTCTGACGGGGGACTAATGGCATTTCGCATTCGAGAAAGAGAAGAGCAACGGAAAGCGTATTTAGACTTACAAAAACAAGGCCTTGTGAAGGAAGAAGCGGCATTATTTAAAAAATTCAAGTCGCGAGATGAAAATGCGGATGTAGAGTTCATAAAAAAACTCAACAGTATCCATAAGCAACTGAAAAATGACCAGGAAGCTCTTGAGTTAGCCAAAAAGTTACGGGAAGAAATGAACCAGCAGAAAAATATTCCTGAATCCCATCAAAAACTTTTAGCAAGCGTCATTTTAGAGCTATTGTAAAAAATCTTGGGACAACCTATAAATTGGCATCGCCAGATTGAATTTGGGAGAGTCTAGATGTCAAAAGAAAAAGAAAACACCCTGAAGCAGCTACTCACGCTTTTATTGAAGAATACCGAATCCCCTGTATTCGATTTGAAATTTGGCAAGGAATTTATTGGCAATTTAGCTACATTGGCTGGAAAAGGCAAAGATGAAATCGTTCAACTCATTTGCCGCGAGATAGGAGTGGCAACGGCAGCAGTCTTAAAAGAACCCCTTTCTCAAATATTGAAAGATAAAAAGCTGCAGCTGACCCTAGAACTGGTCCCTAAATCCTCCCAGGAAGATCCTCCCCCTTCCAAGAAGAAAAATAAAACTACCAGCAAGCAATAGTTAGAATACATGACAAAAAAAAATCAAAACCGTATCAAGGGAACAGTGACATCTATGAGCTTTGGAGGGCGAGGTATCCTCAAGCAGGATGGCAAGGTTTTTTTTATACCTAATGCCATTCCTGGTGAGCAAGTTGAGGCTGAAGTTATCCGTGATAAGAATTCCTGGGCTGAAACTAAAAAAATAGCTACTACCAATAGCTCGCCCTTTCATCGCCCGGCTCTCTGTCCGTACTTTCAAAGCTGTGGAGGCTGCCAATGGCTAAATGCGCTATACTCTCAGCAGTTGCTATGGAAGAAAGATTTTATCCTTTCAGCATTTAAAAAAATCGCTCATCATACTCTTGAAGATCTCGAAATGATGTCATCTCCCCAGGAGTTCAACTATCGTAATCGGTCGACTTTTCGCATCATTGCCACAAAACCTCAAATCAGCTTAGGTTTTTTACGCGAAAAATCCCATGATACCGTTCCCATAAAGCAATGTAAGATTGCAGAATCCCCCATAAACCAGTTTCTCAATCAAGCTTCCCAAACAGCTGTGGATTTGCATAAACCTAAACTTTTCTCCCTAGAGGTTCAGGCGTTATCTGATAGCAAGGTCATCATAACCCTAAAACATGCCAAAAAGGCTATTAAGAGTGATATTTCAAAATTCGCAGCAACTCTTGCTAGAATACCTGTAGTGAGCGCGGTCGGGATCAGCGGTCACATGCATCACCAGCACTTTATCTACGATCGTCAATTTAGTATCAATTACTGGACCAGCCATGATCAGTTCCAACAGGTTAATATTCCAGCAAACCATAGACTTCGCCAACTAGTTAAAGACATCGTTGATAGTTATCAGCCAGAAACAATCCTTGATCTATTTTGTGGAAGCGGAAACTTGAGCCTCCACTTGATCAGAGCAGGCCGATATATACTAGGTATAGAGTCTCATCCCGCATCCATTGTGACAGCAAAGAAAAATATTCAGGACAATGCCCTGCAAAATATCGACTATCGCTGTCAAACCAGCTCAGATTATCTCCTTAGTCCCACAATTAAATCACCGGACCTGCTATTGTTAGACCCACCCAGGCAAGGGGTCGGCAGTGCCATGGGAGACCTGATTGCTATCGATCCCAAAACGGTAGTATATATTAGCTGTGATCCCAATACCCTGGCCAAAGACTGTTATAAGCTACTGGGAGCTGGTTACCAGATGAAACAGGTAGTGGGGATGGATTTTTTTCCCAACACCTATCATATTGAAAGCCTCGTGGTTTTGGAAAAATCGTCCCGGACCTGCTAAGCAGGTATACGGCTGATACTTACATCAATTTTATCTTAATACCCATGCCTTAAAAACTCCCTCCCGAGTGCAAGGGGGGAGGATGTCAAAGTACTCCTAGCATCATCAATGGCTTGCCTCACCATGTCCGGTGCCGTGCTGCCTGTAGTCTTTTTAGCGGCAACCATGGCTTCGGGTGTTAAAAGAGGGTAAACATCAGCAGCAAAGGCAGAAGAAAATTCCTGTAACCGCTCTAGGCTTAAATCCTCTATTCCTAGCTGATCTTCGCTAGCAGCTAGTACAATGCGACCCACTATGTGGTGAGCTTCTCGAAAAGGGGTGCCCTGGGATACAAGGTAATCTGCCAAGTCAGTAGCATTTAAGTAGCCGGTCTTACAGGCATTCAACATTTTCTTGGGGTTGATTACCAAACTACTGATCACAGTTTTCATCACCGCAAGGGAGCCCATAGCTGTATCAAATCCATCAAACATCAGCTCTTTGTCTTCCTGTAGATCCTTATTGTAACAACTTGGCAAACCTTTTAGTACGGTTAACATTGCCATAAGATTGCCCTGAACACGTCCTGACTTTCCACGGATTAACTCTAGCGCATCTGGATTTTTCTTCTGGGGCATCAAGGAAGATCCTGTCGATACTGCATCGCTCATCCTGAGATAATCATATTCAGAGCTGCAGTAGATGATGAGATCTTCAGATAACCTTGAAAGATGAACCATAATTAAGGATAAGCCGCTTAAGACTTCCACGACAAAATCTCGATCGCTGGTAGCGTCGAGACTATTTTGGCTAATAGCTTCAAAACCTAGTTCATTTGCTAGCAACTGTCGGTCTATGGGGTAATTATTTCCTGCTAAGGCTCCTGACCCCAAAGGCAGGATATTAAGCCGCTTCCGCGCATCAATCAGCCTTGCTTTATCCCTCTCCAGCATTTGAAAATACGACAGTAAGAAGTGAGACCAAGTAATCGCCTGTGCTTTTTGCAGATGCGTAAAGCCAGGTAGAATCACATCTTGTTCAGCTTCAGCCCTAATAACAATCGCTTCCTGTAGCTGATGTATTTGTAGCAAAGTATGGTCGACTTCTTCCCTTATATAAAGCCGAAAGTCGGTAGCTACCTGATCATTGCGACTACGACCTGTATGCAGTTTTTTGGCGGCATTACCAATTCTCTGTCCTAAAGTAGCTTCAACAAAATCATGAACATCCTCGAACTGATCTAGCACTGCTGTCACAAACTTGGGGTCGTCTTCCAGATCTTTAAGAATTGACTGCAGTCCTGCGGATATCGCCTTCTGCTCCTCACCACTCAGTACCCCTACCCGGCCAAGGGCGTTGCAGTAGGCAAGACTGCCCCGAATATCACATCGAATCAATCGATAATCAAAGGGAAAGGATGCATTAAATTTCTTAAAAAAAGAGTCAGGAGATTGCTCAAACCGTCCTCCCCAAAGCCCCGCCATTGTCAACCTCCTACTGTCTTTGCATTTCTTAAGCGTAATGCATTGAGCTTGATAAAACCTTCGGCATCTGCCTGGTTATAGACCTGATCTTCTTCAAAAGTAGCTAAAGCCTCTGAATAAAGAGAATTTGGTGATCTACGCCCGAGGGTGGTAACTTGCCCTTTATAGAGCTTGAGCTTAACATCACCAGAAACGGGAAGTTGGATATCGTTCACCATTTTCTGGAGAACAGAAAACTCTGGCGAAAACCAGAAGCCATTGTAAATCAATTCAGCGATTTTAGTGCCAAGAGAGTCACGCAGCTTCATGACCTCTCGATCAAGCGTGATGGTCTCTAGAGCCCGATGGGCCTGGTGTAATACAGTAAGTCCTGGGGTTTCATAAACCCCGCGAGACTTTATACCCACAAAACGGTTTTCTACGATATCAATACGCCCTATGCCATGAATACCAGCAATTTCATTTAAAGCTTCCAACATCGGCACACCTTTTAGGGGTTTTTCATCTAGACTTACAGGTTCCCCCTGAGAAAAACCAATAACAATCTCCTGAGCCTGCTCCGGAGCTTTTTCAGCGCTCCTTGTTAAAAGGAAAATATCTTCGGGAGCCGGATTCCAGGGATCTTCTAGAATACCGCCTTCGTAACTAACGTGCATGAGATTAGCATCTGTAGAGTAAGGTTTAGCATGGGTAGCAGTAACTGGTATATCATGCTTGGCAGCAAACGCCATCAAATCCGTACGCCCCTTGAAGGGCCACACCCGCCAAGGAGCAACCACTTTTATATCAGGCTTGAGAGCATAATACCCTAATTCAAAGCGTACCTGATCGTTACCTTTTCCTGTCGCGCCATGGGCTACTGCAGAAGCCCCTTCTTTGTTGGCAATTTCGATTTGTTTTTTGGCAATAACCGGGCGCGCTACGGAAGTTCCAAGTAGATAGTGTCCTTCATAAACTGCTGATGCTTTGAGAGCTGTCCAAACATAATCTTTGACAAACTCTTCGCGCAGATCTTCAACATATATTTTTGAACATCCCGTTTTAAGAGCCTTTTCCTCGAGCCCCTCCAGTTCGGCCCCTTGCCCAATATCGGCAGTAAAAGCGATCACTTCGTAATCATAGGTTTCCTTAAGCCACAAAGCCATGACCGACGTATCTAATCCACCAGAATAAGCTAGTATTACTTTTTCCTGTGTCATGACAACTCCTTATTCAAAAAGGGTAAATATTTTTTTCATTACTTTTGCTTGTAACTGTCTATTAGCTACTGCGACAAAAATAGTGTCATCTCCAGCAATTGTTCCTAACAAACCAGGGATATTAGACCTATCGATGATCACTGCTGCACGATTAGCATTTCCCGGTCCTGTTCGCAGAACAATGAGGTTCTCTCCAGCAGTTGCAGCATCAAGGCGGTCTACCTTTGATGACTCTCCTGGAGCAATATTGGGAGTTTTATAGACTCCATCGACTTTCACCACACCAAGCTTTTTCAAATCCCGGGAAATGCTAGACTGTGTGGTTTCAAAACCCTGACCGGCCAATCGACTTTTCAGCTCAACCTGGTTTCCCACCCGCTCTGTTCTAATAATATTTGCAATGGCACCTAAGCGATCTTGTTCCGACATAAACTCCTCAATATGCCTCTTGATTGCATATTAACAACATTAATACGCATAATCGCACCTTTATGCAATTTTGCCAAGTTTATTTTTATCTAAATTACTGCTGGCGAAAGAAAAAAACATTGGCCTTTTAGGAGCGGTTCGTTAAAATACGTTTTCATGTCATATTGGTATATTACAGGATCGAGATGAAGCTATTTCTAAATAAGAGTTTTCTGACAAACATCGCAGCAGCCCTCTTTGTAGGTGGCTCCTATCTTTTCCCCCATTATCAGTCTCTATTAGCCAACATCGGTTGTTTTGCACTTTCAGGGTCGGTAACAAACTGGATCGCTATCCAGATGCTCTTTGAAAAAATTCCAGGCTTTTATGGATCTGGGATTATACCCAATAAATTCGAAGAATTTAAAAAGGGTATTAGAAATTTGATGATGGATCAGTTTTTTACGCGTGACAATCTCGAGCGCTTTTTTAAGGAGCAAACAGGCCCCCAGATGGATCTATCTCAGTTCCTCAACCTTGTCGATTATGATTTATTGTTTGCAAAGCTAAAGACCGGTGTTATGGACTCACCATTTGGTGCCATGCTAGGTATGTTTGGTGGGGAAGATGCTTTAGACCAAATGAAAGCCCCCATGATAGAAAAAATTAGTGAAGCCATTCACGAAATGGGTTCCTCCCCGGCGTTTAAACAAAAGCTTGCTCAAACCTTAGAAGCAACCCTGCACATTGACCAACTTTTGGATCGTGTTGATTATATTGTTCAAGCTAGACTGGATGAGCTTACCCCCCATATGGTGAAGGAGATCATTCAAGAGATGATCAAAGAACATCTAGGATGGCTCGTTGTCTGGGGCGGCTTCTTTGGAGGATTGATGGGCCTTATAGCTAGCTTTGTAACTAGTTAAGCAACCTTTCTAGCAACAAGTATTTCTATACCGGCAATTTGTAAAACATAACTTGCCGGGCCTTGGCTAATTGATACCTCAATACCTTGCATCTTGAAATTCTTGAAACCTGTCTTATACAGCAGTTCCGGATCAAGTCGAAACTCAAGACCAGGATCAAAGCGCACCTCAACCATACCCGTGCTCGTTAAATTAAATGACGATAACGGTTGCTGCTTATAATCCCTAAGAGCTGTCGCCTGCGCTGCATTATTGTTTTCACGAGTTGCCAACTCCCACGAACGGTTGGACTGAGCTGTCGCACTCATATCCTCGTCATCACGTGCTATATGTGCTTTAGTCCTTGGGGTTGATGTCTTTTTCTTCACAGGGGGAAGATTTTTAACAGAAATGGAGTGAGCATCATAAGAATCATGCGGTAATAGGGTATCAGAACTTCCTCGATTTTCCTCGCTCAAAGTTCTATCAAGAGCTGCCACATCTTCAGTAGTCCCTACATGACCAATAGGACATAAATGTTCATCTTCAAAATCATAATCCACAGGGACATCAAAATCTTGAAGTTCATCATGGTCCCTATCGCTTTTTATAGACGGCATTGTTGGATTTAGAATTTGATCTTTTTGCTCTCCCGTTCCTTCTTCCAGATCATAACGACGAAGGGAAACAATACCTGATCCTGGCTCTAGATTTTCCTTTTGTGCAACTACCGGTTGAAAGTCGACACTGGTATCAATGTCACAAGCTATAAGAAAGCAAATCCGGTCACCTTTGTCCGTAGTATACCAAAGAATTTCTGAGGGCATCCGCGACGAATAAGTTTCAAAAATACTATTTGTTGCCTCCGAGATAGAAGGTGGATTAAGGGTTAAACCAATCCCGTAGCTGTACAACTTATTCTTTAATCTTCCCATAATAAGATTGGTCAGTTCCCCAATCCAATCGTGTATCAGCGCTTCTGAAGGAGGATCTTTGCTTTTTCCCCCAGGACAAGACCAGCGTAAAAAGTCTTCATCACATCCCAAAATCACAGAACCATTCATTTTTTCACCTTGAAAGCCTAAGATACTAACAAGGAGAGTTTCCGGCTCATCGTTGCTTTGATGATCTTCAGACAATGGCATCAATTTCGTCGGGAATAGCGCACTTTGAATAGATTCCTGGGTAATTTGACGAATTTTTTCACGGTGTTTTTCTGAAAACTTCAAAGAATGATCTCCCATAGCTCTAGTTCATCAAGAATGTGAAAGAAACCACCTTACTCTGCATTGCCAAACTGAATTTTTCAGATCCGAGTTCATCATTGCTATCGGCGTTGCTACTGGCAAAATTAGTCACGGGAGAAAATGGATGGATAACTATATGAATTAATTAAACAAAGAGAGAAGGCAGACTTCTCTCTGTCACGAGAGAAGTGGGCTACAGCTGACTAACAGCAGCTGGGGCGGCCGTTAGTTCTGGTTGCATCATGGGTTGATCCAACAAGAGTTCTTGCAATTGAAAGCCAATGAGCGATTTGGGAACCCAAAATAAAGCCGCTAGTTCAGAAACTACATTTTTACGGGTATCTAGTTTCGACAATTCGTGTCGCAGCGTTGATTTTGGTATCAATAGGTTGGCAGTGAAAAGTAATTCCTCTAGTTTCAATAACTCAGGTGTTAATGAACCCAGCTCAGGAAAGCGCATCCTTTCCCCTTGGAAAACAATTCTAGCCAAATCCTTAACCATAGACATTCTCGTTTGCGGCTTTAAGTCACCCTTTTTGAACTGAATGCAATAACGATTTGATTTAACCCGCAAAATTCTACTGAGCTTATCGAGCATTTCCACAGGCTGAGTGGAAACAAAAGCAAAGGCTCGCATCACTTCAGGGAGGTAAAGGGGTGGTGTCGTAAAATCTGACTCCGACTGTATCGTTGTTACAAACTCAACTACTCTGTCATTGGTTTCTGCAATCTTAGCCCGATGGGTGGGGCTTAGTTCTGAATAGATTGTTTTGATAGCCCCTGACTCTAAATATTCGAAGTAGGCTTCTTCTAGGTTTACAGCACCGCTGGTGACATCATGGATAAGCCCGATTTCAACACCCAGCGTATCGGCTAGTTTGGCCAAGGCAAATACGGAACGGACGTTCTTTTCACCACGTTTCCAGTGACTACAATCTGAAGGGTTAAAATTTAGGATAGCTCCTACTTCTTGATCTCTAACTTTCCCCCCTTTTTGATGCATCATGACTTTATGACAGAATTTAAAAAGCTGCACCGAATTGGGAAATTTTACTGCACCCGAGCGTTTCATGGCTTCCTCCGACGTCTTTGCTGTGACGCTGGTGAAAAGATAAATAAAAATTGAAAAGGCTTATTACAACTATACATACCACATATTGGGACTGTCAAGGCTACCTAGTTAAAAACTCTGTAAGCCTTACTGCTAGCGGCGGGCAACTCGATTCTTTGCTTTAACCTCTTTATGGACAAGGCTTTCACCCAGAGTACGCCCTAAAAAAAGCTTAAAAATTAGTCTATAAAGTATATACAATGATAAAATTGCTACAAAAAAGTAAGTTGCTTCAGGCGTTTTCCAAGGTAAAAAAGGCATATAAATACCTTTTACTGTGCCTATGATTTCTTCGCTGCCTATCACAATATTCAAAGATAGGGTCCCGACAATAAGTGTCGCAAGAATAAAAACCATATCGTAAATCATGACCTTTAATCGATGTCTTGCGGAGGGTTGTTGAAAACTCGCACGCTTTTGCTTCAGCTTATCTGTAGCTACAAACTGCGATCGCAAGGGAGCTTGATAATTGGTATGATTTGTTTTGTTACCAAGCTCCTTGTTTACTGTTGCCGTCCGTTGCTGGCTCTTAGCTTCGGGAGGAATGACTTTTTTAAAATGTCCTACACCAATTCCCTTTTCAATGACGGAAATGGATTGATGGGATAGTTCACCCTTCAAACGTATCAGCTCCATTTTCATTTCATCGGTCCATTCTAAACCATTCACTTAAATTCACCCATCAGCATGCTAGGTTTACCTACAAAGCTGCGAAGCTTCTGATTTTCTGACTAAATTTATTCAGATGCTGCCTTTATATTAGCGCACCACTGTCAAAGTGTACACCATACATGGGGTACCTAGCAGTATTCGATTTTAGATGGGATTTACTTTAGAGGTACCGATGGCTTCTTTTGCAGTTCCTTGTTCATAAAGACGCATTGCATCTTTCTCTTGAGACTGAGGACTTGTATTAGCGTCAGAATTATGACTTTTACTCTGCTGATCAATAAAACCATTTAGGGTTTTCATAGCGGAATCAAAATCTGCATCGGGAAGATTGAGGAGTCTGTCGCGGAGAGCGAGGATAGCCCTTGATTTAATGCAGTACTTGGACCCGTCAAGGGTATTTTTCTCCTGGGCATCAAAATAATATTGTAGATCGCTGACATCGATTTTGTGATCTGAATTCCGTCCCATACACGCTCCCATGTGTCAGCTTACCTATCGACAGGTTCACAGACACCTTGAGTGCCGATGGCTCCTTCCTACGGAAATGACTATCCTTACAGGATTTGCTAATATATGGAAGTTGCCACCGGCTTAGGGTATAAGAAAGTCTTTCTTTTATCCGGTTTTATTTTGGGAGTAAATTCGTGCGTAAGATAGTGATCTCTGACACCCTAACAGGAAAAAAACAGGAGCTCCAGCCACTGGAAAAGGGACATGTAAAAATATATGCATGTGGTGTCACAGTCTACGATCATTGTCATATTGGCCACGCGATGCAAGCCATCTACTTTGATGCGATAAGACGCTATCTAGAATATGCGGGCTACCAGGTGACTTATGTAAGAAATTATACCGATGTTGATGATAAAATTATCAACAAAGCAGCCACATTAGGTATCTCCCCCCTAGAGCTATCGCAGCAGATTATCGATGCCACCGTCGCGGATATGAAAGCTATTGGGGTCGCTCCTGCAAACCACGAACCTAAAGTTTCGGAGTATATCCCAGAAATCATAGACATGATTCAGGAGCTGATTTCTAATGGCTTTGCCTATGCCACAAGCCAAGGGGATGTTTACTACCGCGTTCGTAAAAAAAATGACTACGGAAAATTATCTAATCGCAAAATTGAAGAGCTCATTTCCCATACCCGCGAGCTGGCTGTCGGAGAAAAGGAGGATAGCCTTGATTTCGCCCTTTGGAAAAGCGACACAACAGCAGGAGCCTGCTGGAATAGTCCCTGGGGAAAAGGAAGACCAGGATGGCATATCGAGTGTAGCGCTATGGCGAAAGCCATTCTCGGGAAAAGTTTCGATATCCATGGAGGGGGCCGCGATTTAGTTTTTCCCCACCACGAAAATGAGATCGCCCAATCAGAAGCTGCTAACTGCTGCAACTATGCAAGTATATGGATGCATTCAGGACTACTCACCATCAATAAACAAAAAATGTCGAAAAGCTTAGGAAATCATATCCTGATAAAAGATTTCATAAAGCAATTTCCCGGTGAAGTCCTACGCCTAGCCTATTTGCAAAACCAATACTCGTCTAATGTAGATTTCAATGAAAGTGTCTTTTATAGCTGCCTAAGAAAGCTTCTTTATTTCTATGAAACTTTGCAAGAGCTTGATCAGATAGCCCAGCAATATGCTACAGATGCCGCATTATTACCAGAACACCAGCCTCAGGACTTCATAGAGGCTTTTCATAAGGAAATGAGCCACGATTTTTCGACGGTATGCGCGTTACGCGATCTACACCTTGGTCTAAAGAAAGCCCGTGAGTTATCAAAACTAAAAAAATCGCCAGCAAGGTCATCAACTGCGGCACTTTATACCAGGGTATTTCGCGAACTGTTTGATGTTTTCGGACTTTTGCAGGAAGATCCCACTAGGTTTATTGAGTCTTTAAAAGACAAAATCCTACCTCAACTTGGAATTAGCCGTAGCGAAATTGAGCAGGCTATTACGCAACGAAAAGAGGCACGCGCCCATAAGGAATTCACCAAAGCTGACAGCATCCGCAACGATCTTTCGGCTCGGGGCATAGAGCTTCAAGACATGCCAACAGAGACTCGTTGGACCATCAAAATTCCTGATTAGGAGGCTTACTTTTGCTGCTGATCCGTAACATAGGTGAATTAGTAACCATGTCCGGTATCGTCGAAACTGGTAGCTATGTCAACATAGAAGAAAGCCATTTAGGATGCTTAAAGGATGCTTGGATACTGCTTAAAGACGGGAAGATCAAAGACTACGGCAATGGTCCTGTTCCTACTACTCATGCCAGTATTTCAAGCCTAGATGCTGAGGGCGGCCTTGTCCTTCCAGGACTTATTGACAGCCATACCCATCCCCTATTTGCCGGTGACAGGTCCCATGAATTTGCTGCACGTGTCTCTGGCAAAACCTATCAGGATATAGCAGCTGAAGGGGGAGGCATTCGGTATACCATTGCCACAACCAGAGCGGCATCAGATGACGAACTGCTGCATAGAACACAGAAGCACTTGCAGGGCTTTTTGCAGTTTGGCGTGACCACACTAGAATGTAAAACCGGTTATGGCCAGAGCCCCCAAGAAGAAGTACGCCATTTAGAGATTATTAACCAATTGCAGATGATTAGCCAACAGCATTTGGAGATCACTTACCTGGGACTTCATGCCACTCCAAGGGGTATCACGGATAAAGGCTCATTTGTCGAAACCATGACAGCAGTATTAGAAGAAATCAAATCCAGAGGTTTAGCTAGCTGGGTGGACGCTTTTGTAGAAAATGGTTATTTCTCTGTAGGAGAGTGTCAAAGGTACTTTTTAAAAGCTAAAGAGCTGGGCTTCAAAATTCGTATTCATGCAGATGAATTTAACGATAGCGGTGCTGCCACCGCAGCTGCCAGATGGCAAGCTTATAGTGCCGATCACCTAGAAGAATGCTCGCCAAAAGGCAGAAAGGCACTTGCTGATGCTGGTGTCATAGCCACCTTGCTGCCGGGCACTTCCCTTTATTCCAAAATTAAATTCGCTCCAGGACAGGAGTTTGTCGCTGCTGGTATTCCCATAGCCCTAGCTACGGACTTCAATCCTGGATCTTGTACCTTTGCTAGTCTGCCATTTATCGCTAGCCTGGGAGCATTGTACTGCCAAATCAATCTTCCTACCACCCTGGCTGCTGTTACTGCAGTGGCAGCTAAGTCGCTAGGATTACAGGACTGCAAAGGTGCGCTAGGGAAAGGTTTCGATGGGGATCTCCTCATTCATCCTTGCGGCACAAAAGAAGCTTGGCTAGCCGATTTTGGCCAGACCAAGCCAAGTCATGTATTTATTGCGGGTAAACAGATTATAGGGAAATAAGGGAAGTCTAGTACGAAATATCTACAATGGTATACTCCATCGTACCTTTTGGCACTTTACACACGACGTCATCATCGATCTTTTTTCCCATTAGGGCCTTGGCAATAGGTGAACCAAGGGAAATCCGGTTTTTCGCAATATCAGCTTCTAGATCACCTACAATGCGATACGTTTTTTTATCGCCATTCATCATGTCTTCTACGGTGACAAACGCACCAAACTTGACACAATCGGGTTGCTCATTACGAAAGTCTATTACATTTGCCCTAGCAATATGGTCATCGAGAATCGTAATTCTGCCTTCAATAAAACTTTGTTTATCCCGAGCTGCATGATATTCCGCATTTTCTTTGAGATCACCATGGGCCCGTGCTTCTGCAATTTCTTCAATCACCTTAGGACGTTCAACTGATTTTAGTTTCTCTAGTTCTAGTTTGAGATCATCGTATCCTTGAGGTGTAAAAGGAATATGTTCTACTGCCATAAAATCTACCTCTAAAAGCTTTGAGTCGCCGAAAAGGCGACGGTTATCGATTCGGCCTCAACATCTTGAATGGCACTACCAGTCGTTTTTTGAGCCTTTCCGCTACCTGCTTGATAAATGGTACCAATTGCAATCTGCGAATTGGGTTGAACAAAAACGAAAAAGAGTGACATTCCAGTATAGTCAATATGATCAGGTTGGTTAGACTTTCCTGCGACCACGGGCTTTCGTGCGTCGTTATTAGTGAATAGTCCAACCCGAATAGGGACTGATGGAGTTATATAATATTCAGCGCCTGTTGCAAAGTTTGTAACAGATTCACGATCATACCTACTGTCTCCCTCTTTAGCCTCACCAGTATAACTGATATCGAAGCTAGCTAAAAGCCTGGCAGAAACAAACCATGCCACACCCATACGTAACTCCAGAGGCAAGTGGCCTAATGGCTCTTCAATTTTGTTGTTACGGAAGATCTGCAAGGGCACTGGTAAGGTTTCGTATGTCTGAGTAAACCTGTCATCAAAGTTAAGTGTCAAATCATAACCATCATCGAAACCTTCCTCTACAATCGACCGGATTTTAAGATTGATGCCAAAAGACAGACTATTGAGAGCATACTGGGCTCCCAATGAAATTTCCAGCCCCGTCACTTCTAAGTGAGAGCGTACATTCTGGTTAAGATACCGACCGTCGGTATACGTCACATGCTGATACTCTTGGGTTAACTCATCAATATAGATACCATGAATGGAGCCTCCGAGTGCAAAGGAATGATTAAGCCGTTGAGCCACTCCTAATCCGAATCCTGTCGTACTTGCCCGAACATTTGCCGTGCGATGGAAACGGCGAAGTCCTAAGTTCGGGTTCACGATCAAATCATTTTGATTTTTAAGTTCGGAATCAGTTGTATACAGACCAAATCCGACGACTAATCCGTCATGAAAATCTTTGAGATTTTGCATTAAACCAAAAAAAGGTGTGGTGGTACCTTCCTTACTACGTTCAAAAAAATCGTCTTGACCAATAGTTGTTTTATAACGAATTTTCCGACGGAAAAAAGCATTTGCCGAACCAGAAACTTCACTAGAAGCAGCAAAAGCCATTCCCGATGGATTATAAAAAACTCCTGAAGCATCATCAGCAATGGCAGTATAAGCACCTCCAAGGCCCATAGCTCTTTCACCAACCAAAGTATTATTGTAATGAAATATATCTGCCAAAACCATAGAAGGATAAGCCATGGTAATTAATAGCAACCAGAACAAATAAGACCTGCACATAAATACCTCTTAGTTAGCCCTACTTAGCAAACTCTTTTTCTTTTTAAAACGTTTACGTCCTTTAGCTCCAATGATTTTGTTAGCATCTAGCATTGCTAACTGACTCATAACAGCATTGATTCGCTTGGGAACACTAGGATGAGTTTTATCGAGTATGGTTTTCTTTTTAGGAGAAATTTTAGTATTCGATTTGAAGCAATCTTCTTTTTTACTTCCTCTGCGAACCTCTATGCGGCATAGAAAATCGACCAAGGCATAGGGATAGTATCCTGCTGCAACTAAATATTGAATACCTTCTTTATCAGCTTCAAATTCTAACTCAGCACCTAATCCCTTTTCTAGAATCACCGAAAGGCCCTGTTTTGCTGCTTTCAACACGTTGAGGCCTGCTACCGAACCGGCGATATACTTCGCTAACATATCCCCAGCCAATGATTTTTTAGGATCTGGTCGTTTTCTAACTGCTATGGAGGGAGGTAATGGTTTACTATTCTTCTTTTCTTGATCTTGGTTCATAGAAGCTAATTTGTTAAGCATATGCTCTTTACCAACATGAGCGATTTCATGAGATAGAACTGCAGCAAGCTCTGCCTCACTTGTGGCATTCATGACAGCACCCTTTGTCAATAAGATATAACCACCAGGACAGGCAAAGGCATTAACCTGCTCTGTATCCAGGATTTCTACCATAAAGCGTCGATCCACAAAGGGACTATAGGTCGCGGTGTATGCTGCAACTTGGTTCACATACTCAGTTAACTGAGTAAGGTTCACTGTTCCCCAAAGCCGCAATAACCGACCAGCCATATTGCGTCCGATTTCCAACTCTTTACGAGCCTTTTCAAGAACTCTCAGTTCTTCTTCTGAATACTTCGTTGCCTTTTCTTCCGTTTTAGTAGTGCTTATACATGAGTATACAAAAAGAAAAGAGCATAATAGATAGATAATTGATACCAGACTCCTGATACTCATTGGCAGCTCCAATGCAAAACATTTCAGCAAACAATATAATTGTAAATGATATCTTAAAGTGAGAGTAGTGGGTCAGGCAAATGACAGTTATTGGGAGAAATTAATTATTTTGGTTTTTTTGAAGAATTCGCTCTATTTCTTTGCTAATTCTACTTTCATAAGCATTAACTACTTTTGAACCAATGACATGCTGGTCTTCCATTTTATAAACCGCTCTAAGATCGGGCTTAATATTGCCAGCAGTGGCAAGGTTATCCGATTCATCCAATCCTCGCACACCCATTACAGCAGACCGTGATCGGATGCTAGCACTCTCTCCGCTAGCTCTACTTTCGCGAGCCTGGGATCTTATCACATCAGCAATTTCATTTGATTTGGTAACTTTTCGTTTTACAGAGAGGACGGATACAAATCCTTGATTTTCACCTATTTTTACTTTCCAAAACATCCCCTTACGGCCAACAGATTCAACCAAATCACCCTTCTCCAGCTGTTTTAGGATGGCACCACTTTTGTCGGGCGAAGCAAATATTTTAGTCGAGCGCTTAACTTCTAAGGTCTTGGCAAAGAGAGGTACAGTCAAAGCCATAGTCAAACTCAAGAAAGTCACCAATTTCATCGTAAACCCCCTTACCCGATCTCCATTGAGTCTTTCAGACCCAGGCTTAAACATTGCCCATATTAGAGATCGGTAGGTATAAAGAGAGTTCTTAAGCTCAAACCAGTTTCACTGTAAAAAAGTTCTTTTTGCCTTTACGCACCTGCACACCACTTGCCGTGGCAAAGCTTTTTAAATCTGCTAATGCATTTATTTCATTGATTTTTTCGCCGTTCACAGTAAGCCCACCCTGCTGCACCAAGCGTCGCCCTTCGCTTTTGCTGGCAAAAAGTTTACCTAAAAGTAAGAAATCTATCAAAGTCATTTCTGGTTGCACATCGCTCTTGTTGATAACTACTTCTGGAGCATCGGATTTTTTGGCCCCATCCTGGTTTTTCGAAAAGAGCTTACTAGCCATATTTTTTGCTTTTTCCGCTTCTTCTTCACCATGAATCAGCTTAGTGGCTTCATAAGCGAGCACTATTTTAGAGTCATTTATTTTTTGCCCTTCCACCGCGGACAATTCTTTTATTGTAGCAACAGGAAGATCGCTAAAATAGTAAAGACACTTTTCGACCATAGAATCTTCTACATTTCTGAAATATTGGAATAACTCATAGGGAGCCGTCTTATCGGGGTCCAGCCAAACTGCTCCTGATTCCGTTTTTCCCATTTTTTTTCCTGTAGAATTGACCAGTAAAGGTAAAGTCATGCAAAATGCCTGGCCCTGCTCTTTGCGTCTGATTAATTCCATCCCCCCAAGGATATTGCTCCATTGATCATCACCTCCCAGTTGAACTGTACAATTGTAGGTTTTATAAAGGTGATAAAAATCGTAGCTTTGAAACAACATGTAATTAAACTCTAGAAAGGATAAACCCTTTTCCAATCGCTGTTTAAAGCACTCAGCTGTAAGCATCCGATTCACTGAAAAATGAGGACCTATCTCACGGAGAAATGGTAGGTATTGGAGGGGACGCAGCCAACTGGCATTATTCACAACAATGCCCTTCTTAGGATCATCAAGAATAAGAAATCGAGACAGCTGCCGTTCTATATGCTTAATATTTTCTGCTATAGTTTCTTCTGTCATCATTTGGCGCATCTCACTTTTTCCGGTGGGATCTCCTACCATAGCTGTACCACCACCGCACACAGCAATCACCCGATGTCCGGCCTGTTGCCATCGGCGCAACCCCAATACCGGAATGAGATGTCCAATATGGAGACTATCCGCAGTGGGATCAAAGCCTGCATAAGCAGTACGCGGTTCTTCACTAAGATGAGCCTTGAACTCTCCCTCATGTGTGACTTGAGCCAGCATGTTCCGCTCTTTCATGACTTCAATAAAACCCATAACTGCGCTATCCTTTAAATATTGATTCAAAATAATATCGACACCATAGATAGCAATCTCTGCTCTAATCAACAATAAAAGGTTGAGCTTTGTGAATTTTGATCGTAAGAATAATCATAAAAGTAATGATCCTAGGGAGATAAACATCAAAGCGTTAATCACAGGTGGCGCTTATTCGGGTAAATCAGATTTCGCTCCCTCCCTTTTAGACCCCTCTCAGCCTACAACTGTTCTAGGAACAGGAATACTGAGCGACCCTCTTTTCACCAAACGTATTAGTCAGCTAAAAGGTATGAGACCTCAGAATTGGGGTCAAATTGACGTCAAATCAGATCTTTTAGAGATCTTGGAGTTAGCTTTAAAACGGGGGGATCAGATCCTGGTGGACTCCCTAAATCAGTGGATCGCTACCCTTGTGATGCAACATTGTCATAATTACACAGATGAGCAGCTGCTTAACCTAGTCACCCATGAGGTACAGATGCTCTGGAGTTTGATAGCATCATATCCGAACTCTACAGTACTGGTGACTAGCGAAGTGGGGGCCGGCTTAGCTCCTCCTAAAACCTTATCACGCCTGTTCCGCATGCTTGTAAGTAAAACCAATGTCATGATTGCCCGGCATTGCACTGTTGTTATTGCTATGAACACGGGGTTTCCTATGAAGATAAAAGGGCAGTGGATAACCTATGACAGTCAGCCTGCAGTAGAATCAGACTGTTCTCCCACAGGAGGCTCTTCGCCATTATCATTTGAAGACGGGCTTTCAAAAGGATCATCAGCAGGATAATCCAAGATAACCTTAACTTCTGATCCCGCAGGAGCGTGGGTCCCTGCCCGGGGCGTTTGAGCGCTCACCGTTGCAGCCGGATCAGTGCCACCGGTTCTGTCTTCCACCACGTTCATCTTAAAACTAAAAGACTTAAGAGTATTATCAGCAGTGGGTACGTCCATTCCAATAACGCCTGGAACCATAATGCGCGAATGCTCCAGAGCACATTTCTCTAGAGCTCCAAAATCAATAAGCACCTGACGGGACTGCTCATCAGGTAGTTGATAGCGGACAGTATCACGAAATAAGTACACTGGGGAAAATTTATGGGACTGTTCCAGAACAAATTGCCGGCTATAGGTCAGCTCGTCGTCTTTAGATATTTTGATAATGTTTTCAAAACTTAGCCCCTTAAGGGTAGATTCACTCCAAATGCCGGTAACCTCAAGTTTGTAAACCGGGCCGGTGACTTGTTGCTCGAAAAGCCCCGCGGCAGCAGTTAAGGTCAGGGTCAGAGACTTAGGGGCTCCATGCTCAGCCCTCCGGGTAAAATCAAGTTCCATACCTATATCATCATGAAGCTTTTCTTCTGGTAAATCGCCAACTTCCGGATCGACCTTCCAAAGGACCTTGGTCCTGTAGTTTTCAAGCCCTTCTTCAGTTGTAAACTCGCTCCAACCATTAGCCCTCATGCCAAGCTCGAATAGAACAACATTGGTGGTCACATCCAAAACTTGCGCCAGGTCCGGATTCAACTTTTGCGCCTGTTCGTAGCTAAGATGGACTATGAAGCTACCTTCCAGCAAGTTACCCATTTTTTCTAGACCGTCAAAGCTTCTGAAATCTAATTTTTCTAATTCGGTGCAATCCTCTGTAGATACATCAAAAAAAATGCCATCGTAATATTTATGTTCGCGTTCTCCCGCCTCAATCAGAGAATCTCTTAGCACTCTAAACTCCCTGCGGAAAACTCGACGCCAATTTTTTTGAATCTTTTGCAGAAAAGCTTCAGCACTACTGTTTCTTAAATTATCTATATTATTGAGATAAAATTCGATTTCGCGTACCGAAATCAATTCGGAATTGTCTACTGCCGCTGCCACATCAAGGTTGCGAGATTTTTCCTTTTTACCAACTTTGACCACAATATCGGTACACCCTTGGACTCCCAAAAGCCAAACTAAAAAGCAGCAATATGTCACTACCAAGTTCATGTATTACCATCCGCATAGATCCACCATACTCTCCGTATCGGTATCCTATCTAAAAATTTGAACAATTTGTTAAGGAGTTCAATTAGAACTTTCTTTGCAATCAATACAGGATATTAGAGTATCCAGCTCAATAGCCGCCTTGTAGTAGAAATCAAATGAGACTTTTCGAAACCAAGTTTCCTGGCGCTTAGCATATTGTCTAGTCGCTGTTGCAATGATGTTCGCTAAGTTGCCATGCTCAAGTTTTCCAGATAAATAATCTACCACTTGTCGATAACCGATACTCTGTAACGGTTTAGTATGGGGGGGGTATTTTTTAAGTAGATTTTTAACTTCATCCACAAGTCCTGCTGCAAGCATCTTTTCTGTTCTAGCTTCAATTTTTTGATGTAAGCAACCACGATCCACTTTACAGTAGATTTTAAACGCTTCCGCACTTGTGTCTTCATTTTGAGGAGACGCGCTTACATCACCTACTAGAAGCGCTAACTCTGCTGCTCTTTGTAAACGGAATCGATCATTGGGGTGAACCTGACTTTTTCGTCGCGGCGCTTTGTCCTCTAAGATGCCAAGGAGCTCATTTGAGCTTAATTGGGAAAGTTTTTTTCGCAATGATTCACTTTTAGGTAAGGCATTGAAATTCTGTCCCCATAAAGCTCTGAGATATAATCCCGTTCCGCCCACGACGATAGGGATTTTTCCTCGGGAAATAATCTCCGCAATCGTCAAACGGCCAAGAGTGGCAAATTTGTTAGCATCAAACTCTTGGTCAGGTTTAATGATATCGAAAAGATGGTGTGCTACTTGAGCCATTTCCTCCGCAGAAGGTTTGGCAGATCCTATATTAAGCTCTTGATAAACTTGAATCGAATCGCAATTGACAACTTCACCTCCTAGTCTTGTGGCTAGATCGATCGCCAAAGAAGACTTACCACTGGCAGTTGGTCCAGCAACTACTATATATTTTCTCTTATCCATTAGCGATCAAACCACTTCCCGACTTCATCACGGGACCAAATCTTGATAACCCGCCGGCCATGCGGACAGTTTTCATAAAAATCCACGGAGTCAGCTTCCCCTAAAAGAAACTCTAACTCTCCTTCAGGTAGTTCTTCCCCAGACCTCACCGCTGCATGGCAGGCAATTGTAGCAAGGGTATGATGTCCTAGAAATTGTCGCGGATCTTCACCCACCAGTTCCAGAGAAAGCTCTAAGAATAGCGTTTCCAGATCAACATTTTTAAGTAGCGATGGCACACAATTGACTTCAATCTCATCCTGACTGACTTTTTTGTAATCAAAACCATATTGAGAAAAGTCATCATAGGCTTCTACCAATTTCTGTGTTGTTTCTGACCCCAAGTGCAAAACCTCAGGCATGAGCAAAGGTTGTCTTTCTTGAAGGATTTTGTCATTTTGCAAAAGCCTTTCATAAAGAATTCTTTCATGAAAAGCGTGTTGATCAAGGGCGTAGAGCTTATCCTGCCACTCAAATAACAAATAACATTTGCCAAAGGCGCCTAAAAACCGCATATGCTGCCAAGGGATTGTACTTTTGGCAGCAGTATTTTCGGTTAGGTCAACTTCAAATGTCTGACTAGTATAATTTGCCCCCCCCCTAGCCGGCACCGTTTCAACAGGTTCCGATGTCTTATTGCTGGGGGCTGATGGTAAGCTAGAGTGCTCAAAAGAACGAACAGATGTTTTAAGCTTCGCTGGTTTATAGAAACTTTCCTTTTTTTCCTGCTTAAAGAACAAATCAACATCGCGCTCAGAATGGGATAGACGATTTTGGTTAAAAGTTTGCTTATTTGTGGTCACCGAGGGTTGAGCACGCTCTTTAACCGCAGGGTCCCTAGACTCTGCCTCAGCTGTCGCCCAGTCACCATCCCTTAAACGATCCTTGATAGTTTGCGCTAAGAAAGATTGAACCTCATGGGTATACTGAAATCTTACTTCGGCTTTTGCGGGATGAACATTGACATCCACCAAGCTCGGTTCAACACGAAGATTCATAGCACAAATGGGAAATTTTCCCTTGAGTAAATGGCTATGGTACCCTCGTAATATGCTATATCTTAGTATCCTATCTTTAACCCATCGCCCATTGACAAAGGTAAACATAAATTTATGGCTCCCCCGCTCCATTCCAGGAGGAGAACAAAGGGCTTCCAAAGACCCAAATTTATCAGCTTGACACAAATATATCATTCCATTCGTATCTGGCATTATCATTTCAGCACGTTTTCTAATGGCAAATTCCCCCCAAAGTTCTGGGCTTTGGGTTTCAAGAGAGTTGACATCGAGATGAATTTTTCCATTATGTTTTAAAGACAAACTGAGATCAGGCCGATTTAGAACAAGAGCCTGCACAAACTCATGACATTGCGCAAATTCAGCGGCTCCTGTTTTAAGGAAAGCTTTGCGGGCAGGCACATTAAAAAAAAGATCGGCGATGCTGATCTGTGTTCCCGATGGACCTGACCAAGGATCAACCTGTTGATGGCCATCTTTAAAAACAATCCGTGTCCCCGTCTCAGATCCTTCTCGCCGTGTGGACAATGTAAAGTGGGAGACGGCAGAAATAGAGGCTAAAGCTTCCCCACGAAATCCCATGGTCGCTACATTAAAAAGATCATCAATGGCCGTTATCTTCGAGGTACAATGGCGTTTAAGTGAAATGATCGCATCTTCATGATCCATGCCCGAGCCATTATCCACAACTCTAATAAGCTTTTTCCCACCATCCTCTAATTCGATTTGAATTTTAGTCGCCCCGGCATCGATAGAATTCTCCACGAGTTCTTTCACTACGCTAGAAGGGCGTTCGACCACTTCACCAGCAGCGATCTTGTTTATTAGCTCATCTTCGAGTAAATGTACTTTTGGCATTACGTATGACCTATAGAGGATAACTCAATGAACTCCACATATATCACTAGTGCAGCAAAACCTGAACAGCTTCCCGTTTATGAGCTTCCCGAATTAGCATTTATAGGTCGTTCCAATACAGGAAAGTCTTCTCTTCTCAATAGCTTATTGGGGCGTAGGAATCTTGCCCGCCATGGTCGTACCCCTGGGCAGACTCAGATGATCAACTTCTTTAGCGTAAATAGCAAAGTCATTTTGGCAGATTTACCAGGTTATGGGTATAATATAGCACGTCGTGACATCGCCAAACACTGGGAACCCCTCAGTGAGGCATACCTACGGCGACCTAATATAACGGAGCTAATACATCTTTTTGACTGCAGAAGAAAGCTGGAGCCCATTGATGAGCAATTGGTTTTTAAGCTGAGTCGTCAATTAGCTGTCACAGTCGTTATGACTAAGTGCGACAAATTATCTAGGCAAGAGCTTAGGAAAAGCAAAGATAAACTTGGGGAGCATCTCGGCTATTTAGGAGTAGATGTCAAAACAATCATAGAAACCTCATCCCTTAAAATGAAAGGTATCAACGAACTGCGATCCACAGTCCTAAATCCCTATTTAGACTAGTCTATCTGAGCTTGGCGCTTCATCACCTTTTCGCAAATATACCAAAGCTCCGATTTTTCCTCTAAATGATTCATCAAGGTTCCCAGTCGGTGGGATAGAAGACCCACCAGATCACGAGGATCTACATGATCCTCCTGAAGATGTCGTAGAATCACAGCATCGATTTCCTCGGCAATTTTAACTAACGATTCTGCAGTCTTAATTTCAGTAGACTGGCTTGGTTTAAATTCCAATACTTTTGCCATTCTAAACCTCCGCATAGTTACAACAACTTATCGGCTTTCCCCTATATGTCGCATTAATTATACCAAATAATTACTTTAAATATCTTCAATTGTTGGTATATCTTCATACCTCGATTGACCATTTTGGCCCCAAACCCGGAAAATACTTGGAGATATATCATGACTACGACATATGATTTAGTTGTCATCGGAGCAGGACCTGGCGGCGAGGTTGGCGCTATTAAAGCAGCTAAGTTAGGATTAAAAGTAGCGCTTATAGAAAAACGTGAGCATCTAGGTGGTACCTGCTTAAACGTCGGATGTATCCCAACCAAAGCTCTTTTAGCCTCTGCAAAAACCTGGGACAAACTGCAACATGCAGCAGACATGGGCTTCCAAACAGGAAAAATCACCTATGACTGGTCGAAAATCATGGATCGAAAAAATAAAATCGTGGATCAGCAGCGGAAGGGCCTTAAATTCCTAATGAAGAAAAACAAGATAGATGTTTTTCAAGGGCACGCTCGCCTGTTATCCCATACTTCTGTGGTCATAACTGATTCTACTAGCAAACAGCAAACCATTAATTGTAAAAACATCCTCTTAGCAACAGGAAGTCGTATCAAAGAACTTCCTTTTGCTCAATCTAATGGAAAGAATATTCTAAACTCTGATCACATCCTTTCCATTGACCATGTTCCTAATACACTGGCTGTTGTGGGTGGTGGGGTTGTTGGTACAGAATTTGCCTCACTGTTTGCCCGGATGGGATCGCAGGTGACCGTTATTGAGCTGCTACCACAAATTCTGCCCTCAGAAGATGGTGAAGTGATTAAAGAGATGACAAGGCAGCTAAAAAAGCAAAAGATTACGGTAGATACCGCTACTAAACTTAAGTCCGTTAACGATGATGGGAAAAAAGTCACAATTTCCTGTGAAGGTAAAAAAGATCGCATCTTTGATAAGGTGCTGCTGTCCATTGGTCGAGAACCTGTAACCAATGACCTAGGCCTGGAAAAGGTTGGCATTAAGCCAGAAACGGGTGGCTTTATTAAGGTAGATCAGAACTATCGCACGAGCGTCAGCAATATTTACGCTATTGGCGATATCATTAATACTCCCGCATTAGCCCACACGGCATCAGCTGAAGCGCATCACGCTGCAGAGGTCATTGCTGGTCACCAACCACAGCTTATCAATTACGAGGCCAACCCCAATGCCATCTATACATACCCTGAAGTCGCTAGTATTGGCCTTACCGAAGAGGCGTGTAAAGATAAGGGAATAGACTACAAGGTAGGCAAATTTCCTTTTGCTCCCATGGCCAAATCAAAAATCGAAGATGCGACGATGGGATTTGTTAAAATTGTGTTTGAACCTAAATACAGGGAAATTTTAGGCGTTCATATTATCGGGGCCACTGCCACAGAACTGATTGCCGAGTTCGCTCTAGGCAAGGTATTAGAGACTACTGTAGATGAAATTGCGATGACCATACATCCGCACCCGACTATATCTGAAACAATTATGGAAGCTGCGCACGATGCCATGGGTGGCGCAATTCATATGTAACCAATGAGAAAGAAACCCAGGTATACATTTTTTTGGAGAAAGTAATGGCGACGACAGAGATACTTCTTCCTCTCATGGGGGAAGGTGTTAATGAAGCAACTGTTTCAAATTGGCTAGTAAAAGAAGGGGACCCTGTTAAAAAGGATGCTCCTCTGTTAGAAGTGTCCACAGACAAGGTCGATACCGAAATACCCGCTCCAGCTGATGGGGTTTTGCTGAAAATTCAAACCCCTGAAGGTACTACAGTAGAAGTCAATCAGGTGTTGGGTGTAATAGGTGACAGTGCTTCCGACTCTGCTACTATAGCCGCAAACACCACAACTCCTCCAGAAGTTACAAAGACGCATACCTCTCCCCAAGGGGAGCCTCCAAAGATGGCCCCAGCTACTGTTAATAACGCTCCTGGGGTCCGTAGCTCCCCCCTAGTACGAAAAATCGCTGCTGAAAAGGGCATTGACCTTTCCCAAGTAGCAGGATCAGGTTTGCACGGCCGCATCACAAAGCGCGATGTTTTGAACGTTTCACCAGTTGTAACAACTGGGGGACAGGCTTCTCATATCCATACAGAAGCTCCCGCAACTCCCAGCTCTTCTCTAGTGACAAGGTCTTCAAGCCCAACTAGTTCCCCTTCTCTTAATTTAAGTAAAGATGCGGACGGCAAAGAGTATCTGGAAGGAGTAGAGGTCCAAAGAGAAGCGATGAGCCGCATGCGAAAACTTATTGCCGATCATATGGTTGACTCTGTTCGCACGTCACCCCATGTGACAACAGTCTTTGAAATTGATATGCACAAGGTAGTCCAACTCAGAGAGCAATCCAAATCTGAATTTCAAAGAACTGAAGGGTTCAAACTAACCTATACCCCTTTTATCCTTCAGGCAGCAGCTGAGGCTATCAAGAAACACCCTATTGTTAACACTTCACTGGATGGCAATGATATTCTTTATAAAAAAGATATTAACTTGGGATGTGCTGTCGCTATCAATGGCGGACTTATCGTACCGGTCATCAAGAAAGCGGGTGAATTAAGCCTTCTGGGCATTTCTCGCCGTCTAAACGACCTTGTGGAACGAGCCCGATCAAAAAAATTAAAACCTGATGAAGTACAAGGTGGCACCTTTTCGGTGACCAATCCAGGGGGATTTGGTAGTCTTACGTCCAACCCCATTATTAACCAACCCCAGGTAGCCATTTTGGGAATAGGAACCATCGTCAAGAGACCTGTAGTGGTCGATAATGACATGATTGCCATCCGCCCTCAAATGCTGGCGAGTTTGACATTTGATCATCGGGTCATTGATGGGGAAGGAGGGGCTAAATTTCTGGCTACTTTCAAAAAAATTCTCGAAGATTTTCAAGACAGTCCCATATAGAGCGTACAACTGGAGGCCTGGGTATAAGTAGTCGTAGTAACCAAATACGCTAATTCGCATGAATCAAGACACAAGGGAAAAAAGAACTGCAGTTAACTATTGTTCTGGAGGCTCTTTCCTTCCCAGTCAGCCACCGAGTCGAGCGAAAATTGCTGATCTGAGGAAGTCGGCAAAATTAGCCTAGGAAGAACGGCTATACTAAAAACACATTCTCCCTAAGCTTCGATTGGGTTAATTATATAGAACTACAGTACAGAACCTGTAGTTAAAACTAGCGCAGTATTCCTAAAAGGAGGGTTGCTTTGAATCCCAATCATATTGCTGTAGTAATAGCTCTAATTTTCTTTGCCGTCTCGTCAGGGTGTTACCTACACGCATTTTCTAGCGCCAAAAATAAAGATACCCTTAATAAAATTGCCTATGGTTTGTTTATTGTTGCTACATTTCTTATGACATATTTAGCTATCAATTCAACTATTCAGGGAGTTTATAATGTCACCAGCGGCTTTCTACTGGTAGCGTTATTGGCATGGATGACTCTATTTGTGCAGATGTTTTTCCGCATCAACCTAGCAGGTACTTTCGTCGCACCACTGGTCACACTAATTTCTCTGGTTCATCTGCTGACCACTTCACCCCATCAGATTGCTATGGTCGAACAGCCCAAACTTTTAGTTCAAGTTCATATCTACGCGAGCGTTATTGGTGAAGCCTTCGGCATATTAGCTGTTGCTGTAGCCATTCTGTTGATTATTCAGTACAGAGCTATGAAAATGAAGCAATTAAACCGCCTTCTAGTAGCCAACCTCAGCCTTGCGGGCTTGGAAAAAGCTCTATTCAATTGCATTTGGCTATGCTTCCTGTTTCTAACAACGGGACTTATACTCGGTACCATCTACACTCAGTTTTATGCTGGTCAGCAGACTCCTGAAATCACATCGAAAATTATATGGGCCTTAGTAGTTTGGGCATGGTACCTAGCAATCCTACTAGGCAGGAATGTTTTTAAAATTTCTGGAAAAAAAATGGCCAACATGACCTTTATTGGCTTTGGTATTATGGCTCTCGGTTTTTTTGGGTTGTTAGGAATATAGGAAATAAACTTTGAACGAAAAACTTCCCGTTTTATTTTGCGTTGGAACAAATCACGAGTCTGCAGGATTAGACTTTCGGGAAACACTGTTTTTAAGCCATGAGGACATAGATGCAGCTCTACCTCAAGTGGTAAAAAAGCATCACATCCAAGAAATAATGGTCCTATCCACCTGCAACCGTTTGGAGCTCTACGGTGTTCTGCACCGCAGCGAAGTCAAGGCTGACCACTTGCTTGAGATTTTCATAGATCTACAAGAGTTAAGCCCGCACCCCAAGGAAGATTTGAAAAATGACATCATTAAGCATAGCTATCGTTTAATCAATCACGAAGCGGTTCAACATGCTTTTTCTGTAGCCTCGGGTCTAGATTCACTAGTCTTAGGCGAGACCCAAATCACGGGTCAGTTTAAAGAAGCCACAAGGCTAGCTGTTGATAAGGGAACAATCGGACCCATTCTGAAGCGGCTATCCCAGGAGGCTTTTTCTTCCTCAAAAAAAGTACGCACCCAAACTGATATCTCTAAAAGACCCGTATCAATTAGTCATGCGGCTATTGACTTAGCCAACCGCATTTATGGTCATATCAAAGACTATCGGGTGCTCATCATCGGTGCCGGAGAAATGGCTGAAGTCGCAGCCAAATACGCCCTGAAATATAATCCTAAAAGTTTGAGTATAATCAATCGCACTCTTAAGAACGCTCAAAATCTCGTACAAAATCTTGGTGCTGGTAACGCCTATGCCTGGGAGGATCTACATGAACTTCTTCCCACGTGCGATGTACTCATTAGCTCTACTTCCGCTAATGAATTCATCCTCAGCAAAGAGATCGTCGAACGTTCGCAAACCATCAGGGACAACCGCCCTACATTTATAATTGATATAGCACTACCCAGGGATATAGATCCCAAATGCGCAGAACTCGATGATGTATTTCTGTTTGACATCGACGATCTCAAACAAGTCGTGGGCGAAAATTTTGAGGAAAGACGTAAGGCAGCCGAAATTGGTAAGTCAATTATTATAGAAAATTCATCTACTTTTATTAATTGGATGAACGGCTTGAATCTGAAGCCAGCGCTTTCAGGTTTTCGTCAGTATTTAACGGATCTGTTCACCAAGGAAAAGGCCAGGTCTTTGGCAAAAGGCCCCCTTAGCGAACTCACTGAAGAACAGATGATGGCCCTAGACAATATGATAAAATCTATTACTAATAAACTATCGGGTGACGCTGGCCGGGGTGTACGGAACCCCCCAGATGGCTATTTTCCCGAAGATATGGCTGATGCATTAAAATTGCTTTTTCCTAATAATAGAGAGATAAAATGAAAAATATTACTATTGCGACCCGTGGCAGTAAGTTGGCCCTTTGGCAATCCAAGTACGTGGCATCTCTACTCAAACCCCTCGGATATGAGGGTGAACTCAAAATCATCAAGACCCAAGGCGATCGTGTTCAAGATAGATTTCTCCACGAGATCGGTGGTAAAGGGGTCTTTATCCGTGAATTGGAAGAGGCGATGCTCCGCGGGGAGGCAGACATCGCTGTTCATAGCCTTAAAGACTTACCAGCGAAGATTTCTGAAGATTTCACCCTCTGTGCCATTCTAAAGAGGCATCGTGCTGAAGATGCCATCATCTTTAAGCCAGGACAAAGGGATGTGTTAGGTTTTTCCGACAAGCTAGTAAGTAAAGATCATTTTCAAAGTTCGCAACCGTTAACGATAGCCACATCCAGCCTCCGGAGACAATCTCTCTTCAAAGGTTTAGGGCAGCATATCAGTTTAGCCGCTGTCAGAGGCAATGTGGATACCCGCCTCAGAAAACTCATGGAAGGTAATTGGAACGCCCTGATTCTAGCTGCAGCCTCCTTGGAGCGCTTAGAATTAGACGTGGATCACAGCATCATTGATCTTGAGTGGTTCGTTCCTTGCGCGGCTCAAGGAGCTTTAGCCATTGAATGTCATAAAGATCATCCAGCATCCTTAGATATAGCAAGCCTGTCTCATCGCGAAACCTATCTAGCAGCAACCATAGAGCGACAAATTCTAGCCGCTCTCGGAGGGGATTGCACTATGCCCTGTGGCATTCACATCAACCCCACTATAGATGGGACAAAGGTACGCGCTTTGGTTTTGAATTACCAAGGAGAAGAAGCCCGTTGTTATCGCCATTATGACGAATCCATCAATGAGCTAGTTCCCCGTACAGTGGTAGAACAAGTCATAGCAGACTTGCGAGCACAGAATGTGGATAAGATTTTAGCCGCTATCAATGTCGAGGTCCCTGATTTGGGAAAAATTACATAAAGACGATAGCCCCATCACACCCCCAAAAATGTATAAATTTTCTATATTATCATTGTGTTATGCCGCATTCCGGCTAATGCATCGCGGTGGAGGAAAGGCCAGGAAAAGGTGTTTCAGAATAAGCCTTTGACTTTTGTATGAATATAGCTATAAATAGGGCTCTATCGACCATGTCAATTTAGGCATATTCATGACAAAACCACACTTTCTATCTCTCAGCCGCTCAGATTATGAGAACCTGCTCAAGGAATGGGGGCACCCTAAGTTCCGTGGTACCCAAATAGCTGAATGGATATATGCCAAGCAGGTCCGTTCCCCTGATGAGATGAGCAACATATCAAAAAACCTACGTCAAGAACTGTTTCTTGGTATCGATTGGTCTCTCCCAGAAGTTGTGAGTGAAGAATCCTCTCAGGATGGCTCTACAAAGTTGCTATTGGCCAATGCAAAACGATACTCTATCGAAACAGTGATATTGCGCTATGAAAACCGCACCAGCCTCTGTGTATCCAGCCAGGTTGGTTGTAAGCTGGCTTGCGATTTCTGCCAAACAGGGAAATTAGGTTTTGTCAGTCACCTTACAAAAGCCGAAATCCTTGCTCAACTTTTTCTAGCAAATCTTAAGCTGAAAACAGAAGGCAAAAAGGTCAGCCACGTGGTTTTCATGGGCATGGGTGAACCTTTCGATAATTATGCTAATGCTATCGCAGCCGCCAATACCATGATTGCCGAAGATCATTTTAATTTAGCAGCTAAACATGTTACCCTATCGACATCGGGTTTAGCCCCTCGCATTCGCGATTTAGCCACGGATTCAAAAGCCGCTTTAGCGCTTTCGCTGCATGCTGCAAGGGACGATCTGCGCAGCCAACTAATGCCTATCAATCGAAAATACAACTTAGAAACTTTGAAATCAGCTTTGCGACATTACCAGTCTGTAACCAAACGCAGAATTACCATCGAGTATATTCTGATCAGCAATGTCAATGGATCGTTAAGGGAGGCTAAAGACCTTGTTAGATTCCTCCAAGGGCTGAAAGCCAAGGTCAATCTCATCCCTTTTAATGCCCATCCAGGTATGCCTTATCAAAGGCCCAGCGATAAGGAAATTCGAAGCTTCCAAAAACATCTTAGCGATCGCTCCATTCCCGCACCGGTTAGATATTCTAAGGGATTGGAAGTATCCGCAGCCTGTGGCCAGTTGGCCGCTAAGCACCGCCAAGACTTGCACCTGACACCGGAACGACAACGATTGGTCACTAAACAATCGACTCCACCACAAGTGAGCTTATGAATAAAGAACAAGATCTGAATTATACTGGTATCCTAAAATACTGGCTTCCCCTGGCATCCACCTGGATCATGATGGCCATAGAAGGACCGTATCTTTCTGCAATTGTCGCAAGGATGGACTTTCCTGTTTATAACCTTGCAGCCTTTGGAGTAACTTTTGCCTTCGGCCTGCTGATAGAAGCTCCGGTGATCATGCTAATGGCCGCGGCAACCCGGCTGGTGAAAGATCGCGGTTCTTTTAACAAAATGCGCAACTTTTCTTTTTTCCTGAGCGCTATCTGCACAGGAGTTATGCTGCTATCTCTTATACCAGCCCTTTTTGATTTATGGTCTCGAGACCTTCTTCAACTTAAAGAAGAAATTCGCCAGTATGTTTGGCTTGCCGTTGCCTGCATGTTGCCGTGGCCTGGTATGATCGGTATTAGACGCTTTTACCAGGGAGTCCTTATATCCCAGGGACATACAAAAAGGCTCGCCCTAGGCACCATATTACGTCTTCTAGCAATGAGTGGTGCTGCTTACATTGCTTATGAGTATAAACTTCTGCATGGGGCAGCAAGCGCAACTCTGAGCCTCAGCGCAGGAGTCACTTGCGAAGCCATCTATGTTACTATTGTATCCTTGACCGCTCAAAAACAAGTCAAACAAATCCCTGGTAGTAGCCTTTCCTACAGCAAAATTGCTCATTTTTACTATCCACTGGCACTCACAACCCTTATAGGTTTGACGGTCCAACCGTTAGTCACATTTGCTATTAATCGCGGGTATCAGCCTGTAGAGTCTCTAGCTGTCATTCCGGTCGTAAATGGTATTGTATTCTTCTTTCGCGCCATACCATTATCATTTCAAGAGGTTATTATTGCTCTCATGGGAGAGAAGCAACAAAATCTGCGGATACTACGATTATTTGCCCTATACCTAGGTTTATTTCTTACTCTAGCCCTGGCATTTATTGCCCTAACGCCTCTAGCAAGCCTATGGTTTCAGCACATTGCTGGCCTGAACCCCTCCATGGCAGCATTTGCAGGCTTGCCTTTGATCATTTGTATCGCCATCCCTGCTTCCAGCCTATGGCTATGCTGGCAAAGATCTATGCTCATTTGTATTAAAACAACAGCACCTGTCACCTATGCCTCATTAATTGAATTAGCTACAGTGATTGGACTACTAGTTATTAGCATAGGCTATGGTTGGCCCATGGCTGCTGTAAGCCTAGCCATGATAGCCCTGGTGATCGGTCGTCTGGCTGCTAATGCGTATCTCCAAATGACCTTTGATAAAATGAAAAGGGTTAAGGCACCTCAGGATTTGATTCCTGTTCGTGAGGGATTATCAGCTGATTGAGTGACACTTCCAGTTGCTCAAAATAACAGCTGGAGCAAGCAGGGAGGTATTTTTCCTCAGAGCCCAATTCTAGTTGTGGCCCTTGGGTGACGGCCCTTCCTTGGACAAACTTGATATTGAAAATAGCTTTCTTGTTACAAAAGGCACAGGTGGTCTTAACCTCTTCGATACTGTCGGCCAATTCTATGAGGCGCGCACTACCAGGAAATAATTTAGTTTTGAAGTCTGTACGCAAGCCATAGCAAATCACCGGAATATTCTTAACTCTAGAGATATCTCGCAACTGGTCAATGAAAGTGGGAGCAAGAAACTGTGCTTCATCGACGAGTATACAATGCACATCGCACAGTATTTCTTCACTGATGTGAGTGTTGTCTTCAATCAGGATATCAGCGTCCATAGTTAAGCCCGAGCGTGATTTTATGACATCCATCCCAAACCTAGTATCCAACCGTGGTTTTAGTAGCAGCACGTTCTTGTTTTGATGGCGATAATTGTGAGCCACTGCCAAGAGATTCATGGTCTTGGCACTACCTACAGTTCCATAGCGAAAATACAACTTTGCCACATTAGCTCCTTGGCTTTTCCTTGGGTTTACGATTGCGATGACGCTGCTTTTGTTGCCGGGGTTTCTGATTCTTCTCCGATTTTTGAGTTTCTGTTTTTCGGGTGGTGTTACTAGGTGAAGCCTCCCTTGGCTTTTGCTGCCGCGAACCCTCTTTTTGGCTTTTGTGATGACGGGGGTTATGACGCCGTTTTTTTGCCGTCTCAGCGGCATCCTTACTACGACGCTGATCTAAGCCCTTGCTTAAGAGCCCAGCGTCAAGATCATTTTCAAGTAACGATGATTTTTCGTCATCTTCACCTAAAAGATCTCCTAAATCGATATCGTCACCCCACTCATTCTCCACTCCTTTTCCTGACTCTACAAGCCCCAGAGTGCTAATGGGTACTGACTTCAGATCCCCTGAATCTAGCTCAATCAGCATAGTTTGATTGAGTATATCACCCTTGATGACATCGCCGAAATCACCTTCGTGGGTTTTAACTCTGGCACCCTTAGGGAGAAGGGATTGACGTAGTATGCTATAGGTTTCGTCCTCATATGTCAGGCAGCAAAGTAGCCGTCCACACCCCCCTGAAACCTTGCTGGGATTGAGAGCAAGATTTTGGTTCTTTGCCATTTTAATGGAGACCGGCACAAACTCCCTAAGGAAGCTGGAACAGCAAAACTCACGCCCACAGATGCCCAGCCCCCCTGAAAGCTTAGCTTCATCGCGAGCCCCAACCTGCTTAAGTTCAACCCTAGTTTTAAGACCACCGGCAAGTTCTTTGACAAGCTCCCTAAAATCCACCCGGCCTGGTGCTGAGAAGAAGATAATAACTTTATTGCCACCAAATTGAACTTCCACATTAATGACATGCATCTCTAGCTTTAATTCAACTATCTTCCCTTTAGCAAAATCTTTGGCATACTCGGGCGTTAATCTTCCTTCACTTTCCAAGTCCTTGCGACTAGCCAATCTTATAACAGGCTTTAATAATGAAATATCCCTTTCATCGGGATAGGCAAACGCAACCCTTTTCACTTCGGCAAGGCTGAGACCTCTTTCTGTCTCAACAACGACTCTATCTCCCAACTTCAATAGTAATTCTTTACCATCGAAGTCATAGATCTTCCCAGCACGCCTAAACTGGACTCCAACAATATTGATTCCTGACATCCCATGCCTCTCTATTATCTAGTCAATGCAAATGATTCAGTAACCATCTGCGCATTGAGCGGAATTTGTGACCGCCCCGCAAGACTTCTAAACCTTGCTAAGTTTTGCCGCCAACGCTGCCGCGTCTCGGCATCTATCTGGGGATGAATCCTAGTAAAAAAATCTGCATCAGGGCCTGAAAGTGCACCCAATCGCCACCTATAGTACTGATTCAATAATAGCTCGATTCTTAATGTAATGTCATTCACACTCAGCTGAATCTGCTTTGTAAGTATAGTAGCCGCCTCCAGGGCTTGCCCCGGATCTTTACCAAAAAGCAGGGATCTCAATACATCGTCAACCTGCTGCTGTTCATCTGAACTATGGTGAGTGAGATATCGATGCGCTTTACCGATAGAATATCCTGACTCCCCATAACATTTTGCAATCTCTTGCTGAGAATAGTCGGATGACCACTTGCCACAGAGCCACTGCAAGCCAAGCTCAGGGTTAGGAGGGCGCAGCTGCCAGCGAATGGCACGGGATAAAATGGTATCTAAGATCTGCCTAGGCTTACTAGATGTCATCAATATAAAAGTACCAGATTGGGGTTCCTCTAGGGTTTTTAACAACTGATTCGCCGCTTGATCCGTACAACGCTCAATATCGATCAAAGTGGCAATGCGGGGGATGGAACGCAACTCCCCTTGCACCAACTCCTGGCTAGCACTAATACTAAAATGTTCTTGAAGCTGGCGACCGTGCTCCACTTTAAACTTAGTTTCAGGATCAAGCCATAGCAGCTCCCGATGGGTACTATGAAGCACTTCCAAACATGAGCTGCAATGACCGCATCCTCTCTGCTGCTCACAATAGATCAATGCGGTCAACTTTGCCATAAATAGGGTTTTACCTATGCCTTCACGGCCCAGGAATAAAATGACCTGTGGCAACTTCTCGGCCTTATAAAGATTCTGAACTCTCTCCAAGTCCTCTTCGAATCCAATTAAATGCGACCAATCTATAGACCGATCCTCATGCGCTTTAGTCAAAACTTATTCCAAACTTTTCTTTAAGAGTATTCAAGGCTTGTGCTAATACCGCCGCTGGATCTTGCGACGCATCTAAAACTACAATACGATTCGGAAATTCTTTTGCTAAGCGCAAAAATCCGTCCCGTAGCTGCCTGTGAAATGCCAAATTTGCAGCATCAAAGCGATTACTCTGCTGTCCAGTGACTCCCCTCAGGGCTAACCTATTTAAGGAGACTTCTGGGCTGCAATCTAGAAGAAATGTAATATCCGGTTCGCAGCTCCCAATGGACATTTTCGTTACAGTTTCGAGAGATGTGCGATCGTATCCACCTACGATACCTTGGTAGACACGGCTGGAATCGACAAAGCGATCACAAACCACCCAATAATTCGCATCCAAGGCGGGCTCAATGAGCTTTTTCACATGCTGATGCCGGGCTGCCGAGACTAAAAGTAGCTCAGTCAACGCCTCTAGAGCTTCCTCTTCAGGAGGACTTAAAAACAATTCGCGAATCGCTTGGGCTGCTGGGGTACCACCGGGTTCTCTTGTGGTCTTTACTTTTTTGCCAGCATCTTCGAGTCTTGCTTTTAACTTTTCGGTAAATAGAGTCTTTCCGACACCCTCTCCCCCTTCAATCGTAATAAAAACCGCTCCCGCCACGACGCTCCCATCTTCTTAGATACGCAAAAAATACCCGGTATCACATACTGAGATTATCAATCGGGTAAATAATGGTCAATCAAATGTCCAGGTAAATCTGTGTCATACAGTAAATAATTCACTCTTTGCCGCGGAAAAATTCTTCTTTTATATTTATGGGTAGTTACATGTGTCTTACCTGCCTAACCCTTCGATCTACTTCACTTCACGATTTTTTGGCCGAATACCCTTATGGCTCTATTTGTAATCTAGTGATCCACCATTAGGGAATGCATGGCAAAAAACTCTTATGTTTTAGGCAAACGCATAGCACGCGGTGGTATGGCAGAAATCTATTTGGGCAAGGCCATTGGAGAAGCTGCCTTCCAGCGTATTTGTGCCATTAAACGGATATTGCCTCATTATTCCCAAGACAAAGAGTTCATTGAGATGTTTCGCGATGAAGCGCACATCTGCAAGAGATTACAACATGCTAATATTGTTCAAGTTTATGATTTTACTGAGGTCGAGGGTTCCTATGCACTCATCATGGAGCATGTAGATGGCTGTGACCTGCGGACCTTGCTGTCCGCTTGTGAGTCGGCAAAAACCAGGCTCACCATTGCCATGTCGTTATATATCACTGCAAATGCCGCACGCGCCCTTCACTATGCTCACACCAAGTCTGACGAAATTACAAAAGAGCCCTTAGGTATTGTCCACCGCGATATTTCTCCCCAAAATATCCTCATTTCCTACGAAGGAGAGGTTAAGATCACCGACTTTGGCATCGCTTCGGCTGAAAATAAGATCACCGAAACAAGGCCTGGAGTGGTGAAAGGTAAATACTCCTACATGAGCCCCGAGCAGGTGGCAGCAAAGCAACTTGATGGACGTTCTGATATTTTTAGCTTGGCTATAGTTCTGTGGGAATGTTTGGCCATGAAGCGCTTGTTTGCCGGACAAACTGAAGTCGAAAGCATCAGGAGGGTTCAAAACTGTGAGATTTCCTACAACCTTAGAGAATTAAACCCGAGTATCGATGAAGAGCTTTACAATATTGTGATGAAGGGATTAGCTAAAGAAAGAAGACACCGCTATCAATCTGCTGCCGCCTTTGAGAAAGATTTGTTACGATATCTCCACTCAAAGTACTCAGAGTTTATAGCCAGTGAACTGGGCAATTTCCTTAAAAGAATTCTTGCTAAAAAGCGCGGTAAGACCCAAGACGATATTAAAGAGACTTTGTCACAAATTCATGTAAAGCCGGCCACCAACCCCCAAATTGAGATGAGTTCTAGCGAAATTGAGCACCAAACCGGAATTCATCGCAGCACTATCAAACCTATTCCCAATACCGGAGCATTATCACAACCATTAAAATCTAAGCCAACGACATCCATTCAATCTGCAAATAAAAACAGTGTTCAGCAGCCGGTATACCGCCGTCAACCCAATAAAAAAAACCGGGACAACAAATTCCTAGGTTTTCTTTTCATGATTTTACTGGCATTTGGTGGTTATTGGTTTGCTAAGAAATATATCCTTGACCAAAAGTTACATTTGAAATTAGAGGCCGAACCTGACTCAGTTTTGATCTCCATTAACGGAAAAAAAATTCATGATGGTTTTACAAAAACTCCGGCAAAACTAACATTAAAACCAGGGACCTATTCTCTAGAACTTAGTCGACCCGGTTACCAAAGGGAAATAATTCGCATCAAAGGACGGCCAGGAGAGGTAAAAGCGATTCCAAAAGTCACTTTAAAAAAACTAATTCAATCCAATTTAGTACCCATCAGAGTATTATCACCAGATAAAAAGCTGTTCATTAACGTTGATAATGGACTTTATCGCGGCACGACTCCCATGAGAATAGAGCTGACTCCTGGTAGTAAACATTCCATCACTTTTAATGCAGGAGATAAACAAAGAAGGGTACTAAAATGTACTTTCAAGGCAACGCCCCCTCTTAATGGAAAGTCTCTAACAGTTCTGATCAGACCTAATAATCGACTAGGCAAAGGACGGTGTGTAATAAAGACAAATTGAGGAAGTTTAGAATGTTACCTTTAGTATAATATAAATATTCCAAATCATTTTAAAAGCCATCATTGGTTTCATCCTGAATTTGCAATAATTCTCCTTTTCTTGATACTGACTCTCTATAATACCTTTATGAGGTATATAGAAAGAAGCATTGAGGGCTAATTTTTAGGTGATTTTGGGCTAAATCTTACTTATAGTCCTATTTTTAAAATGTTACGATAAAAATTACCTATAAAATTTTTTGAAATAATCAGTCATAGTTTCCTAAATTTACTAATCTTATTCTAAGTATTTTATGGTTTTTGATTTCTCTTAACTATTTTTTTGATAACACCGATGTTTTGAGTGAAGCAAATACAGCCTACAGATTACCACTGAGTCAGGTAGAGATAATTGTCAGACTTAAGTGGAGCCAAGCATGACATCTTCCTATCTAAAAATATTTTTTATCTTAGCCTTTGGGCTAATAGCTGGGCTTGGATACTCAGGTCCTTCAGAAAAAATCCTTTCTGACAAAGCATTAACTATCCTTGATTCAAATCGCAGAGTACCTTTTTTTAACCTAGAGTTAAAAGATTCCTACTATGGGAATAAGTATATATATTTGTGGTTCGATCTATCAGGTGTGACTAGCAAAGACACCCTTGACAGCGCTATCCTTGATCTAAATATCTGGAAAATGAGAGGTAGCGGAAGTATATATGCCTATAAGGTTAAATCTCCATTACCAGATGGACGAGATTTTATGCATGGCATAGATCGTATGATTGAAGAGAGTGTAGTTTCGGAAAACATTTTCTTAATTCAAGAAGTCACAAATAAGCGAGCCAAAAAAATTCAATTATCACTACTCAGCTATATAGAGCAAGCTGTAAAACAAGATCAAAATTTTGGTATTATTCTCCAAGCTCAAGATGGACTTGATATTTCATTCTTAGAAAAGACAATTTTTAACTGCAAGAAAGATAATTCTTCCAAATTTGAAGAAAAAAAATTTTCCGGGTCATTTCCAGATTGGTTCAACTTTGGCCCTGTACCTCATCAGGATTTTGATTGGAATGACCGTCATCAAGCTGAGCTAACTTTACGCTACCAAGTGAGTACTCCAGGAGAGGGATCAGGGGAAACAGGGCCACAAGGGCCTCAAGGTGAAAAAGGTGATGTCGGACCACAAGGACCTCAAGGTGAAAAAGGTGATGTCGGACCACAAGGACCTCAAGGTGAAAAAGGTGATGTCGGACCACAAGGACCTCA
>JBNKNM010000011.1:16257-16339 GCA_050293845.1 Pseudobacteriovorax sp. | reverse complement strand
AGGATTAAAAGGCGATACTGGTCCTCAGGGAGAAGCAGGATTACAAGGTCCTAAAGGTGACAAGGGTGATACTGGTCCTCAA
>JBNKNM010000011.1:0-16157 GCA_050293845.1 Pseudobacteriovorax sp. | reverse complement strand
CCTCAAGGACTAAAAGGCGACAAAGGTGATGTCGGACCACAAGGGCCTCAAGGATTAAAAGGCGATACTGGTCCTCAGGGAGAAGCAGGATTACAAGGTCCTAAAGGTGATGTCGGACCACAGGGACCAAAAGGTGACACTGGCGACGCCGGACCACAGGGACTAAAAGGTGACACTGGCGACGTCGGACCTCAGGGACCAAAAGGTGACACTGGCGACGCCGGACCACAGGGACTAAAAGGTGACACTGGCGACGTCGGACCGCAAGGACCAAAAGGTGACACTGGCGACGTCGGACCACAAGGACTAAAAGGTGACACTGGCGACGTCGGACCTCAGGGACCAAAAGGCGACAAAGGTGACACTGGCGACGTCGGACCTCAAGGACCCAAAGGAGATGTCGGACCACAAGGACCAAAAGGTGACCAAGGTGTGCAGGGTTTACAAGGATTAAAAGGCGATAAAGGTGATGTCGGACCACAAGGACCAAAAGGTGACAAAGGTGACAAAGGCAAAGATGGAGCGTTGGTAACAGTAGGTAGCGCACAATGTAACTCAGGAAACAACGGTCGTATTATTCTACTGGGAACAGACACATTGCAACCATATTTCCAAGGCTGTATGTGCAATGCCAGAAATCAGTGTCAATGGATCAGATTTACAACACAACAATAGTTAAAACATATCGGGATACTTAAAAGGAGAACAAAATGAAAGCATTTATGAAGGGCACATTAATAATAAGCATCATTGCTTCCATCAACTCAGCTTGTGGAGAAGCTACAAACAAGGATGAAAACACATCTGACCTTAGTACGGAAGAGACATTATCTGCGATGACCTATGCTAATACACGGGATGAACTACCTATTTGTAGCAATGATTCTTTGAATCAGGTTGTGTATGTAAAAGAAGATGCCTCCTTGCTTATTTGCGACGGTCATGACTTTGTTGCAGTCTCTCACCAAGGCCAAGACGGAGCGACTGGGGATAAAGGAGAAACTGGTGCTCAAGGGTCACAGGGAGCTCAGGGAGATGAAGGGGATTCATTGACTATATATATATCTGATGACAACAATGCGAATATTGGTTACCTTGCAACCTTGCAAGGCGTCAGTGAAAAGTTTGTAAAGATGTCAGACAGTAACATTGCTAGCTTGAACCTTAAGGATGAAACTATTACAGGTATTCCCCTTGTTGTAAATTCTGACACAGGCAACCTTGACACCCTTACCTTAGACGGTTGCAATTACTTATCAAACGATTGTTCTGGTGAATGTTATGTGGCTTCTAACAGCGATATCCGGTTGATTAAGGGAGTTGTGATTCGTGGAACCAATGGTCTTCTTATCGTAAAAGGTGATGAAACCCATACAAGCAATCTGCAGTTTAAATCGCAGTTTTATTACAACTCTCCTCACACTTGCGCAGCATTTACCCAAACACTTGCCCACTCTTACAAGGTGACGACAAGTTATTCCTTGCCAGCAAATATAGTTACTCCTTTTGCGAACTTAAAGTTCTCAACGGTAAAATAGCCACTTAAGTATCCGTACTAAAAAGCCCAGGTCATTGGCCTGGGCTATTCCACTATATAAGTATTAAAACCTCTGCTACCTAAAGAGCAGATTCTTGATGAAGTAACTCCCCACTTGATATCGTCCACCTGAAGGAAGGCGTTTTACGGTGCATTGGATAAAGTTTATGGTCTAGGAAACGGTATGATTTTCGCACCATCTTCAGTTTCAACAACTTTTCGCGATTTGTACTCTTTCTTATATTGCGATGACTTCGACAGCACTTGCTCTTCTCCGGTCCTAACCATAAGGGTAGCAAGACCACCATCTTCCAAGAGCTTTCCTGCGGCAATACCCGCTTTAACAACATGAGCTACTTTCACATCGAAGTTAGGAGTACTTGGAAGTTTGTCCATTCCTATTTTCTGGTGGGCTCGAATGACAGTCAGGGCGGCATCCTCAATATTCCCCGAAAGCACATATAAACGGAACAACATGCAATAGAAATCACAAAGAATGCGGTTAACATTAATATGTTTCTTTGACTCTACTGAGTCTTCCAGCACCAACGTAATCTGATCTAGTAAATTCGCAGCTTGCAGGTAATTACCTATCTTCGAGTCAAGTTGAACTCTGATCAATGGTGCAATCAGGTTACGAGGTAATAGAACTATTAGATAGTAAAATCCAGCATACAGACGGTCCAAGCGTCGGAAAACTCCCATGGGTGCAGCAAGAACAAGACAAATAAATAGGCCTAATGACTCCAGAACTTCTAGAAATCCGTCTAACAATGCTTTACTTCGATTTAACACCGAACAGCTCCCCAAAATTAGCTTTGCAATATACTCAGCAAGTGAATCTCTAGCACGATTTCTTGCTATGTTCTATATTTTGAGTGAGAAAATTTTGAGAGATCTTGGCTAATCGTTACGTTTTCTGTATCTTACGGAGATCTATTCAAAATTTTTAACGGAAGACAACTCTATGACAAACAACCTGCCCCCAAGGGTTTCATTTTGGCTGCGAGTATTGAAGGTACTAGGTCTTGATCGCAAGGATCTGCGAGCCTGGGCATATTATGACATAGCAAATTCATCCTTTGCAGCTGTCATCATGGTTGCCATCTTGCCTATTTATTTCGCCGATGTTGTTGCTTCTGACCTTGCCCCCCATGATAAATCTTCTTTATGGGCTGCAATTTCCGCAGTCGCCATGGCAATAACTGCCGTTTTGTCGCCATTTTTGGGGACCATTTGCGATGCCATATCCGGTAAAAAAAAATTCTTACTCTTCTTCACTTTCCTAGGAGTAGCATCATCGATAGGACTAGCTTTTTCAGGTCAAGGTCTCATTGCCTTGACATCCTTGTTATATATCTTGGCAAACATGGGGTTCGCCTTAGGTAACGTATTCTACGAATCCCTTCTTATTGATATTTGTGAGGAAGATAATGTTCATACAACCTCAACCTCTGCCTATGCTCTCGGTTATTTAGCTAGTGGGCTCTTACTACTTTTGTGCTTTGCCTGGGTGGCACAGTACGATTTTTTTGGTTTCTCCAACAAAGAACAAGCCGTTCACGCAAGCTTTATCGCAGTAGGAATTTGGTGGGCTTTATTTAGTATTCCTCTGTTTAAGCATGTTGTAGAAAAAAAGCACCCGACTCTTCCAACTTCCTTGAGAACGACAGAAATTGTCACACTCTCCTTTAAAAAACTTATCGGTACCTTTCGCCAAGCAAAAACCTTCCCTAACCTCTTTATCTTTCTAATAGCTTTTTGGTTTTATTCCGATGGCATTGGTACCATTATGAAACTCTCGACTATCTATGGAAAAGAAATGGGAATTGGCAACCAAGACCTTATGGCTGCCTTAGTGATGGTACAGTTTCTAGGTGTCCCAGCATCTTTTATTTTCGGCCCCCTGGCGATGAAGATCGGACCTAAAATCGGTCTATACATCACTCTAGTTGTTTACCTCATTATTACTATTTTTTCGTATTTTATGTCTGAGGCCATACATTTTTGGATTCTCGCCATCGGCATTTCTCTCGTCCAAGGAGCTTCTCAAGCTTTGAGCCGTTCGATCTATACTTTAATGGTTCCCGAACACCGAGCCGGTGAATTTTTTGGTTTTTATAGCGTCTCGTCCAAGTTTGCTGGAATCTTTGGCCCGTTGCTATTTGCTGTGATCAGTAAGATGTCAGAAGACAGCCGTGGAGCTATTATATTTATTGGACTTCTATTCATTATTGGCATCACTTTGTTACGTTTTGTGGATATCGAGCAAGGGCAAAAAGAAGCTCAGCAGTCGCAGTAGTCTTGCTCCAAGAAAGAAATGATTTTTTCATAGAGTTGCTGGGGGTCAATTGGTTTAGCAAGATAAGCATCAAATCCACACTGCTGCAATTTTACTTCTTGAGAATTGGCCTCGTAAGCTGTTAGGGCGATGGTGGGAGGGCGATTCCTATAATAGCTTAGTAAGCGCATGGTTTCGTAGCCATCCATAACCGGCATATTGAGATCCATAAGTACGAGGTCGAAGTCCATCTTGTTGATGAGAGAAAGGGCAGCCTCCCCATGTTCTGCAACTTCTACTAAAGCACCCCATTCCTCTAGTAAATAAGAGTATAATTGCCGGTTATCGAGGGCATCTTCCACAACGAGAAATCTTTTATTCAGAAGCGGCTTCGGGCAAGTCTCAACTGTCAAAAGGCTCCACCTCTTCAAGAAAGTCTACGAATTTATAGGATGCTAATTCAGTTGCCGGTATGATTTTCATATCTCCATCTGTTGCATCATCGTCTTCCTTTGTAGCCAGATAACTTCCATCGGTTCCCTGACTGGGGTGGTAGTTAATAATTTGCCACATTTGCTTTTTGTCGCGATCGAATACACGGAATGGAACCATAAATTAAAACCTTTCAGAATTACTTTTTTCGCAACCTCTTCGGCCTGGAAGAGATGGTTTTTGCTTTAACATTGACAGTTTTTTTCTTAGCAAAAGAAGGGAGTGCTATTTCATAGAGTTGCTCAGTGATGATTTTATCGAAGTTCGACCGGCTAGCTCCCCTTTCTATCAGATTTAGAATTGTCTCGATTATAGGCGCTTGGCGGTACGATATACGCCTCCCGCCGAAATCAATAACAATCCCAATTCGTGGAAGATAGGGCAATTTACGCGACCTTGTACGCTTGCTGCGTTCGATCCTTAAAATATTCACCATTGGCTCCACCTTTGTTGAACTATAACACCCAGGGCTGATCCCACCTCATCCTATCACCAATTTTAACTCTTTGTGCCACATTATTGCTAATAATGGGCATCATTTCCGATACTTTCAAGCGAATTTGTGACACAGAAATACTTTCCATATCTTTCCCCTGAACCGAGCGATGTTTTTGGTTATTAGGGCACCAGGTTTGGGCAATGGTTGGCCCATGAAGCTGCAAGGTTGGGATCTCGGTCGATACGGCAACATGGGATGGACCATTGGAGTTCCCTACAAACAGGTCGCAATTAGCAATAAATGCTGCAAGTTCTGTAAAACTTGTAGGGGGTGCTATGTAAGTTTTCTCTTGGGTCCTCTCCTGCAACTGTTGAACTAACTCCAGCTCACCAGGTCCCCAGATCCAAATGACCTTAGCGTCATAGTTGTGAACGAGTAGATTAGCAACTTCTACGTATCTATTCAAGGGCCACCGACGGCGTAGCCGACGATGGGTAGGACTAAGGACAATGCGCAACTGCTCCCGATTCTGCAGGTTCCTATTGGCAAATAATTTGAATGGCTGCGTATGACTCTCGAACCACGGTAATACTAATGCCTCGTGGGAAGCTTGCACATCAATTGCTGATAGCAAATGAAATTTCTCTCGGACTATGTAATCAGACTCAGGTAATTGCGAGACAATGTTATTGTAAGCCCAGCTCCTCCGAGATGGAAATGCGATTCTTTGCGGAGCAGCCGTCGCTAATGTCAAAAGAGCGCTTCTCGGATTATACATAAAATCAACTACGGCATTATATCGCCTATTTCTTAAGGACATCAGCAATCTTAATTGGTTTATAATACTATCCTTTTCATTATAGGTGATCAACTGATCGATGAACGGGTTATTTTCAAGAATCATACGACCCATGGAGTGGGACAAGAAATCGATTTCAGCATGGGGATAACGCCGCTTTGTTTCCCTAATACACGGGGTCGTCAGTAGAATATCGCCTAACTGCCGTAATTGTATAAGGAGTATTTTCTGCACCTATTGCCTCAAAAGGAATTTCACCAGACGAAGCCACTACCACGCTTGCTGGGAAATCTCAAGTCAGGATATCAACATATTGAAAGCAACAGAACTATCAGCTTGAGAATGTTTAACTGTGAGCAAAAAGCCTATGGGACAGGTTCTGTCGAAAAACGAAGGGAAATAGCACAGAGTGTTTTAAACATAATGCAATTTCACTGCAGTGCAGAAGGGAGGTATTTCACATCTAGGTTGCTTAACGAAATACCTAAAGGAATTTACCGTTGAGTTCTCAGTTTGCGCTAATCGATCTGTGGGCTACCTGCGCAAGCTCCTCAACCTTACGACTACCGACCACCATTCCCAAAACCCCTTCATCAGCTCCAAAAACAACTACATTAAAATAGTCGCTCGCATAAGTCTGATATAATAGCCCCTTATAGTTTCCGGGTTCTGAATAGGGAAAATCCTCCAAATCTCCCTCAAACAAATAGATAAAAAGCTTATCTCCTTGGGGATTATCAAATTGAGCAGCAATAATCTTTTGTACTTCATAGTCAATGACTGTTCCCCCATCCAAATTCCACCCCTCACCCGGAGACTTAATAGGTTTGGCATGAAAACCCAAATCGGGGTAGCGAGAAAAGTAGTCTCTTAATTCATCCAGACTATTCGTTGGAAAATCCAACCTACCCTCAGGATCTTCGATCATCACCGCTGCTTCATAAACAAGACTGTCTAAAGCAGAAAATTTGGGTTTTGACTTAGGTGCCAAAAAATAATACCCCACCCCAGCAAAGACCAGTAGTAAGACTACAATCAACCCGCCCCTAACAATCCGCCCGAATAACACTCCCTTTGAGAATTCTTCAATATCAGAGGCTTCATGGTTCGCCCGGGCTGCATCATCTTCTACTAAAACATGGAGCTGATGGATCAGATATTCATCCACACAGATGTTCTGAAAGTCCAATTGTAGTTGTCCCCGAACGATCCCAAAATCTACCAGCTTCTGCTCAAGTTCATATTTTTTGACAATTTGCTCAAATCTTTGATGACTAGTACTGTCTAAAGCACCATCTTGAAATTGAACAATATTAGCAAAAAAGAATTCTTCCTCATTGAGCTGCGTATTTACCGCATTCATCTCACACTATCTCCTAGCTGCTAGTTAGGTTGAGCATTTCCCGACGTCCCTCGGCTAGAAAGCGCTTTAATTCAATTTCCTTTAAGCCTAGAATGGTTTGGACTTCGAACTCGGAGAGACCTAAAATGTCAACCATCACTAAAATGATACGCGCTTCTATTTTCAATGCATATAAAAAGTCAAGAACGGGAGTATCCGTTTCTTTGAAGGATTCATTCCAGTCCTGAAAAATTCCCCAGGCTACTGACATCAGCTCGAGCCTAATCTTTTGGCTAGAATATTCTAGAAAGCGAGAAAGTTGACCTAGAATAGCTCGAAAAGTTTCCCGCACCAATCGGCCCGCTGCCACCTCACTCAGTGTTAACGTATATCCAAACCGATATATCAAATCGGCCTCTTGGCAAAGATCGCTGACAAAAAAGGCCACTGCGCTAGGATCTCTAGTGTCAACAGCTTCTACACCCATGGGAGTCCCTCATAATCAGGAGGTTTCCAACAAATTTCATTCGTGCGTAATATACTTCTATGGTATCAGTGTTAGTCATTAGGAGGCAAGGTGGCAGCTTCATTTTACTCCGCAAGAAAGCCCGAATGTCAACAAGAGGTAAAATATTGAGCAGTAATACAGGTACTTTCAGTTGGAAGCACTGGATTATAGTTATTCCAGCCCGGCTCGCGTCGACGCGACTTCCTCAAAAACCACTACAGGACCTATGTGGCGCTCCCCTTGTCGTCAGGGTTTATCAAAGACTAAAACCCATAATAGACATGGGAGCCTTAGCCATTGTCGCTACGGACTCCCTCCAGGTAAAACAGGCTTGCGAACCGTACAATATTCCCTGTGAGCTTACCAAAACCGACCATAAAAGCGGAACCGACCGTGTACATGAGGTGAGTAGCCGTCATTCGCAGCCATTTATCCTCAATGTTCAAGGCGATGAACCTTTCGTCGATGTAGAAACCCTACAAAAACTCGCGGAAAGCATGGCCATGCCCCGTCAGAATCCAATAGAAATGGGAACTGTCGTCTATCGCAATCCACACCGCAATGATTTTAACAATCCCAATGTAGTGAAGGCAGTAATATCTGAGGATAAAGCTATTTATTTTTCCCGGGCACCTATTCCCTTTCATCGGGATGATACTTTCACCGGATTTTGGCAGCACCAAGGAATCTATGGTTTCCGTAAGGCATGCCTTGAAAAGTTTAGCCAATACCCTGAGCACCCTCTTGAAAAACTAGAAAAACTCGAACAGCTACGTGCTATAGGTCATGGAATTGCTATACTAACTGTAGAAAGCAAACATGCAGCCATTGGTATAGACACTCCCTTTGATCTTGAGGAAGCACGTGAATTGTATAGTAAAACTTAGCCTTATTGTCGTTCTGACCTATTGTGAGTATGCCGCCTACGCTCTCCCCATTGGCTTTGGCCGCAACCTCCGGGAGCTAAAATACGAGGAGATTGTTTCCCCCAACTTTTACCTTTATTTCGATGCCCGCACCCCTCAGGAAGGCCAAGCTTTTGCCAATGCCGCTGAAGCCGCTAGGCCAATTATGGCCAAGTGGTTTAAAACTTCCCGGCAAAGCCCCTTGCCTATCATTCTGTCAGCGACCACGACGAATCCTTCGTTTGCGAATTTCATTACTGATGCTCTGGAACTTCAAACCTTAGGTCAGGGAGGAAGAGATTTACTTTGGCACGAGTACACTCACAATATGATGTATCTTTATCTGGAAAATATTTTTGGCCCTACAGGATCTATAATTCATCTGCCATGGTTACCAGCTTGGTGGATTGAAGGTCTTGCTGAATCCACATCGCATTCCGTTGGCTCTGATATGATGTATGGTATCGAGCGTACCATCGCCTTAGAAAATGCCTGGCCTAGTTATGATAAACTACATAGCCTCTACAGCAGTGATTTTAGCCTCGTGGGTTATGGCGTAGCTGGCGCTTTTGTGTCTTACATTTTGAGAACCTATGGAGCTGACAAGCTTAATTTAATTATGGAAGACTTTTTTGACTACACCCTACCTTGGTGGTGGCCATGGAGCATTGTACCTTTCAACGATTTTATGCCCATGGATGCAGCACTAGCAAACCATACAGGTAAAATTGGTAGTGAACTATATGAGGAATACAAGGCCAAGGCTACTCTATACTGGCAGCAGCACAGTCAAGGAAACTACTACGAATATGATTCTTTAAAGGCTAATACTTCTGTTGCTATCCCTACTCCCCACGAGAAGCTCATAGCAGGAAGTTCCATCAGATTTTCTGCCATTTCAGGACTGCAAGCCCGACAAGGAGAACTTTATGATCTGCGAACTACCGATCATGGAACGGGGGAATTTCAGATTATCTGGAATGAAGGCGACCGGAACATTCCAGACCGGCTTACCCAACAACTTCCAGAAGCGATTTCATACCCCCGCATTACCTACGGAGATCTGACTATTGTCAGTAAAAATACTATCGATGATGATAGGGAACCCCATTATGTATTTTATGAACTCAAGGGCAAAAAGTTAATTAAACGACTACACAGGAATGCCTACGTACTACGTTTATTTGCAACAGATACTGATATCTATTGGCTGGAAATGCAACAGGAGCTTACGCGGCTGTGTACCCTATCCAAAAAAGCATTTCTCAGTCCGAAAAACCCTTCCAAAGTCACTTGCCCCCTAACGACAAGATTCCCAACATCCCTTGAGTTTATAGGGGAAAGTTTTAATGCTACTGGGAGTCGGGTGGAACAAATATGGTTGAGCGAAAAAACCGAAACTCTTTTTGGCGACCGCCACAGAATACTCAACTTTAATACAGGAACCAATCTGACCCGCAACTTCCCTTATCCCCTGGGAGGCAAACCCTTATCCCTAGCAGAATATGCACAGAGCTACTTCGTGTTAACAAGCAACCACACCGAGCAATTTATTCGTGTTCTCAATAAGCAGGGCACCTGCGTGGAAGAGTATGCTCTAGCAAATTTAGCCTATAAAATATATCCCCTAAAAGATGATCGGCTGGGAGTTATGTTTCGCTCCATCAAATACAAGTCATTCTGGCTGCTGGGGAAGGATCCTAGGGGATTCAAACCTCGCCGCTGCTCACCAAGTGGTCAGCCCAGTTCGCCCCTACAATATGCTATGAGCCATCCCCAAGCCAGCTTTGAGGAAGCTTTGAGGGCTAATCATCCGTGGATACCAAGTACGATTAATCACGAAAATCAGCGGCGTATTGCCGCATCCCCCGCCCTCCATGAATACCCGAGAAAGCCTGCCAGACGAGAAGCTCAGTGGCGGGGGCGGCCCGTGTTTTCGTTCCCCTGGATCGGCGCTGATGCCTTGGGCTATCAATTTGGCGCTATATCGGTTCCTCTCATGGACCACATGCAAAATGAAACCCTATCACTTAGTACATTATACGGGATTAATAGCCAATTCCCCAATGTGGAACTCACCTTTAGCAGCAACCGTTTTGCGACAACCTACAATATATCCTTGTTTCGTCGGCAAACCTGGAATGGATTTTTGAGACACTCCTATTATTTTGATGAGCGAGGAGGAGAACTATCTCTTTCCCGTTATTTTTCATCGTTTCGCCTGTCTTTGGAGGGGGGTTATAAAGCCTCCTATATGCTACCCTATCTTGGTGATCCATTTATTTGGAATGATTCACGTGTCGCAAAAGGTTATATTAACCTGTTCCATCTTTCGGGTAGCAAGAGCTGGTCCATTGGCTCAGACCGCTTGAGCTATTCTACATCCTTAATTGTAGCTCCCGAACAAATCAATGATAACTTTAAGTACGATAAGCTATCATTAGCTTTGAATTATTCTTCGCTCATTACTGTTAATTCGATGCAAACTGTCCAAAGACTCGGATTATCTTATGGGCGTACACGCGGCAAACGAAGGCCCTTACTCAGGGAAATCTATCGCCCCCTTAAAACTTTTGTTCCGGGAAGTGGTGGCGGTTTTAACGAGATCAACGAAACCTTCTTGGGGCCTGGCCTGTTAACAGGGGCGAAACGCGGCGATACGCAAGCCCGATTTAATTGGGCTTGGACTTTCCCTCTTATTAGACACTTAGACACCCTGATCCATATATTTTACTTGGAGCGCTTAGATTTTTCCGCCTTTTTTAACTACGGTTATGCATGGACACAGAATATTGCCCCCCATCCCCGCGATTTCATCAAAGCTCATGGCTATAATCTTGACCTTCAGTCTGATATAAAGGGCGTTACCGTTAACCTTGGTCTAGGGGTAGGTCAAGTCTTAGAACGCGACTGGGAAGCCTATGCAAAGTTCGGATTTGACGCCCTTATAGGCAACTAGACAAATAGGAGCCCCTATGGACAACACCTTCGGACTACTTTATCGGATCACCACCTTTGGAGAATCTCACGGAGGAGCTGTGGGCGTTGTAATCGATGGCTGTCCCCCTGGTCATAAAATTTCCCTGGAGCGGGTCCAAGAACAGCTTAATCGCCGCCGTCCTGGGCAAAGCCATCTTTCAACCCCAAGGGGTGAAAAGGATCAAGTTGAATGCCTTTCTGGCTTAGTTGACCATATTTCTTTAGGAACTCCCATCGCCCTGATGATCCGTAACCAAGACGCCAAAAAAGATCATTATGATGACTTGTCCAAGGTTTATCGACCATCTCATGCGGATTTTACCACCGATGCCAAATTTGGTGTCAAAGCCCCCACCGGGGGGGGACGAGCTAGTGCTCGGGAAACCATTGGCAGAGTTGCAGCCGCTGCTGTGGCGGAACAAGTGCTAGAGACCCTGATTCCTGAATTCGCTATCGTGGCTTTTGTAGAATCCGTTAAAGACTTTAAGGGTAACTTTCCTACCCCCGAAAATATCACCCGTACTCAGGTCGATGAGACCATGCTGCGTTGCCCCGACCCCGATGCTCGTGACGCCATGGAAAAGATTATTCTAAATGCTAAAAAAGCAGGAGATTCGGTAGGGGGGACAATTTTCTGCGGTATCAAAGGGTGTCCTGTAGGATTAGGAGCTCCGGTTTTTGATAAGCTGGAAGCTGATTTAGCTAAGGCATTGATGAGCCTACCGGCCAGCAAAGGCTTCGAAATAGGCTCCGGATTTAGCGCTACAAAGCTATCGGGTTCTGAGCATAACGACGAATTCTACAACGCGGATGGACGTATACGCACCAAAAGCAATCGCTCAGGAGGAGTTCAAGGAGGCATTAGCAATGGTGAGTTTATATATACACGCACAGCCTTTAAGCCCGTAGCCACCATTTTTAAGGAACAGAACTCCGTAAATCGTGACGGCCAAGAATTACGAATGCAACCCAAGGCAGGACGTCATGACCCCTGTGTGCTACCCCGCGCGGTTCCTATGGTCGAGGCAATGACCACCCTTGTAATTATGGATCACTACCTGCGACAACTGAGTTTTCGCCACAGTCGTGGCCCCCATAAAATTTAAGTGGATGGATACCTGATTGGAAGCAAACCATAGTAAATTCGGCACCTTTAAAGGTGTCTATACCCCTAGTGTTCTGACGATCCTTGGGGTTATCATGTATCTTAGGATGGGCTGGGTCGTTGGCCATGTTGGATTAGTCGCCTCTCTGCTGATTGTTACTATCTCGTCTGCGATTACCTTTATTACCTCTCTTTCCATTTCGGCAACCGCTACCAATATGAAAGTCGAAGGTGGCGGTGCCTACTATATGATTTCCCGATCCTTAGGAGTGGAAATCGGCGCTGCTGTTGGACTTCCCTTGTTTATTGCCCAGGCCATAGGGGTCTCGTTTTATGTTGTTGGTTTTTCGGAATCCCTGACCTCCTTATTCCCTCATATTTCGATGACTTGGTCTTCCATTAGTTGCCTTGTGGTCCTCACCTTGCTTGCTTATAAGTCAGCGGATCTCGCCCTCAAAGCTCAGTTCTTTGTCATGGCTGCCATAATTCTGTCTTTGGTTTCCTTCTTTTGGGGTATTACCAACCCCCAAGACTTTGGTGACATCACTATTGTGCCATCGAAAACTGAATCTTTTTGGACGGTATTTGCGGTATTTTTTCCAGCAGTAACGGGAATTCTCTCCGGAGTCGCCATGTCGGGTGATCTCAAGGACCCTAGCAAATCCCTACCCTGGGGGACTATTGCGGCAGTTGCTACCGGCTATGTAATATATATGGCCATTCCCATAGCCTTTTCCTGGGTTGTACCTCAAGAAATCTTGCGAGCCGATTCTACGATCATTCTAAAGGTAGCCAAATTTTCCCAATTGATATTTCTTGGTATCTGGGGGGCTACCCTTTCGAGTGCCCTCGGTGGTTTACTCGGCGCCCCACGCATTTTGCAGGCTTTGGCAAAGGATTCCGTTGTCTTTAAGCAGTTATCGAAAACTTACGGAAAAGATCGCAATCCACGACTTGCCACCTTAGTGACATTTTTGATCGCTCTGATTGGGATTTTACTTGGTGACCTCAACGCCATCGCTCCCATTCTTTCCATGTTTTTCCTAACATCCTATGGGTTACTGAACTTCACTGCTGGGATCGAAGCCCTCATTGCCAACCCTTCCTGGCGTCCCAAATTCAAGGTTCACTGGGGGATTTCCATGTTGGGGGCTCTTTTATGCGGTGCCACCATGTTTATGATAAACCCTGGCGCTACTTTTGCTGCAGGGGCCTGTGTTATCAGCATCTATTACTATATGCAGCGTCGAAATATGAGAGTCCGCTGGGAAGATATGCGCCACGGCATACTCATGCTTTTAGCTAGATATTCTATATACAAGCTAGGCAAATTGAAGGCTAACGCCAAGTCTTGGCGTCCCAACTTTTTGGTATTGAGCGGCGCCCCAACAAACCGTTGGTACTTAATCGAGTTTGCTAACAACATCACCCTGGGCAAGGGGTTTCTTACGGTGGCTAGTGTACTACAAAAAAATGATACTAACATGGGGCGCAAACGATCTATAGTCGAGTCGATTCAAGAGTATCTTAAAAAAAGGAGAGTTTCGGGTCTCGTTGAGGTCTATCTTGCGGAAGATGTCAGCGAAGGACTATACTCTCTGGTTCAAGCCTACGGTATGGGCCCTTTAACACCCAACACCATTCTCCTAGGTGAAACCGAGAAAGAAGATAATTTTGCCAAATACTCAGAGTTTATTCAGTTCAGCTACCTTAACTATAAGAACGTGGTCATGTTTCGGGAAGGCAAACACTCTGCTGAACACCTCATCCATCGTAAGATTCATGTCTGGTGGGGTCGAGAACGACAAAATGCTGGCCTGATGCTGGCTCTCGCTTACATGCTACAGTTAAGCGAAGATTGGCGCGATGCCACTATTATCCTCAACACTATTGTGCGGAACGAGACCGAAAAGCAAGCTGCTGAAAAAATGTTACAGGCCTTCTTGCTAGGGGGTAGACTAAAAATTTCTCTGCGTATTATTATCGAAGAAAGCTGGAAACAGAACCTTAAGGAAACCATCACTGCTTCGGCGCAGGATGCGGACCTTGTGTTCATAGGTATGCGTCCCCCTGAAAAGGACGAAGCCGCTGAAGTTTACCAAGAATACTACCGGAATATAATTAATCTTACAGAAGACTTGCCGCCAACCGCTATAGTTATGGCAGCTCAAGAAATCGATTTTGCTGGTATATTCGTATAGCAACGAAACCCAATAATAAGCGACATATAGTCGCTTATTTGGAGCAAGATCGACGAAATTTGCCTCTAGACGATGAATTACGAGGTGAGGTCGATTTAGCGCAGGGAGAAAATTGAAGCTAACCAGTCCCCTATGGGATTATATCATTAAACAATAGTTGTAAAATTTTTGGAGGGGAATTACCTACTTGCTTTTACCTATCCTTACAGCTGCGCAAAGGATCGATAATAACAGTATGTTATTATTTTAAGAGGACTCGTATTTAAGAGTCCCAATTTTTCTTATGTTTTCTTTTTTTTATCCGAACAGAATTCACTAGTGCAAACTGCATTGATTCATAAACTAAAGTAAAGGATTCTTTGCCATGGGATTTCATCTGTTTACTTTTCTATTTCTTTCTTTTCTTATGGGTCAGGCCTATGGGGGAGGTTTTAAAGCAAGTCTAGCAAAAATGCCAGTTGTGGCGGAAAGCGAAAATAAAGGTGTTTTAGTAGACTTAGTGAAGGCTATTTCGAGCCAAGGGTCGCCTATAGAATACCAAGTGGTTCCCTTCAATCGTTCCATGAGTTCTGTGATAAATGGAGATGTGGACTTCCACCTTCCCCTTATTAAAATGCCAGATAATATTGCCAAAAACCTCGATTTTGATTTTTCCACTGAAACAATTTATAAAATTAATTTTGTTTTATACAGTAATAAAAACAAAAAAATTGATATGAATAATCTAGGGAAATACAAGTTAGAAACTGATCTGGCCCATGTAGGATATTTTGACTTCAAAATTTCCGGTTCTACGGATATTGCAGGTAGCCTTCGAAATGTTGACTTAGGACGTATTGATGGTTTTATTTTCGCCGATGCCGCTGCAGACCCTTTACTGAAAGAAAAGAAATTTAAAAATATTGCTAGAACCTTTTATAAGCGCTATGACGTAAAAATTATTCTCCCCAAAGGTAAGCGTGGAGGAGAGGCTGATCAAATGCTGTCTAAAGCTATTGCCAAACTCAAGAAATCAGGCAAGTATGCTAAAATCATGTCTACAATAGACAAACCTTATGAAGATTGGCAACCTTAAAAAATACTGAACTATTCGGTTCGAAGTAAATTGGTTTTCAACGACCATGGATAATTGCCGACAGTTCTCACTATATCTTCCCTAGCTGCAGCTAGGGAAGATATAGTGCATCAAATTGTTGGGACATTCAGGCTTGTAATGTTGTCTTATCTTAGAAAGAATTTTAAGTCTTTTATATGAAATAGAGCACTTTTTTCCTAAAGCCAAACAGCAGATCCAATCGCTTTTAATAGAGCTATAGCGCTGCAATATCTTGAAAGAACTATCCATACTCAGAAATCGCTGGCGATGCCTACGCTGCTTTGGGTGATTATTTTTTGATCGTAATGACTACCCCAATGCCCAAAGAATTTTAAGAAGGTAAGAAAGTATAAAAGGTTAAAAACGTTATTTTTGGTTAATTATTAAGCTCGGTTGGTGTTCAATTAATCCTGGTAATTATAAAACAACTTTTGGTCACTGGAAAAGCTTGGCTCTTACTGCTAGAAATGATA
>JBNKNM010000010.1:0-65095 GCA_050293845.1 Pseudobacteriovorax sp. | reverse complement strand
AGGGCCCTATCCCAAGGAAGTCATTAGTGTCAAAGTTTGTCAGCCAGATTCCTAGTGCGCCATGTTTCTTGTTCGATGATATAGAGGTTGCGTGGGGCGGGCATTCATACGATATCTCTGACGAAAGGCCTGTATTTGCTTCTTAGACATTTCAATAGGGTTATTTAATAGATACCATCGCACACCCTCTGTGCACGGAGGAGTCGTGAGTGAACCATAGTAGGTAAAAGCTTTAAGATCTTTCGGTAAGAATTTGAGTATGTCAAGTTTGGTGTTAGCCGGTTTTATCGGGTTATTATGATCTTGGGGTAAGAAGTTCCAGATTTTATCCAACTCGGAACTATGCTTACCTTCGATGATCAGAGCTGCTACTACTGCTAGCTGATTAAGCTGATTTTTATGCACAAAATGAGCTTCCATAGGAAAGGACTTTCCTTCGTACAAATGTTCTGAAGGAGAATGAAAATGGAGCTGCTGCATAGAAAAGCGCTGATGGGCTAAGTATGTCTGAGCACCATGTTTAAAATTGACTTGAATAGTATGACCATTATCAACGATATGAAATTCAGCAGGTCTAGAAAACAAGCGGATCTGGTTGACAAGTTCCCAACTCCCGGGAATGTTGATGGGACTCTGCTCCATACCCTTGACACAGGTTTCATACTTAGGACTTAAATACCCCCAATTTTGCGTACCTTTACTGCCATAATAATTCCAATGGGCATCTTTGGCCATTACTTTGCGTGTGTGCTTAGTTTTTTTGTTAAGTTGTTTGCCTTTAGTATTTAATTTAGGTTGCGCGGGTGTAACTCGGGGAGAAGTTTCAACCCAATCAGCTTGGAGAGCCGGTTGATTAATGGTGGTACCAGGGGGATGCTCCTCAGGAAGTGTCACAGATTCCCTCTCCTTATAGCGCGAGGGGGTGGTACTAGATACCGGGTAAGAGGATGGAGATGGCATGTCTGCTTCACTTTTCATGGGCTCCTCTTCCCCATGCCGCTTACTCACAATCTCCATGGATTCCTCTTCCCCATGCTGGTTACTGACAATCAATTCTTCAGAGCTAACGGTTTCGTTACGAAGAAATATTGGATTTGATTTAGCTTGTAAATAGCTTTCACTGTTTAAATTCTGTTCAAGGGTAAAGGAATTAGAATTTTGAATATTCACAAAGATGCTTGCGCATAATGCTAGACTCAGCATACTTAGTAATGGGGTGGATACGTGTTTTTTGACCCGCTGCAACCACGCAAAGGCAAGGATAAGAGTAGCTATAAAGAGGATGGCTAGTACTAAAATAGTTGAAAAAAATAGGATTTCCTTAATCACAAAACTTTGTAAGGATTCTGTGATGGCAAAAAACCAAAATGATGTGGTGAAGAGGATCGCTGACGTTTTTTTTAAACCTGATTCTTCAAGACGTCGCCATGAGAAAGCTAAGGTTAAACCGCTGACTAGAAAGCAAAAGCCGCCAAGTACTGCCGATAAATCTACGAATTCGTTGATAAATGACCTTAGAGCAAATAGAATGAGTAGGGGGACTCCCAGAATTAAAGTTGTAACTACATAGGCTGGTGTTGCTGTAGCTCGGTTTGCAGCGCTGGTTTTTTGATGGGCTTTAAGGTTTGATTTATTATTTGTCATCAAGCATCCCTCCATGGTGCGGAGGGGTGATCGGCGACAAATAGGAAAAATTTACCTATGAATAGAAAACTTACCTATTAATAGATTTTCATATTTTTTCTAAGTTGTGGGAAGGCTAAGCTCGGAAGGTTTCAGACATGTTTGTAACTGCTTACCAATAAGTGCTTCAGCAACTTGCAAATAAACTTTAGCCAACGAAACGAGTACCTCTGCAGGTACGTGAGGGACCTGACCTTCACCGGAAAAACCCTGGTTTAGGAGAAATCTACGAACGATCTCCTTGTCAAGCATTTCTGGAGCCTCACCACTGGCCAAACGGGAGTGGTAGGTATCTTTAATCCACAGTCTGCTTGAGTCGGGTGTATGAACTTCATCAATCACGCGTATCTTTCCATCTTTATCCCAGCCAAACTCGTACTTTGTATCGACTAGAATCCAACCTTTTTCACGATAAACCTCTTGACCTCTGGCAAATAATTTTAATGCCAGATCCGATACTTCTTGCCATTCTGCGGCGGTACAGACTCCTTGTGCCACTAACTCATCAGGAGTGGCTTCCTCATCATGCTCAAAGGCTTCTGCCTTTGTTGTCGGAGTTATAATAGCTTCGGGAAGTTTCTGGAACGGCTTTAGACCTTCAGGAAGCGTAGCGCCACAAAATGATCGCACGCCTTTTTCATATGCCCTTTGCATACTTCCGGCCATGTATCCTCTAACGATAACCTCAGCTTTAATCGGTTTACAGGCCTTTACCTTCAGCACTCTTTCATTTACGGTCTTTTCAAAATGGTTTGGTATGATATCGGCAATGTTCTCCAGCCAAAATCTAGAAATTTCAGCTAGGATAAGTCCCTTGTAAGGGACCATACCAATATACTTATCAAAGGCAGTTAATCGATCTGTGTGGAAGATATAGAGAGTATCTTCTTTTTTTAAAAGTTCTCGTACCTTACCTTGGTATAGCTGATATCCTTCGCTTTTGAACTGAGCTTTTTGTGCATCACTCATCCCAAAGTAGGCAGCTTTATGAAGATCGTCACTGTTATTAGGGTTGGATGCGATCTCATTAAGAGAGTCGATGACTGCTTTCACGATGTCCTCCAGGGGTTAATTCTTTGACAGACCATACGTATTGCGGTTTATGGATACCAGAAGTCCAAGACCAACGCAAACTGTAAGCAGCAAAGAACTGCCATAAGAAAAAAACGGCAATGGCAGGCCTACAATCGGGAAAACCCCAAGAACCATTGCAATATTGATTGTAAATTCCCAAAAAATGAAAAAAGCGATACCAACAGCAAGCATTCCTGAAAAGGTGTCTTTTGAATTTTTAGCAATATCTAAAGCTACATAGGTAAGCATAGCGAAAAGAGCAAAAATTGTGGCACCACCCCAGAAGCCATGCTCTTCGGCAAAAACCGAAAAAACAAAGTCAGTATGTCGTTCTGGTAGAAATTTTAGCTGCGCCTGGGTTCCTTGCATATAACCCTTACCAAAAAGGTTACCGCTGCCAACGGCTATTAAGGATTGTAGAGAGTTATAGCCCGTATTTTGTGGATCAAGATTGGGATTGAGAAGGTTTAAAATTCTCAATTTTTGATAGGGGCGTAGTAGAGTATGCCAGCCAATAGCGGCGACAATTGGTGAGGAGATCAATACAATGGTGATGCTGCGGAAGTCGATGCGGACAAAGGCCATTTGGGAAAAAGCTATCAGTAGGCAAACTCCTGCAGTTCCAAAGTCGGGCTGCAAAAATATCAGAGAGAAAATGATACCTACAAGAGTGACAAGAGGCAGAAGGTCTCTGATACGGTAGGGGAGGTCACTCTTATGGGTTGCAAAAAAGCGAGCCACGATAATACAGGTGGCTAGCTTGGCAAATTCTGAGGGCTGAAAACCTACCGGGCCCAAGGATATCCAGCGTTGGGCACCACCTGCAATGCGACCAAGCAACAGAACTACTAAAAGCATGACGCAGATGCTGCCGTAGATCCAATATGCGTAGGAGTTTATTTTCTTTATGGGTATTAACCATCCGCAGATACCAAATGCAGTGAGAGTAATGCTCATATTTCTTATCTGGGCCCAAAAATAATGGCCACCTACACTGGCGCTATAAAGGTTGATCAGGCCAATAATAATCAGGCTGAAAAATATGATTAAGAGGAATTTTACTTGATGACTAGAATGCTTATTTACAGAGTTTTCCCCCCTTAGGAAAACCTTAGTATTGCTGTTGGGCATCTGCACCTCTGCTGTCATTTTTTATGGCAATTTGCTTTATCCTGTTCTCTTTAAGTTCCCAGTACTTACTTATAATCTCCCTTGCAATGGGAGCAGCGGTCCGCCCTCCACCACCGACAACATCATTTTGTGAGACAACAGCTATAACAATTTCAGCGTTTTTGACAGGAGAAAAAGCTGTGAAGATTGCATGCTCCTTCCACTTACGACTTACATCATCTTGGTTTCTGTTTTTCTTTAAGCCCACAACTTGAGCGGAACCTGTCTTGCCAGCTACCGTTCTGCCAGGAATGGCGGCATTTCTCCCTGTACCTTTGGGATCTTCTACCACAGCATGGAGCATACTGCGGATAATTTCAAAGTTTTTTGGCGAGATGATACCAACCGATTTTAACGGTTGAGGACGTTGCTCCAAAACGGTTTCACCAACATGATTGGTAACACTTTTAACTAGATAGGGCTTCCAAACTGTACCACCGTTGGCAATGGTTGCATAAAGGCTGGCCATCTGCATGGGGGTCATAAGATTATAGCCCTGACCAATGGAAATATTCGGGGTATCGCCAGCAGTCCATGGGAAACGGTGGACTAGCTGTTTCCAGGCCGATGTCGGCACTAGTCCTGGACGCTCCATATTCAATCTGACCCCGAGTCGTGCACCGAGGCCAAATGCTTTGGCATAACGGGCGATTCGGTCGACCCCTAAATCGACCCCGATATGATAGAAAAAAACATCGCAAGAGCTGACCAAAGCTTTTTTGAGATTCACAAGGCCATGCCCTCCCCGTTTATGGCAATGAAAAACGCTATCACCAAGGACGAAGTATCCGGGGCAGTTGTAAGTTGTGGACGGTGTTATATTTTTTTCTTCCAGCGCTGCCATAGCGATAATCGGTTTATAGATACTACCAGGAGGGAATTCTCCTCCTGTGGTTTTATCCAGGAATGGCTTAAACTGGTTGGAAGTTAAACGGCGCCAATCTTCCTGGGACAGGCCGGTCTGCATCATTTCCGGATCAAATCCAGGCTCGCTCACTTGGGCTAGTATTTCACCTGTTCTAGGATTGAGTACGACGATAGCTCCGTACTTGCCATTAAAAGTCTTCTTTACAAACTTCTGTAACTCAGCATCAATCGTCAGCACCAAGTCCGAGCCTGGGATCGCAGCAACACTGGGAAAGTTCCAGTCTTTTTCGGAACTCTGGGTTTGCCGTCCATAGGCATCAACTTGGATCAAGCGGTACCCACGCTTGCCTCTTAGGTATTTTTCCCATTTGGACTCCAAACCCTGTTTACCGATGAGGTCTCCAGGGAGGTAAGGGTTATCCTCATTTTGCTTATTGTATTTCTTCAGGGAGCGAGGATCGATTTCGCGCAAGTAACCTACCATATGAGCAGATACATCTGCTTTATAATCCCGACGTGGTGCGACGCGTACCTCGATTCCAGGAAGGAAGACTTTATTGGCTTCAATGGTGGAAACCTCATGCTGTGACAGATTGCGTTTTAAACTGATCGGCAGAAATTTAGGGCGGCCAAAGTTAACCCTGAGTCGTTTTTTGAAACTACTTGCTGGCACATGAAGGAGGCGAGATAGTATTTTGAAAGTGGTATCATTATCTTTCACATACTGAGGAATATAGACCAAATCGAAAAAAGGGCGATTACCAAGTACAACATCCCCATGACGATCGTAAATGATACCACGTGGAGCTGGAATCTCGATGCGTCTGACACGATTACGTTCGGAAACCCTTTGATAGTACTCGCCACGGTATATTTGTAAAAACCATAACCGGAATAAAAGGGCCCCGCTGATGACAAATACAACAAGACTTGCCCATAGAAACCGGTTTTCAACCAGAATGCTTTCTTGATTAAAGATGCGCTTCATTTTGGGACGGGCTCCTCTGCATCAATTCTCAGCCATTCCCGGCAAAGTATGGCGCCAAAAACAGTAGCTGTAAAGATCTTGAAGGTTTGATGGCTCCAAAAAAGCCATGATAGCGGTTCTGTTCCACGAGCAAGAAGTAAGACAAAGGCTTCGAAAAGATGCACCCAAATAGCTGTTATTAGATTTGTGACCAGCCAAGGTACTTTATGTCGCCAAGACAGAGCCGCTCGCACTTGCATGATGATGTTGATGGCTATCCAGTAGGTAACGATATACATCCCAGCAGGAACTGTGTTTCGCATTTCGATAGTCAGAGTAGCCACAAATGTGAGTAAAGTCACCTGAGGAAAGCGTTGACGTACAGCGGTAATCACTAGCCAAGGCGTAATGAGATCGATAGTAAAGTCAAGGACGAGAAATGTTGGCAAAATTGTATTCTGTAAAAACGAGATGATAAGTAGAAATAAAATATCTTTATACAGAAATCCTGTATTGGGACGTGGTCGTAGTTCCCTCAAAATAAGTAGCAGACGAGAATAGGTTTTATGTTGATGCTGTCTGGCCAATGCCTAACCCTTCCCATTACCAATTTGTTCCTTAAACCAATCCTTTCCCGCACTTTCAATTATTTTTTGGATTTCAGGGTCCTGGGTTTCCAGAACGACAAGCTCCTCGACCCGATCGAAGTCAACCCAAGGCTCTACTTTGATTGATTGGGAAATGTGATCTGATTCATAGCTGATCTTAACAACGCGACCAACAGCGAGTCCCTTGGGAAATCCACCTATGATCCCCGACGTTATCACCGTATCACCGATTCTAATCTCTGCGCGACGATTTAGGGTCAGGATAGAATAATTTCCAAATCCTTTTAAGACTCCTCTGATTCGGCTTCGTTGCAGTAAGATATCGATGTTAAAATTCGAATCTACCAGGATATGAACATCCGCAAACTTTTTACCTGTCCGGATGATACGACCGACAACCCCACCTGCTGTGACCACCGGCATGCCTACCTTAACACCATCCCAAAGACCTTTATTTATCCTAAGGGCGCGAAAAGAAGTGTTATAACTTGATCCAATAACTTCAGCCACAATATGATTTTGCTCGTAGTGCTGGACAAAACCCAATAGTTTCCTGAGGCGCGAGATTTCCTGTACTTTCTCTTCATAGTCGAGAAGCTTTGTTTTAAGCACAGTGAGTTCTGAGTGTAACTGGGTATTCTCCTTAGCCGTGTCACTTAATGAGATATAGTGGCCCCAGGTATTCTTTACAAATTCACAACTGATATCCCAGGTGTATTCAAAAGGGTACACAAGTTCTTGGAACAGCAACCCTATGGTACTACTTGAGTTCCAAGGTTGCATACTCGAAGCAAAAAAAACAAAAGGCGAAAGCAATGATGATATCAAAACTGTCCGCCAGAAGATACGCGAGCGATGATTCATAGGGAACCCTAGTGAGTCAATTTAAGACGTCTAAGAAAGCCAAGGTCGTAGCAAAACTAAGTTAATGTTACGTCACTTAGTATGTCGATTTGATCGAGAGCTTTACCGCTTCCTAAAACTACAGCTGTCAGGGGGTCTTCTGCAATCATGATGGGAAGCCCCGTCTCTTCCCGTAAAAGGATGTCCAAGTTTTTGATCAGAGCGCCTCCACCGGCAAGTACAATCCCCTTATCCACGATATCGGCTGCCAGCTCAGGGGGAGTTTTTTCCAAGGCAATACGAACAGTTTCTACAATCGTATTTACAGGTTCAGCAATAGCTTCGCGAATTTCCTCGGAAGCCACTTCAATGGTTTTGGGAATTCCGGCGACTAGATCGCGTCCTTTCACATGCATGGTTTGTATTTCTTCGTCAGGATAGGCAGTACCAATAGCTATCTTGATCTGCTCGGCAGTACGTTCACCGATTAGGAGATTGTACTTCCGCTTGAGATAGTTCACGATAGCTTCATCCATCTTATCGCCACCGACTCTAACGGATTTGGAGTAAACTATACCTGCCAATGAAATGACGGCCACCTCAGTAGTACCGCCACCAATATCGACGATCATGTTACCACTGGGTTCGGAAATGGGGAGGCCTGCTCCAATGGCCGCTGCCATAGGTTCTTCGATCAGGTGCACTTCCCGCGCTCCAGCTGATTCCGCTGATTCCTTCACAGCCCTTTTTTCTACTTCAGTGATACCATAGGGAACACAGATAATGATCCTTGGTTTGACCATGGTCCTGCGGTTATGTGCGCGCTCGATAAAGTACCGAAGCATGGCTTCGGTAATTTCGAAGTCGGCGATAACCCCATCTTTCATGGGGCGGACGGCGACAATAGATCCAGGGGTTCTTCCCAGCATATCCTTAGCTTCTTTCCCCACGGCTAAGATTTTCTTTCCACCTCGTACGTCACGTTGTACAGCAACCACTGAGGGTTCGTTAGTAACGATCCCTTTCCCCTTTACATACACAAGAGTGTTGGCGGTTCCCAAGTCTATCGCGAGATCGTTTGAGAACATCCCAGCCAACCAGTCGAAAATCATTCTGCGTCTCCCGTTTTAATTACATTTGCCTGCTTTTATATTAAACCACGAACCGGAGTTGCGTCCAAACAAAGAGTTTGTTTTTTTTCCGTACTGCTCATGCTCTTGAACTTGTTGCCATGCTTTTTTTGTACAATCAGCATATGACAGTGTGATTTAGATGAAAACATTGTTGACTTACCTAATATAATAAGTGAGCTTTAGGATCTATATTACAGGCAAGAATTGTGCTACACATATTCTCTTGAATTTGCACTCCTTGTGAAAAAGGGGGCGATCCATATAAAAATCATAACTTAGCAATTTGCTCGGTATCAATGTTGGGAAAGGAACTTGAATGTTTAGCTGGAAAGGGAAGGAAATTACGGATCTAGATAGTAGAAAATTATCTAGGAATGCACCGGCATATGTCATTCTCGGGTTGGCTGTTTTAGCTATGACCTTTTTTGGGGTTTGTAGTCCGTCAGGAAGAAACTCTATCCTACCTTCAGGGGCGGCTGCTTCTGTAAACGGTGAAGATATAACCGTTCTTCAGTTTAAACGTGCCCATATTCAACGGGTTCAGCAAGCGCAGCGCCAGCACAAGGGAGACTTTGATGCGGCTAAGCTAGGAATCTCCCAGGCTGTTGTTAATAGCCTTGTCGACCAGGAAATTTACTATCAAGAATCAATACAAAATGGAATAGGTGCATCCACAGCGGAAGTCGAAGATGCTATTATCGAAGGGAAATACTTCCAGAATGATAATGGTAAATTTGACGCAGACCTGTTCAAGCGATACCTGAGACAACAGCAATATAGTGAAGCCAGTTTTTCCGAAGAACTCAAACGCAGTATAGCAAATCAGAAATTACGGGGCTTTTTAACGGCAACCTATCGTAATTCTAAAGAGTCAGCAAAACTGGATAAGATCCTGAGTGAGACAAAGCTTAATGTAGAATTCGTGGCTGTTGAACCAGGGAAAATTCCTGTCAGCATCTCTGATGAGGAAGTGGCTCAATTTTTGAAAGATGGTGGGGAAGAAAAGGTTAAGAATTATTACACTCGCAATAACAAAGAGTATAACCGTCCTGAAACTATGCGTGTTCGACATGCTCTTATTGCTTTCAAGGGGGCAGCGCGGGCCACAGGAGAAGGATTGAAGCGCAGTAAAGAAGACGCTCGTGCTCTTGCCGAAAAAGTCAAAGCTGAGGCCCAAGCTAAACCATCAGACTTTGAGTCCATTGTTAAGAAATATACCGACGAACCTAGTGGCAAAACTAAAGGGGGGGACCTCGGTTACATTAAGAAAGATGGCGATATGGTTGCTCCTTTTAGCGAAGCAGCCTTCACCTTGAGTAAAGGACAAATCAGCGAGGTTGTTGAGACAAAGTTCGGTTTTCATATTATTAAAGCTGAAGACAGGAAGCCAAAGGTTTCCATTAGCTTAGAATCTGCAAAAGCTGAAATCGCTAAGAAACTAGCAGCCCAGGAAAAACGTCCGGAGCTGGCCCGAGCGACGGCTGAAAAGCTGTTGGCAGCAGTCATCGCAAAGCAAGATACAACAGAGCTTTTAAAACTCAACAATTTGTCATGGAAAGAGACCGGTGATTTTGCCCTCAATGCCCGTTTTCTTCCAGGGGGCTTGGGTGCTGATGCAAAAATGCGTCAAGCCGTGTTAGGATTGAAGGAAAAAGGACAAGTTGTAGAAAATCTTATCGAGGCCAATGGCAATTTCTACATTTTGCAGCTTAAAAATCGCAGCGAAGCTGATGCCACAAAAATTGCTGCCGCCCCTGAGAATCCCTTGGATCGTCAGCAGGCTTTTGAGGCATTTTGGACCTATAACCGTTTGCTGAACGATGTAAAAAAACGCTATGAAACGGAAGGTCGCGTTTTCAAAAACAATGAATTTGTTCAGTACGATGCCATAATAAAAAGCCGGCAAGGCTCGGGCTCTTAATTAATTGGAACAGGGAGTGGCATGACAGTTCTGGTTATCAGAAAACCAACGAATTTAGAGCAGCATGGAGAGGTCGTGAGGCGCCAGGTGGAAACGGGAGGGCTTGGCGACTCGCACTATGAACTGCTACGTAGTTCCCATGGTGAGCACTATCGATGTTTGGAAAAAGTGCGCAAATCTTTAAAGAGCCTTTCCATTGCAGCCGTGGAAATCAAACGCGGTGATATGCGACCTTCTGGAAAATTTCACGCCATCATTAGTGTGGGTGGCGATGGTACTCTGCTTTCGTCATCACACTCCATCGAAGGCGACACGCCGGTTATTGGAATTCGTTCCTCAGATTCGAGTGTTGGGTATCTCTGTGCGGGGGGTATCGATCGAGTCGAATGGATTCTGGCTGCTTATGCCGCAGGGCAGTTACCGTTTCATTCCCGGGCTCGGATAAAAGCTAAGATTTTTAAGGCAGAAGATCGTACGGAGATCATGACATTTCCCGTTCTGAATGATTTCCTTTACACCAATGCCAATCCAGCAGCCACCACACGCTATAGGATTTTCTTTGGTGGTAAGTCTGAGGAGCAAAAGTCTAGTGGAATCTGGGTGGCCACGGCAACGGGAAGTACTGCAGCGATCAGTGCCGCAGGTGGAGAGAAAAAAGAACCCTTGGATCCTAACTTTCAATTTGTAGTTCGCGAATTGTATCAGTCGGGACCTGGGATACTTTCTATTAACCATGGCAATTTTGATGGGGAACAGGAGATCCTAGAGCTGGAAAACCACTGTGCTAATGGCATTCTTGCTTTAGATGGGGAGCGGGGTGTGATCCGTCTTAGGTACGGGGACCGGGTGAAATTTCTGCGTGGTCCGAGTATTACCATCGCTTCTTCTCCGGAACGTAACATGCTTACGGCCATGAATTCTAAAAATTAATTTTAGAAATTTGCCAGAATGCTAATGGATACGAGAAATTTTGGGCTAGGGTTTCAAAATCGATTTTTCCCGCCAAATCTCTCCTCTTATGGTCTCAAGAAGAAGGTCATCACCATCTTCTCCCAGAATATAGTTGTGCTGAATCGGTATTTTACCGCTTGGTGTATCCAATGCATAGGTAGGAATACCAAAGCCAGTGATATTACCTCTTAAGGACTTCATTATGGCAAGCCCTCGTTTTAGCGATACCCGCAAATGCTCCGAACCAGCAACGCTATGGGGGTGAAATACATAATAAGGTCGAACCCGGCTTTTTAATAGTAGTCGGCATAGGGTTAGCATTTTTTCAGGACTATCATTAACTCCTTTGAGTAGTACAGCCTGGTTACCAACGGGGATTCCATGGTTGACAAGGTTAGCTATGGCTTGCTGAGATTCAGGTGTAATCTCTTCTGCGCAATTAAAATGAGTATTCAGCCAGACTGGGTGATACTTAGCTATAGTTTTAGCTAAGCTCTCAGTTACCCGGTAGGGGAGGGTTACGGGAGTTCGTGTCCCAAAGCGGATGATATCCACATGGGGAATGGAGCGTATGCGGGCCAAAAGCTGCTCGATCGCTTCATCAGCAGCGATAAAAGGGTCTCCCCCTGTAATGAGCACATCTCTAATGGCGGGATTAGAGCTAATATAGTCGATGCCTCGGTCAATAATCTGTCGGTTAAAATGTAATCCCACTTCATCGTCACGTCGCTTGCGGAAGCAGTACCTGCAGTATACCGGGCATAACTGAGCGACACAAAATGCTACTCGATCAGGGTAAACATGAACCACTTCTCTTACTGGTGAATGGGGAACCTCTTGAAGCGGGTCCATGACCCCTAGGGAGTCGTTGAGTTCTTCGACTCGCGGGAGGGCTTGTAAGCGGACTGGACATTCTTCTCCGGCAGCGAGCTGCGGCTTCATAAGGCCAGTATAATAAGGGGTAATTCCGCTGACAAATAAGTCTTTAAGCTTACTAAAACCATGACTTTCTTGGTTTTTTAGGGTAAGTACGGCAGCGGCTTGTTGGTTTTTTTCGACTTGATGCTTCATTTGCCAGCGCCAATTGACAAAGGTTTCCACTGGAACATTGAAGCGTTGTGCACTCTTGGAAGTGATGCTATGCGTATCCTTACCTATGGTTAGAAACTCTGGTGGTATAAACCTTTGATCTGGTTTTTTTGGCATGTAAGTCTCACTGCGCGATTTGCCCAAAAAGAGCCCCATTCTAGAGGAGGCATTCATGAAGATCAATCAATTGATTTTAGGTTCCACTTCTCCCTTTCGAGCCCAATTATTGCGTCAAGCGGGCATAATTAACTTTCGGCAGCTTGGCAGTCAAAATAGTGAGATGCAGGTACGTAAACTAGCGCCCCGGAAGCTAGCAGAAGCCCGCGCTGAATACAAAGGACAGGGTGTTCCCGCGCCGGAGGACAGTCTCATTATCGCTGCTGATCAGACCCTGGAATGTGAGGAGGGAGTATCTTATGGGAAAGTTCTAACTGCAGCAGCAGCTGTCGAAAGACTACGGCTTTTTTCTGGTAAAACTCACTATCTCCATAGTGCCTTTTCCCTTATTTACTGCAAAAATGGCGAGCTCAAGAGGACTCTGATCACCAGAACAGAGACAGCTACTATGCAGATGAGACCATTAACACTCATGCAAATAAAGGCTTATATTGAAACTGAAGAATGGCGGGGTTGTGCGGGTTGCTACCAATTTGAAAATCGTGGCGTCCACCTTTTTGCGAAGGTCGTAGGAGAAAGCAGTACGATCATAGGCTTACCACTTACAGCTTTATTTCAAGAGATGCGATCATGGGGTCTAGACTTTCTTGTAAAACCTAAGGGTCCATGGAAGCTTAGTAACAGAGTCTAACCACAGTACTTATCCTTCCACCTTAGTTATCTAAGAGAAGTAGCCGTGCGAAAGTATCGTCGTAGTCAGAAGATTAACAATATTAGTGAGATTCAAGGTTTGTTAGCCAGTGTTGAATAGCTAGGGCAGATATCGATCAATTTACATGTGGAACATAAAGGATTGATGGCTTTACAGGTGTAACGTCCCAGGAGTATGAACCAATGATGTGCTGCAGGGAGATACTGAGGGTCAACAACCTGAAGAAGTTGATCTTCCGCTTTGTTTACTGATGATTCGCGGTGCAGGCCCAGCCTCATGGTCACCCGGTATACATGGGTATCGACAGCTAGGGTTGGTTGCTGGAATAGCTCTCCTAGAATCACATTAGCGGTTTTTCTTCCGACGCCAGGTAAAGCTTCCAGCTCTTGGCGTGTATGGGGGACACGACCTGCGTATTGTTCCTGAAGGATTTTACTGAGTCCCAAGACATTTTTCGCTTTCGTGGGGGCTAAACCTATCGTGCGGATTTCTTCACGGAATTTTGTGACTCCCATTTTTAAAACAGTGTCCACAGTAAAACCGTCATCGTATAGCGGCGTCATGACACGATTAACCATCTTATCCGTGGTTTGCGCTGACAGGACAACAGAAACCAGCAACTGGAAAGGTGTCAGGTAGTAAAGTTCACACCTTGGCTCTGGCATCTGCTTTTTCAGCCGCAAGATAGCAGACTCAGCCATAGCCTGCCGTCTTTTTAATGAAAAAGCTCGTCCTGGGGGAGTAAAATCTTTTTTTACCGTTTTTTTTCTATTCGGAGACTTCAAGGGTTACATCGCCATATACTTTACATTGGCAGGCAAGACGTTCATCAGGTTCGGCTGCCATAGTCTCAAGAAAGTCTTTTTCATCATCTTGCATGGGGCTGAGCTTATCAGCACCTTTGAGGACTTTGACCATACAAGCGCCGCAGGCACCATCGCGGCAGCCGAATAGAATAGACGTATCATGATCTTCGCACATATCTATCAGAGCGTAGCCATCTTCTACCTCTAAGGTAAGATCATCAGTTGTTATTTCTACTTTTGGCATCCTTTTTCTCCCGGGATGGTTTTATTTCCCATGTCTTTTCTTCGGTCCACTGTTTGTGGACATATTAATATAACCATCTAACTTAAAATTTCCAGTCATTATCGCAGAAACGATCAATAACTGTATGTGTCTGTATTTATTTTATGAATCAGCAGATAAGAGCACAACATCGGAATTATTCCTTTCTTAGAAGTAATAAACTGATTGTTCCACCTACTTGTCTTTCCCCAGGCACTGGTCTAGTCTCCAGTAATCTTGGATGGTTCTTTGTAATCTAATGAAAATATGCAGCCACGGGGGTGATAGATGTCCATATCGACCAGTAGAGGAACAGGTAATAACCGAAAAGACTTATTGTCGACTGTAATAAGAGGGTTTCTTGCAGAGCATGCGTCCTTTGCTGGCCAGGTAAATAGCGATGGTCGCCTCTATGTAATCACATCGACATCTCAAAGGGAGCAAGTCCTCAGTGATTTGGAGGGGGAGCTTCATGCTTGGCAACTCAAATCATATGATCCCACTGAGCCAATCCTTGAGTTTTCAGGTCAAAAGGGCCCTATCTGGATCATGCAGCTCCTATTCCCTGATAAAAAAGTTATGCAAAGAAATCGTGGAAAACTCGCTCCCAGTTATTATGCGATGAGCCGTGATCTGGCGGGCGAGGCTATGGAGAAGCTTTTAAACAGTCAATTGGATGCTATTTCCGTGCATTTTCGTGAGGATGCAGCGGCAGTGATGTTAGGTACCTTGGTTGGCATGGAGCTGGCTGCTTATACCTTTAATGGAGCGAGCTCCGGTGAAATGCCTGCTTTAAAGCTTCACCTTGAGGGAGTCACCCAGGAATGCCTGGATGAGGCTATCGCTATTGCTACAGGAACGAACTTAGCGAGGCATTTGGTAAATTTGCCGCCCAATGTTTTGTATCCTGATTCCTATGCTACTGCAATTAAAGGACTATTTGAAAACACCCCCGGTATCTCGGTCGAAATATGGGATGAAGCGAAGCTGGCGACAGAAAATATGAATTTAATGCTTGCGGTCGGAGGGGCTTCCGCCCACCAGCCCCGTCTCGTCAAAATATGCTATAGGCCGGGAGGTGAAAACGATAAAAAGGCTCCCATCGTCCTCGTTGGTAAGGGGATCACCTTTGATTCAGGGGGGCTCGACCTTAAACCTGCATCTAATATGAGGTTGATGAAAAAAGACATGGGAGGATCTGCTGCCATCGTGGGAGCATTCTACTCCTTGATTCAAGATGGTATCCAAAAGCCTATGGATTTGTATCTGGCCCTTGCTGAAAACGCCATTTCAAGTAACTCATTCAGACCAAGCGATGTGATCACATCACGCAGTGGTAAAACGGTTGAGATTCATAATACCGATGCTGAGGGTCGACTCGTACTAGCTGATGCACTGGCACTGGCAAAAGAGCAGGCAGGAGACGAGAGAGCACGTGCTATTATTAGTGTGGCAACTTTAACCGGGGCGATGAAAGTTGGTCTGGGGGTTGGTATGGGGGGATATTTTGCTAGCGACGATGACTTGTCGGAAAAAATAGCACAAGCAAGCCAGAAATCAGGGGACTTGATGTGGGAGGTTCCCCTTTTTGATGGTTATACTAGCTTGCTGAAAACCCAATTTGCCGATATTAACCACTGTGCTACAGGTTCATTTGGAGGAGCTATTACAGCGGCATTGTTCCTCCACAGTTTTGTTGATCCCACTGTTTTTGCCCATTTCGATATATACTCGTGGAATGACAATGCAGTGGGTGCCCTGCGCGAAGTGGGGGGGAGTGGGCAAGCTGTCCAATGTCTTAGGGAACTTGTTAAGTCTTATTAACTAGCAGTGTTATGAGTTTGATTATGAAAGTATCAGATATTAGGAAAAGTTTTTTAGAGTATTTTAAGAATAATGGTCATGAAGTCGTTGAGAGTTCCTCTTTGGTTCCGCAAAATGATCCTACATTACTATTTGCCAATGCGGGGATGAATCAATTTAAAGATATTTTTACGGGCAAAGAAACCCGTTCTTATAAGAGGGCAACTTCCTGCCAGAAATGTGTCCGCGCTGGAGGTAAACATAACGATCTTGAGAATGTCGGGCATACAGCGCGGCACCATACTTTTTTTGAAATGCTGGGTAACTTTTCTTTTGGTGATTACTTTAAATACGATGCTATTCGCTATGCCTGGGACTTTATCATCAATCATCTTAAATTAGATCCTGAAGTGATTTATGTAACCGTCCATAACTCCGATGATGAAGCCGCACAGATTTGGGTTGAAAAAATAGGTTTTCCCAAAGAGAAAGTTATCCCCCTTGATGAAGATAATTTTTGGGCCATGGGGGATGTGGGGCCATGCGGGCCTTGCAGTGAGATATTTGTCGACAGGGGAGAAGAGTTTAGTTGTGGTAGCAATTGTGGCATTGGCCAATGTGAGTGCGATCGCTTTATGGAGTTTTGGAACCTTGTATTCATGCAATACGAACGGGATCAGAGTGGCAATTTAACCCCATTACCGAAACCATCAGTTGATACGGGCATGGGCTTAGAGCGTATTGCTGGGATATTACAAAAGACTCAAACAAATTATGAGATTGATTCTTTTGTGGACATTTTACACTTTACTGCCGATCTTGCAGGAGCCCCCTATGATGCCAAGTCCCCAGGAGCCTTCAGCTACCGCGTGATAGCCGATCACGCTCGCGCTGCCACTTTTCTTATCAGCGATGGGGTTATCCCTTCGAATGAAGGCCGGGGCTATGTACTCCGTAGAATTATCCGCCGGGCTGTGCGTTATGGTCGCAACATCGGTTTTGCAGAACCATTCTTATATAAAGTCTGTGCTAAGGTTGTCGATCAGATGGCTGAAGCATATCCCAGTCTAAAAAATCAGGCCAAGCTTATTGAAAAAGCCGTTGCCGCGGAAGAGAGTCAATTTTTTAAAACTCTCGAGCGCGGGCTTAGCCTCTTGGACGAAGAGTTAGCTACTCTTTCAGGTAAGGGGGATTTAAGTGGTGAAACAGCCTTTAAGCTTTATGATACATTTGGATTCCCTGTGGATCTCACCAGAATTATCTGCCAGGAACGAGGTTTTACGGTGGATGAGCTTGGGTTTGAGAAGGCTATGGCACGACAGAAAGAACAATCGCGCAAGAATTGGAAAGGGGCCGGTGGCCAGCAAACTCAGGAAATCTATCATACGATTAAAGAAGGTCTGGGCAGCACTCCAGAGTTTGTGGGTTATGAAAATCTGAGCTTGAAATCAAAGTGTCTCGCTATTTTCCAGGGTGACGATGAGAAAACTGCTGTGGATTTTACCGCTGAAGCTCAGCAGCCCATAGAATTAGTCTTTGAAAAGACACCATTTTACCCTGAAGGTGGTGGCCAGGTTGGTGATCGCGGAAGAATTGTGGGTGAAAATTTTGCTGCCTCCGTTATTGATGTGCAGAAACCTATCCCCGATCTGATTGTTGTCAAAGCTAAGATTGATCATGGTACTGTTCGTGTAGGTCAAACCTACATGCAAGAGACCGATCGCTACCGGCGTCAGTTAACAGCTCGCAATCATACGGCTACTCATATGCTGCATTGGGCGCTACGGAAAACTTTAGGAGATCACGTTAAACAGGCAGGTTCACTGGTAAACGATGAGATGCTAAGGTTCGATTTTTCCCACTTTCAAGCCCTCACTGCGCAAGAGCTAGCTGAGATAGAATCTCTGATCAACCAAAAGATTTGGCAGAATTCTAGGGTTCAAAATAGGCTTATGTCTAAGGACGATGCCGTAGCTGCAGGAGCTATTGCTTTTTTTGGAGAAAAATATGGCGATAGGGTCCGGGTCGTCAGTGTCGGAGATTTTAGTATTGAGCTTTGTGGAGGCTGCCATGTAGAGTTCGCAGCTGAAATCAATCTCTTTAAAATTATTTCAGAAGCCAGTATTGCAGCTGGGGTGCGTAGGATTACAGCTTATACATCTGAAAAAGCATTCCAGTATCTGGCAACGCAGGACGTAACTGTGAGAACCATTAAGGAAAATTACAAATTAGCCAACTTAGAAGAGTTGACGCAACGCTTCGAGAAGGCTACAGCTGCCGAGAAAGAACTAAGGAAACAGCTGGAAAGCTTCCGGGCGAAAGAAATTATGGGGCAGTTAGATACCGTCCTTAAGGATGCACAGCAGTCCGGTGATACCAAAATACTGAATTTCCTATGTCCCGAAGATGAGCAAGGAGTAAAAACGTTAAGAGAGATTGCGGAGCGCTTGACGCAAAAAGAAGCGAACCTCATTTTGCTGCTAGGTATGAAACAAAATACCACAGGTAAAGCACTGCTTTTGGCAGCGAAAGGTAAACAAGCACCATCATCTTTCAAGGCAGGAGAACTCATTAAAAGGCTAAGTCCTATGATCAATGGCCGTGGTGGAGGAAAACCGGATCTGGCTCAGGCTGGTGGAACTTTGCTGGAGGGAGTTGATCAGGCATTGGCATCGAGTTTTGCTGAAGTAGTTAAAATGTTGGGGTAGAAGTTGATGTATAAATTAGTTTCATGGAATGTTAATGGTATTCGCGCCGTTCTTGGCAAAGGGTTTATGGATTTTGTGGCTAAGGAAAATCCTGATATTCTTTGCTTGCAGGAGGTGAAAGCAAATCAGGATCAAGTCGAACTTGAGCTTGATGGCTACGAAATCTATTGGAACAGCGCTGAAAAAAAAGGCTATAGCGGAACAGCTATATTTACAAAGATTAAGCCTCTCAGTGTCAGTTACGGAATGGGACTTCCCGAGCACGATAACGAGGGTCGGGTCATTACCATTGAGTTTGACCAGTACTTTTTGGTTACCGTTTACACCCCTAATTCGCAGAATGCGTTGAGACGCCTTGACTATCGGGTAAATGAATGGGATCTCGCGTTTCGTAATCATGTGGTTGAGCTTGATAAGACGAAACCGGTTATTTTTTGCGGAGATTTAAATGTAGCTCATAAAGAGATTGATATAGCGCATCCAGCCGCAAATGTAAAAACCGCTGGTTTTACCCCGCAAGAAAGGATGAGTTTTAGTAAGCTGCTCGATGCAGGTTTTATAGATACTTTTAGAAAGTTTAATCAAGAACCTCACCAGTATTCCTGGTGGAGCTATCGTACTCGTGCCAGGGAGCGCAATGTAGGGTGGCGTATTGATTACTTTTGCGTTTCAGAACGATTAGCACAGAGCTTGAGCGATGCAGCAATTCTTGCAGATGTTTATGGCTCCGATCACTGTCCTATATCCCTATCAATTTCATTCTAACTCCCCTTCAAAGGGGTGGTTTTCCTATATATAGTGAAATTAATTGTAAGAATGTAAAGTAATAAGTATTTTACATGCCCTGCCATGAAACTCTATAGTGCCTTAGTACTTACAATTTTTAACGCAAATGGAATACGATCTAGCGGTCGTTTATTCCACAATTGCATGGATTAAGCAGGCTCGGCTTTTTATAGGCTGAAGGGTATTTACCGAACTTATGAGGATTCTATGAGTTTTTTGAAAATTGCTTGTACAGTATCTGCGGGTCTCATGGGGCTCCAACTGTACGCAAAATCACCAGTCAATTTCAATCTTGATCATGAACATATACCAGGAGAACTGATAGTAAAGTTTAAGGGTGAAATTCCAAAAGAGTGGCAAAATTATGTCAAAAAGACTTTATCGGAGCCTGTACAATTTATCACAAAAGCTTCCCGATCGAAAATGGCTGTGATTTCCTTTAAAGGAGACCAAGCTGAGGTAAAGAACTTAAAAAAAATTGCAGAATATCTAAGCTCGTTGGCAAATGTTGAGACGGTGGAAGCAAATGCTATTTATCGGTTGACGGACACCGTACCTAATGACCCTGAATTTGAAAAGCTCTATGGTCTAAAAAACTCAAGTAATTTTGGCAAGGATATCGATGCTGTAAGAGCCTGGGATATTTCAACAGGGAGTCGTGATATTTTGGTGGGGGTTATCGATACGGGCATCGACTATACCCATCCCGACCTTGCCGCCAATTATTGGACAAACCCTGGAGAAAATGGTTTAGACGCGAATGGCAACGATAAAAGAAGCAATGGGCTTGACGATGATGGTAATGGTTATATTGACGATTTTCGCGGTTGGGATTTCATCAATGGGGATAATGATCCCATGGATGATCATTCCCATGGATCGCATTGTGCTGGTACCATAGGCGCAGTTGGTGATAATGGTGTTGGGGTTGTAGGAGTCAATTGGCAGGTTTCTTTGGTTGGCTTAAAAGTATTTTCAGGGGATGGTCAGACCACAACTGATGCCCTTGTGGAAGCCATTAATTACGCGACAACCATCGGTGTCGATCTGACAAATAATAGCTGGGGGGGCGGTGCTGCCTCGGACCTTATAAGGTCAGCTATTGAAAACGCTGATAGAGCAGGAATATTATTCATTGCGGCAGCGGGGAATAGCGCTATCGATATTGATAATTCGCCATTTTATCCCGCAGCCTATGAACTCGAAAATATCATCGCAGTGGCTTCCACTGATAACAACGATCAGCTATCCTCCTTTTCTAATTATGGAGCAAAGGCTGTTGATATTGCAGCCCCAGGAAGTTCTATTTACTCTACGATTCCTGGTGGCTACGATTATAAAAGTGGCACATCAATGGCGACACCTCATGTGTCTGGCCTGGCTGCTTTAGTAAAATCGGTCTTTAAGGATTGGGATCACTTACAAGTTAAAGCTCGCATTTTGTCCGCATCAGTTCCACTATCCAGTTTGACTAAAAAAGTCAATTATGGCCGCATAAGCGCCAGTTCTTCTCTGGAGACGGACGAAGTTGCTCCCGCAGTTCCTGAGTCAGTTTCCATCGACATGACTGATCTTGAATCTATTAAAATCTCCTGGCACCCTTCGGGAGACGACTTGTATGAGGGTGATGCTGCCTATTATCAGGCGCGCATAAGCGCTGAACCCATTACTGAAGATAACTGGGCTTCTGCCGAGGTCTTTGAACTGCAAAGCCTAGTTCAGGGTACAGATAAGTTTGAAGCCAGTATCAATAACTTGGAAGTAGGATTTAATGGCTATATCGCCTTAAAGGCTGTTGATAATGTTGGTAATCGCAGCGCTGTTTCAGCCACGGTGCCTTTTACTCTTCCGTTTCCAAGCTATTATGAAATTAATACAGGCTCTTTGGATACATTTACAGAAATTGAAGCTCCCTGGGGTATTGAGACGATCGATGGTAACGATTATGTTTCCGATAGTCCTGGGGGATCTTATGAAAATAATCAGTCAATCTCTGCTGTTAGCCAGTCATATCCTAGCAGAGATGATTTGTTCCTCATTATGAAAACCAAATATGAGATCGAACAAGGTTATGACAATGGCTATGTTGAGATATCAGTGGATGGTGGCTCCTGGGAAACCTTACAAACTTTAACGGGTAGTGCAGGGTGGCATAATCTAAAAATATCTTTGGCAAGCGTCACAAGCAGCTCCAGTAGCTTTAAGCTCAGGTTCCGTTTTACCTCAGATTACTCTGTGGTCCTAGATGGGTGGCTTATCGATGAATTCAAAATAGTAGGGAAGTAACAGAGGACCAGCAGCCCATGAAAGATTAGCAAAAAAGAGAGCTCTCAGCTCTCTTTTTTAGTTTTACCCATTAGCCACACTTAAGTCTTTGGGATTACAAGCCTTAGTAACTTGCTCATCATCCCATTCCAGCTCGGCTCTAATCTTCAGAATGGAAGGGTAGAACCGATTGATAAACCTTGATGCGTATTCCTTATGCTTTTCACTGATATTCATATCTTCCAAAGCGCTGCGTGATAAAGCTGTTATTGACTTCATTTCACAAATACGGGAGGCGTTGAGATAAGCAGGAGAGATATTTTCAAAATTTGTTAAAATGACCTTCAGGCTCTTGATGAGGTTTAAGACATCAGATTTTTTCTCAGATTTGATATTGGAGCGAACATTCTTTTTAACAAGCTTGATGATAAGTGTCACAATACTATTAAGGTATGTAAGCTTGATTTTGTAATACTTGCGCTTTAGAGGGTCAAGCTCGGCAATGGATTTCATTCTTGTCGCAAATAGTATCTCAACAAACTTACCAGGATTTCTAATGACATCTTTCATAGTATCCTTGATGCACATCAAAGCTTGGATTTCAGATGTCCCTTCATAAATGCTAATGATCAAGCTTTCGCGAACCCACCATTCAGCTTGGTATTCCTTGGTAAAGCCGTAACCGCCATGGATTTGAACACTATTTCTTGCAAATTCGTAAGACCTTTCACCAGCCCACCATTTCAGCAAAGGAGTCCATTCACGGAGTTTTCTTCTATATCGTCGCAGATCTTTCTCAAGGATCTCCGTTTTTTCATCCCCTAGTGCCTTATCCTTAAGACGTTGCTCTATCATGGTAATCATGGAAGCATAATGGGCACCTTTGTAAAGTAATCCACGGAAAACACTAGATTCAGCACGCATATCCATCAATTTTTCACAGATCATTTCATGTTGGGCGATCGGTTTGCCCCATGCTTGCCTTTGGCTCGCATATTCTTCTGAAAGGCGTATGCAAGCTTCCATTAAGCCAAGACCTTGAAATCCTACAGCGAGACGGGCTTCATTCATCAGATGGAGCATATAAATAAAGCCCTCACCGTCCTTCCCTAGCAGCCATCCCTTAGATTTTTCGAACTGCATGGCACAGGTAGCAGAACCATGCAGCCCTGGCTTTTCCTCGATTTTTGTGACTAAGTAGTTTTGCTTATCATCGATGAATTGAGGTACGACAAATAGACTGATAGTTTTAAGACTGTTAGCTCCCTTTTTATTTTGAGCCAGGACGAGACTAATGCCGCCCCCACCGTTACTGATAAATTGCTTTGCTCCGGTAATACTCCAAGTGCCATCCTCATTGGATTCGGCATAGGTTCTCATATTAGCAAGATCAGAGCCGACATCTGGCTCGGTAAGGGCCATAGAGCCTGACATTTCACCACTGACTATGGGAGGGATGAACATATTTCTTACATCTTCGCTGCCAAACATATAGATAATATTGGCGATATGACTGTACCAACCAATATTGAGTAGGGTGGAAGGACAGGCTCTGGCTACCATCTCACTACCAGCCAGTTCAACCAGAACGGGGGCGTTCATGCCACCAAAATCGAAAGGTACAGAAAGAGCATTGCCTCCCATTTCGATAAAGGTTTGGATGTTTTGCGTGATTGTGGGTGGCAGTATGACTTTACCATCTTCGAGCTTGATATCTTCCTTTTCCACTTGGGCTGCATTTGGGGCCAGTTGCGAACCGGCATATTCACCTACTGACTCCAACATTTGGGACCACATGGTAGAGAATTCCTCTGCAGAGCTAATGCCAAGAGTTTCTTTTTCTTGGTTAGAAAGCAGCTCGAAAAGTTGATTTAGCTTTCCTTCAGATTGTAGTTGGAGTTCTATATCATTATTGTCGCTGTAGTAATTTTGTTTTGCCTTCATCTCGGATGTCTCCTCTCAGTAAGCTTTATCTTGCTTTAGTTCTAGCATTCTTGGAGGATGGTAGAATACTTTGAAGAAAAAAACATGGTTAAAACTGTTAGGGATTCCTAAATGAGGATATTTTTTTTAAGTATGCTAGTACTTTTATCCACAGAGCTTTTTTCGAGTGAATATGGGCAAAATATAAGGGAAATTTGTCGTATAGAAGCTTCGGGATATTATATTAACCTATATCATCAGATCCAAAATAGCGAAGCGAGCGTTCAAGTTTGGAGTCAGAAACTTAAAAAACTAGCAAAGGTGATCAAAACCACAAAAAATGAGCTATCAAAAATGGAGCGGCTTGCTGCGGGACAGTTTGATCGGCTACTTGAGGAACGTGTCGTAGGGTTAGAGCATCGGTTGCGTGTGTTAAAGGCGGAGCAGGATCAAGGGGAAGCCACTGTGGCGTTAGAGAGGAAACGATTGGTTAAAACCAAGAGCAAACTGCGATTATTTGAAGCTGAGATTAAGAATGTATTCCAACTCAAGAAACTTCCCGTTGCCGACAGTAAATTATTGACATATCGTCTTGATTACTTGCATTCGTGTAGTAAGTTTCAAATCATTTGTCCCCTGCCGTCGCAGCAACGGCAGGAGTTGAAAAAAATTGCGAATCGATTAGAACAAGGACTATCTTGTCAACGGTATGCTCAGGTATTACCGGTAAAATAATGAGTCGTATGGAAGTAAAGTTCACAGCTGATTTATTGAGAGGTACATCATGGAAGCCTATACACCAGTACAACTGAAAACAAGTCTTGATAATGGGGAAAAAATCTTTTTAAAACTTTGGAAGCGGGGATGCGGTATTTGCAAGCTGTCAAATTCAGCTACTGATAGAATGGAAAAAAACAATATTCATCAACTGAAGTTTGTTAAAATCAATGTTGATGATTATCCGGAAATGCTTGATTTGGCTAACTCTAACGTTCTTCCCTTATTCTTTATTTTTGCTGATCAGCAGAAAAAAGGAATGTATACTGGCTTTAAAGGTTTGGAAAAACTTGAGGACTTTGTTCAAGAGTCATTAAATTCTTAGTTCTGTAGTATTGACACCTTCCTCACTCAATAGTGTGAATTTCTGAGGAAGGGTTTTAGGATAAAACTGGATCAATATGCTTTAGTTAAACTTTTCTCAATCCCGATTACCTGCCCTTAGAGTATTTGGCTTGTTGCAGTTCATCGCTTGAGTGGCTTCTTGAATATTGGCAAGAATAGTCTCGAGGTTGGGAGGCTTCATGTAAAAATGATTTGCTCCCAGTTGCTTGGCTTCTTCGGCAAAATCTCTCCCTTCTACACCACTAATGCCGATGATGGTAGAGAGGGGCGATTGCTCCCGGATCGACTTAATGAGGTCCATCCCATTAAATTCAGGCATTACTATATCAGTGATAACGCAAAAGGGTTGTTCCGCATGGAATTTTTCCAGGGCATCCCGTCCTGCTATGGATTTTATAGCTTCAATACCATGTCCCTGTATATAATCTGTAAGAATGTCAACTATATCAGGGTCATCATCGACAATGAGAACGCGACGGCCCATGGCTTTGTGAATAATCTTGCCAGCGTTTTTTTCTGGTGCCTCGTCTTGTAAAGGGAGGTAAATGGTATAGAAAGGTACAGAAGCTCTCAGACTTTTATCGATGAAGCCTCCTCCTAATTTTTGACAAATATCTTCTTGTACTGTGTACATGGATTTTTTCTGGGGGCGAAAACTATTGGGACGATCTAAAATTTTAAGGTCGTTTGTAAAGCCTCTGATATCAATGTTAGCAAATCTCATACCATTTGAGATAGTGTTGTAAAAATGGAACTTAAAGGTAACCTTGGTAAATTCAACCTTATCGATGAGGGAATGGATGACAAATGCTAAGGTATAAGGGTTTGAATTTATTTTGGGAAATGTGTTAGGAACAATCGCTTCTAGCCGACCTGAAGGTGAGGGATGAAGCTTTGTAACTATAGTAATCAGATCCCTGGGAGTAAATTCGGTTTTTTTCTGGTTGCTACTTGCTAACAACTGGTGAGTGGCAAACACTACTTGCCAATGCTCGACAATCCTTTTTGATTCTGAAACGATGTCGTTTAGGAAGTGGGGGCTTTGGCCAGAAGACTCAAGAAAATTCTCGCTCCGATTTATAATTATGTCAAGGCTAGTGCGCAGTTGATAGTCGAACTGCTCAATGGGCAAGCTATTGTTATTGGTATACTGATTCTTACTTTGTATTTGGCTATGTATAGTATCCGTTTGCTTAGATAGTTCATGATAGGCCAGTATTCCAAATATTGCTGCTATGGTGAATAATACAGGTAAAGTCAGGTTGGGAAACACTAAGCCTACAAAGCTAAGGAAGATATTAGGTAAAGAAAGTAAGAGAAACTGAGGTTTTTGACGAATACCATCGCGAAACTTTTTTGTCAGTAAGCCTCCAAAGTGAGCTAAGAGAGCCATTGTAGAAGCGGCAAGTATACCTTGGAGCATAGGAAGCGAAAGATTTCCTTCGCTGATAGCCAAATTTAAACTTACTAAAGTGGCAGCAACGATGACAAAAGCACCGAGAGTATTAAAGTGAAAACCGCCAGCAGGAGGTCTTTGCATCCAAAAGTTGAGGCAAAGCAAGGTATTGATTCCTGCTAATGTGGTATAAACTAAGCCAATATCTGCTAGTGCAGAACCGCTTACGGCAAAGTAGAGCATCATAGCAAGTGCTGGCAGTAAGCAAGTCAGATTGATAATGCTATGGCTAAGGTAATGTTTTTTTAGTACTAAAAATGCAAAAATACCACTGAGAGCTATAGTAACTGCGGCGATCTCCAGCATTTGCGGACTCGTCAACAGGCTGCTGCCAAAAACTATCACAAGGAATAAAGCCATTCCTAAAGTCTCACCTGACATCATCTTCCTGGCAGCTGAAGATTCTTGATTCTGCTCTGGAGTCATGATTTTCCTCTCCACCATGTAAGCGAGAGAGTTATCGGGAGAAGGTGAGGAGATGTTAAGGAAAAAACCGAAATGTAGAAATTAGTTTTGAACTATCAATGAGTTTCAAAAGAGGGAACAGTGAGGGGCCCTGCTTTTCTAACAACCCACGGAGGCTTGTTTAGCCTCCGGAAAACCTACGTTGGTGCTTATTAAAGCACACCACGGCGTTTTTGATCACGTTCAATGGCGCGGAATAAAGCTGCGAAGTTCCCTTCACCAAAACCGTAGTGGTTGTTGCGTTGAATAAATTCGAAAAAGATGGGGCCGATCACATTTTCTGTAAATATCTGAATAAGATAGCCTTTTTCATCGCCATCAACAAGCAAGTTAAAGTTCTTAATTTTGGTTTTGTCTTCTTTTACCTGAGGTAAGCGCTGGAATACTTCATCGTAGTAATCATCGTCGATATCAAGGGTCTTCAAGTCTTTCGGGTTTATCGACTCCATCACCTTCATGATATTAGGAGTCAACAATGCGATATGTTGAATACCCTGACCTTTATATTCCCTTAAGTATTCATTTATCTGCGACTTTGCCTCTGTACCTTCATTGATTGGTATACAGAAGCTTCCGCAAGGGGAACGAAGGGCATAAGATAGCAATCCCGTTTCCTCACCTTTAATATCGAAGAATCGTACTTCTTCAAAGCCGAAAACGTTTTTATAAAAATTGGCAAGTGGCTCTAATTCACCTTTAAAGACGTTATTAGTCAGATGGTCAATAAGATGAAACCCCTTACTCTCAACGATATCGGGCTGGTCCAAATCTTCAAATCCCAGATTTTCCAGCTGAGTCTCACCCATACGCTGGTCGACAAAGTAGATAAGACTACCGCCTACTCCATAGATGGCTGGAATAGCCTTGCCATCGATACTGACATAGTCACCGCAGTTGGCAAGCTTGGCCCCGCGTTCAATGGCAATTCTTTGCGCTTCAGAGGCATTTTCTACACGCCAACCTGTGGAGCAAGCACAGGGGCCGTGTGAGCCGGTGAAAGTTTTTGCAAAGGAGTCCGGTTCCGTGTTCAGAAAGAAATGGATGTCGTTTTGTTTGTAATAATCGATGGATTTAGACTTGTGGGTCTTGAGTCGAGAAAACCCCAAAATAGTAAAGAGCTTGTGCATTTTTTCAGGTTCTGGGCTACTGAACTCGATAAAGTCGAAGCCCTTGATACCTACAGGATTATCTGCCATGATTGTTCTCCTCATTTGGAATGCATTGGGGGTGCACTAAAAAGTGGTCTACCACGTACTGGGGTAAGCGGATGGGCCGGTTAAGCCTATTTAATGTCGCCACCGTAATGCTAGCGCGCACAATGCTAGTTTCACCATTAGTTTCTAGGCGAAAGCCTTGTTGACTACAAGATAAAATCGGCGACCTACTGAAGCCGATATCAGTCTTGATGACTAGGTTATCCCCATGGTTTAAAGGCCGTAGATATCTTAGATTAGATTCTGCGACGACAAAATGGATTCCTTCTTCCCAGAGTGACTTTAGGTAGTTGACCCCGATCAAATGCTCGCGGGCTCGCTCGAAATACTTCAGATAATTGGCATGGTACACAAACCCAGAAAGGTCTGTGTCTTCATAGTAAATGGGGACATGGTGCTCCCCTCTTAATAGATAGTTGTTAGAGCCCAAAGTACTTGCCATAAATCAGATCTAGGTCTTTTTTGCGTTGTTCAGGAATCAAGTTAGGACTCGTAATAACAGCATATTTACCAGCATCAAGAAGTGGTGAAGTGGATGTTTCAGGAAGGTTCGTTATGAGTTCCTTAATGATAGCCTTGGCTTTCTCGCTATTTGATTTCAAGACAGCTAAGATAGCATCGACCGTGACATCATCCTGACTCTCGTTCCAACAGTCGTAGTCTGTAGCAAGAGCCAGCATGCCATAGCATATTTCTGCTTCACGAGCTAACTTGGCTTCGGGTAGACCGGTCATACCAATCACGCTCGGTTCCAGCGTCGCTCGGTAATGCCGGGACTCTGCCCTCGTGGAAAACTGTGGCCCTTCGATGCAAACATAAGCGCCTCCCACGTGAACGCGATCACTTTGGGACCGCGCTGCAGTTTCAATGTAGCTGATCATGTCAGGGGCAAAAGGGTCAGCAAATTCAACATGCCCGACAATGCCCTCACCAAAAAAAGTCGAGCGGCGGACGCCCTTGGTACGGTCAAAAATCTGATCGGGTATGACCATATCCCCTGGATGGATACTATCCTGCATAATTCCAACAGCACTTACTGCCAGCAGATAATTAACTCCTAAGCTTTTAAGTGCATAAATATTAGCACAGTAATTGACTTCCGAAGGAAGCAGTCGATGGCCTTTTCCATGCCTAGGCAAGAAAAAGGCAGTACGTCCCGCCAGTTCCACTTCTACAATGGCATCGGATGGATCACCATAAGGAGTTGAGATGTGATGCTCTTTGACCAGCTTAACACCTTCCATCTCATAAACTCCAGAGCCTCCGAGCACTCCCAAACATACTGGGTAGGCCATGGATTATCTCCTTTGGTTAAATTTAGCCATTAAGTCTTCCATCGTATAGTTTTGATTACTCTCCTGCCGCCGGTGATTAGCCCCTTTCTTATTATTGCGGTTAGAGCCCACGCGTGGTTTCAAGGGACCACGACGGGAGTTACTGGATAGATTTGCATTAGACTGCTTATCATGGCGTCGATTAGATTTTGCAGCGGGGGTTCCGAGCTTTCTACTGAGCCCGATACGCCTTCTTGTGAGATCCACATCGATAACGCGCACTTGGACAACATCCCCTACCGATACTACTTTAGAGGGGTCATCGACGAATTGATCGGAGAGCTCGCTGATGTGGACTAGTCCATCCTGGTGGACACCTATATCAACAAAAGCTCCAAAGTTTGTGACGTTGGTAACTGTGCCGGGTAGTGTCATACCTACGGTAAGGTCCTCTAACTCACAAATATCATCGGAGTACATGAGGCGAGCACCCTCATCCCGCGGGTCACGACCCGGTTTTATGAGCTCTTTGACGATATCCTGGAGAGTTGGTAGTCCTATTTTATTGTTAACGTATTTCTCAATAGGAATAGCTTCTACCACTTCCTTTTTACCGACGATTTCTTTGATATCTTTTTTCTGGTCAGTGATAATCTGCTGTACGATTTCGTAGCTCTCCGGGTGGACAGCCGAATTGTCGAGTGGATTGATCGATTCAGGCACCCTTAAGAAGCCCGCGGCTTGTTGAAATGCTTTTGGTCCAAATCCTGATATGTTAGAAAGTGCACTGCGGTCCATAAATTTGCCATTTTTATCTCGGGTAGTAACAACACTTTTTGCTAGGGCTGGTCCAATCCCGGAAACGTAGCTCAGTAACTTATAAGACGCAGTATTGACATTCACACCCACTCTGTTCACACAGCTTTCAACAACCTCTTCAAGACTTCCCTTTAGCTTTGTGACATTTACATCGTGCTGGTACTGTCCCACACCGATAGATCGTGGGTCAATTTTAACTAATTCAGCTAAGGGGTCCTGCAGCCGGCGTGCAATACTCACGGCACTGCGAATGGTGGGGTCAAGGTCAGGAAATTCTTCGCGAGCGATGTCCATTGTGGAATATACACTAGCACCCGCCTCGTTAACGACCAGCCTTTTGACGTCTTTTAACGAGTTCTCTTTTATCACATCAGTTATAGCTCGATTCACTTCGCGGCTTCCTGTGCCGTTACCAATTGCGACACAGGTCACATGGTTCTCTGTTATCAGCTTCAAAATTTGTGCTTTAGATTGAGCTGTTTTAGCGCCTTCTTTTCCCCCTAGGTCAAAGTGTAAGGTCGTATGATCAAGCAGTTTACCTGTCTCATCAACCACAGCAAATTTGGAACCGGTCCTAAGCCCAGGGTCTACACCAAGAACGATCCTATTGGGAATGGGCGGGAGTAATAGCAAGTTTTCAAGGTTTTCCGAGAAAACACGGATAGCTTCCATTTCAGCGTTTTGCTTGAGGTTCAAACGGATTTCGGTTTCCATCGCAGGGCTTAAGAGCCTTTTATAGGCATCTTCGATAATCTTTTCTTCCCATTCTTTCACAGCGGCAGTGGCATCTTGGGGGATGACGATATTTTTTAGTTCACCTACGATACGGTCGGAGTCGACAACAATATTGACTTTGAGAATCTTTTCCGCCTCACCGCGTCTTACAGCCATGACGCGGTGTGACGCCGCTGTTTTTATTGATTCTGCGTAGTCGTAGTAGTTTTCGTACTTAGAGGCATCAACTTTTTTCCCTTTCTTCTCAGAAAGTTTTTGTGCGGCACCCTCTATTAACTTTGAAACCAATTGACCCGTTTCAAAGCTAATTGTCCTTGCTAATGATCTGTACTCCGCTGTCTCTGCGATCTGCTCAGCAAGAATATCTGCAGCTCCTGCCAAGGCTTCAGTGGTGTTTAAAACCTTGAGAGCTGGATCGATTTTGGTGTCTGCGGGAGTAATAAAGTCTTGGGCAACATCGTCGAGTTTGGTGATACTAGAGCACTCCTGCAGAATTTTAGTCAGCAGTGGTTCTAGGCCTTTCTCTTTTGCCACTTGAGCGCGTGTACGGCGCTTGGGCTTGAATGGAAGGTACAAGTCCTCCAACTCCTGCTTGGTCTCACAAGCCGCAAACTTGGTCCTAAGCTCGGGGAGTTTAGCGCGCAACTCAGGCTTTTTTTGGCAGTGTTCTTCAACAACCTTTAGATACTTAACCTTGTTATTTTCCAACTCTTGAAGATAGGTGTATCGGTCACGAATACTGCGAAGTTGCACTTCGTCGAGAGTTCCCGTCATTTCCTTGCGATAGCGTGACACAAATGGGATGGTGCACTCTTCTTCGAAAAGGAGGTTGATGGAGTTGTTGACTTGGTATTCTTTTAATTCGAGTTCGGTGGCAATCTTTTTAACGATGTTGATCATCAGACTTTGTCCCTAGATTAGTGAATCTCAGATGTTGCGAAAAAGAACGCAACTTCTTGTTTGGCATTTTCTTCGGAGTCAGAACCGTGAACGGTATTTTCACCAATCGATTTTGCGAAAAGCTTTCGGATGGTTCCTGTAGCTGCTTCAGCAGGATTTGTGGCACCCATGATTTCACGATTCTTGGCGACGGCTTGCTCACCTTCCAGACACATAATGACAACGGGGCTGCGCGTCATAAATTCCACTAGCTCACCAAAAAAAGGCCGTTCTTTATGCACGGCATAAAAAGCCTCTGCTTCGGCCTTGCTGAGTAAAACCTTCTTCATTGCCGCAATGCGCAAATTGCTTTCTTCAAACTTGCTAATAATTTGTCCAATTAGATTTCTTTCCACACCGTCAGGTTTGATGATGGATAGCGTTTGTTCCAAAGTTTCTCTCTCCTTGTTTGCCAATATAGGCGCGACTATACGTCACTTGTTCAAATGCCTGTAAATGATACTTGAATGTTCAGAATTGGCAAGATTTGTCATCCTCTAAAGGAAATTTTCTTGTCATTGATAGGTCATTAGTCCGTCAAAACTATTTTTTATGGCTAAGTTCTACGGCAACAAAGATCAAAAGCAGCAGGAATCGTGCCATAGTATACTTGTAGTGCATGGAAAGAAAGCATTTTTCAAGGAAACTAACACATAGCGCTGACAGGTTCGCAACAGCTAGGTATGGCAAAAAAGGAGCGTAGGAGACTACGACAAAATTCCATGGGTTCTGCTGAGTTCTAGTAACAACGCAATTTCCCCTCAATCTTAACGATGCGTGAGCCACCTGTTTTATAACATTTGAGAAGGGCACGCTTATAAGCTCGTTCTTCCTTAGAGTTAACAGGCTGAGATCCGGGCTTTCCCCCACCTAGGCCGCTACTACCTCCGCCGCCGGACTGGCAAGCTAACATCAATGTCAAGATGAAACTCCAGTACAGAATTTGTCTCATCATTGGCAAACTCCTAATTTTTGGCATCCTCATACTGGACTTCATTATAGCCGAACACTTTTGATCTCTAATCAGAAAGAATTGCCTAAATCCATTTCCGCATTTCATCAGTGTAAAATGCGAGTTTAGCTTAGATTTTGCTAAAGAGAGGGTGCGTGTTTACCTGTTATAACCGTGTGATAACCGGAATCCAAAAAATTCTTCATTTGCGGCGTTACGCCACCTTCCGAAATCCTCACCTACCTTGGTACGTTGCAGTTTAGTAAGGTCTTCATCCCTGGCACCCGCAGCTTTTTCAAAATTTCTTAAAACTGTTACATATTTTTCAATTTTTCCGATCCGGGCTAAGAGCTGAGGCCAGTAAACATAAGTAATCTCGGCAGGATCTGACTAATTTTAAAATATTATTAATTTTCTTATGGAAAAGCACCAATTTTCCGATAATGAGGTCACTAGGAAGTATGTGAATTATACATATGTAATAGTGTTCGAACACAGTTTAAGGGATTATACTATGGTCGGTACCACAAGGCTGACGCTATTTGCGTTTTTGCTTGGATTGATAGGATGTGTCCAATCAGAAAGCCTTAAAGCACCTGCGACACAGCGGGCAAGTATTCCAAGCCCTGCGAAAACTGATGACCCATTTGAACCACCTCAAAAAGATGAGGTGCCTTTAGAAGCACGGGCATTATCAATTCTTGAACAAAATTGTGCCAGTTGTCATAGCTTGGACAATGCTCAAGGAGGTTTTGGCACGGTTCTCGACATTGATGAAATGATTAAAAGTGGACGGTACTTGGTTCCAGGGAACCCAGCAGGTTCTGAAATCATCAACCGCTTAGCTCCACAAAGCAATATGCCTCCTAGCGAGGCACTTTCTGACGAAGACCGAGGTATACTTTCAGACTGGGTTACTAATATAGAGGCTGTTGAAATTAAGCCACTTGATGATTTTACTCAGTTGGCCACCATCCGTAAGGATCTTGAGCAATTCTTGCCAGCACAAAGGCGTAGCCAACGCTATTTCAGTCTACAGATTCCCAATAATGCTGGTATGAACGGGAAAACTAAGGAGTTTATGGTAAAAGGGCTGAGTAAATCCTTGAATTCCCTTTCCAAAACTCCCTTAATTACAGTGCCAACACCTATTGATGAACGTAAGCTCATCTTCAGAATTGACTTGGTGAATCTGGGGATTAACCCGGTACTGTTTGATGCAGTCATGGCAGATTTTTACCCGTTCACTGTAGAGTATGAACTGGTGGGAAATGACCCCAATGCTCAGCGCTTGGTCGAAGATCATCAATTTGCCATAGCTGAAACTCAGACCCCTAATTATCTTATTAGGACAGACTGGTTTAACGCAACGTCAACATTGCCAGTATTGTATAAGCGTCTATTAGAATTACCCGATACGCAGCAGGAGTTGGAACAGCAACTGGGTATAAATCTAGCGACCAACATTAACAATAATCTGGTTGTCCGTTCGGGTTTCAGGAATTCAGGTGTTTCTAGTCAGAATCGGGTTTTGGAGCGACATGTTTCCAATGCCAACCTTCCTTACTGGGTAAGCTATGACTTTGCTGACAATAATGATGGGACCCAGAATGTTTTCAACTTCCCTCTAGGACCACTAGGTTCGGGTTTTGATGCCAAGGCCTTTGATCAGGATGGTGGCGAAGTGATTTTTCAGCTACCCAATGGGCTTTTTGGCTATTACCTAGCTGTAGGGACCGGTGCGGAAATTCACAAGGGTCCGACTAATATTGTCCGCCAGCTGGATGGTCCGACCCAGTTCTTTCAACAAATTCTAAATGGAATGTCGTGCATGTCCTGTCACGGACAGGGTATCTTATATAAGAAAGACGATATAAAAGACTTTGTTACTATTTCCCAAGACTTCTCTAATGAAGAAAAAAATAAGGTTCTTAGCATTTATGCATCGGAAGACCAACTGAAGGCTGTTGTGGATCAAGACAATAAGATCTACTTTGAAGCCTTGCTCAAAATGGGCATCCGGGAAGGAGATCCCGATCCGGTGAACCAGTCTTATCGTTATTATAATAAAAATCTGTTTCGCAAGGATGTTCTTGCAGAGCTAGGAGTTTCAGAAGAGATTCTAACTCTGATTCTTAATACAGAACCGTTTAAGTCGGCATGGGTCAGCATTTTTAACAATTCTGGCTCTATCACGCGCCAGGAGTTTAATCTGCTTTACGGTCAAGTGGTTAACATCTTTAAGAACGGTGAAACTTCGATCGCATCCCTATTGGGAGATCATCTGGCGACTCCCGACTGTATGGTTGCAGATCCCTTCTTTATGAACTCTTGTTCATCAGGGTTTGTGGAACCTGCTCCGGCAGCCCAGTAATAAGTGACGCAAAGGTTTAGGTTAAACGCACCCTTCCTTGTCATAGGGTGCGTTGTCTTTTTATTCGCCCCCCAGTTGGGGCTATGATTCCTTAGCGGGGGGAGCTTCGATTTTCATAAGTTGGTCACCGATTCCCACATGATCTCCTAATTTGATTTTTGTTGCCGCGACTACTCCATTGACGGGGGCTAGGATCTTGTTTTCCATTTTCATCGCTTCAATAATGCAGAGTTCCTGGTTTTTTGTAACATAATTGCCATCGGCCACTAGTACCTGGAGGATCTTACCAACCATAGGAGAACGCATGATAGCTCCACCCTGTTCTCCTTCTTTTTTTCGAAAAGCTCCCCCTGGTACGTAGGGTTCTACGGTGGCCTCCAGTCGATTTATCAGAAGCGCTCCAGGCATCGCTAATTCTAAGTGGCAAGTATATTCGCTGTCTCCAGGAAAGCGTTTTAGCTCAGAACTTCGAACCTTTATAGAGTGTTCTAATCCCTTATCATCTCGCAGAAAAAAGTTTTGGAACATAGAGTGCCACTGCAGTTCGAAGCATGAGTCCCCGATTTCAACAGGAACCCATGTATCATAACCAAGGTCGTTTGGTAGCTTAACAACTATAGCGTCTTGTTTCTCGAATTTGATTTCCCAGCGCATGGCTTCCCTCTATTGGTTTTGGCCTTCTTGGATGGCGATCTTGGTCCAGGATTTTCTATTTTGCTCACCCTGATGTTCAGATGGGCTTGGTTTTTGCGTTAGTACGGCTGCCACTAATGAAGCTTTCGATAATCCTGCACTATCGTATGCCGACATATCTTGTTTAAGAGATGTAATCTGACTACTGATAAATCCAGTGTCGAACTCTCCCGATCTAAACTTAGGATTATCTATGATAGCTTCGTGAAACCGTGCTGTGGTGGTAACACCACCAATTTCTAATTCAGAAAGTGCTCTTTTTAAACGATCTAAGGCCTGATCCCTGGTAGCTCCCCAGACGATAACTTTTGCAATCATCGAGTCATAATCGGAAGGGATAAGGTATCCCTCGTAGATATGGGTATCAACCCTGGTAAAGGGACCGTTGGGAAGGGTGAGGCGGTCGATGAGACCGGGATTTGGTAAAAAGTCTTGGGTTGGGTCTTCAGCATTGATGCGGGCCTCAAAGGCCCAACCTCTTAATATAATATCGTCTTGCTGCAAGCTGAGGCTTTGGCCCATGGCAACAAGAACTTGCTCTCTGATGAGGTCGACTCCGGTGATAAATTCCGTAACCGGGTGCTCAACCTGAATGCGGGTATTCATTTCCATGAAGTAGCATTTATCCGGGGATTCACAGATGAATTCGACAGTGCCCACCCCTTCATATCCCGCCGCAAGGGCAGCTGTAACAGCTAGTGTTCCTAACCTTTCTCTGTTTTCAGGGCTCAAATACAATGAGGGGGCTTCCTCGATAAGTTTTTGGTGCCGACGTTGAATGGAGCAATCTCTTTCAAAAAGATGGACTCCCTGCTTGCCGTCGCACAATACCTGTATTTCTATGTGCCGGGGGTTTTGAATAAAACGTTCGGCAAAAACTGCTGGGTCACCAAAGTAAGACTGGGCTTCCCGAGAACAGGCCGTGAAGGCATCGCCGAGCTGCGTATCGTCCCATACCTCACGCATACCACGACCTCCACCACCTGCAGCGGCTTTTAAGATAATGGGGTAGCCAATTTCTGCTACAACCTCACGGAGTTCTTCCAAGGAGTGGACCTGCCCCTTGCTACCAGGTACTGTGGGAATCTGGTGCTGCAACATCAGGTCCTTGGCAGCCACTTTGTTACCCATGGTCTTCATAGCTTCCGAGCTCGGTCCAATAAACTTGCAACCCAACGCGGTGACTTGCTGGCAAAACTCTGCACTCTCAGACAAGAAGCCATACCCTGGATGGACACCATCGGCCTCACTCATTTTGATCGCTTCAAGGAGAGTCGGTATATTCAAGTAAGTTTCTGCTGATGTCCGCCCCGGTAAGCGAATCGCATGGTCAGCTAATTTACGATGTAGACTGTTGGCGTCAGCATCGGAATATACGGCGATGCTAGCGATATTGAGTTCACGCAGGGTACGAATGATACGCACGGCAATTTCGCCTCGATTGGCGACGAGTACTTTACGGAAAGTGTTATTCTTCTGCATAATGACTCCAGAGTTCTGGCTATTCCAGAGGTGGGAGATGTTCAAAGAAGTATGGCTCCCACAAATAGTTTATTGGCTGATTTTTTTAACGGCTTAACGACCTTTACACGACGCGCCTGTGGCGGACCCTGTCGATAAACCTGTTAATCCTACTCTAAAGGGGAATATTCCCATGCTTTCTTTTGGGTCTAGCTTCGCGCTTAGAACAACAGGATTTAAGACCTTTTATGAGTTGTTCCCGAGTTTCCTCAGGGTATATCACCGCATCTATGTAGCCCTTTCTCGCTGCCTCATAAGGTGTGGCAAATTTGGATGCATAGGAATTGGTGAGGTCTTGCCTGGTAGTCGCAGGGTCTTGGGAGCTTTTAATCTCGTTACGGAAAATGATATTGCAGGCTCCTTCTGCACCCATAACAGCAATTTCAGCTTGAGGCCAAGCCAAGTTAAGATCTGCACCGATATGCTTGGAATTCATTACATCGTAGGCTCCACCATAGGCCTTCCGTGTGATCACTGTAAATTTAGGAACTGTCGCCTCGCTAAAGGCATATAATAACTTAGCGCCATGGCGAATAATGCCACCACGCTCCTGATCCGTACCGGGGAGGAATCCGGGAACATCAACAAAAGTAACTAAGGGGATATTAAAGCAATCACAGAAACGGACAAAGCGTGCGGCCTTGATTGAAGCCTCAATATCAAGAACTCCTGCCAGATGGCTGGGGTTATTACCAATGATACCAACTGATCTCCCTGCAAGCCGCGCAAACCCAACTGTAATATTAGGTGCGTATTCACTTTTAATTTCGAAAAAGCTGTCAGGGTCGCAGATGGTGCGAATGACTTCACTCATATCATAGGGGTGGTTGGGATTGGGGGGGACGATGTCACGCAACTGTGCTTGCTTAGCGGTGATCGTTTGGTCCTCTTCATCGTGATTATGAGGCGGGGCTTGCTCCAGGTTATTGGAAGGAATATAAGATAACCATCGCCGGATGGCATCTATCGCTGAGGACTCATCAGGTAACCGTAGGTCGCAAACTCCACTCTTTGTAGTATGGGTTCTACTACCACCGAGATCCTCAAAACTAACTTCTTCTCCTGTTACTGTTTTAATAACCTCCGGACCGGTAATAAACATATGACTGGTGTCATCCACCATAAAAACAAAGTCGGTCATGGCTGGAGAGTATACGGCACCTCCTGCGCAGGGACCTAGTATCACTGATAGCTGTGGAATAACTCCCGAGGACATCACATTGCGATGAAATATATCAGCATATCCGCCAAGGCTGGCAACCCCTTCCTGGATGCGTGCACCTCCCGAGTCGTTAAGGCCTATAACCGGAGCTCCATTCTGAAGAGCTAAGTCCATGACTTTACATATTTTCTTCGCAAAGGAAAGGCTTAAGCTGCCACCAAAAACAGTGAAGTCTTGGGAGAAAATATAGACCAGTCTGCCATCGATGGTACCGTATCCAGTAACAACACCATCACCCAATATTTTCTTGTCTTCCATGCCAAAGTCCTGGCAGTCATGGGTGACAAAGGCATCAAGCTCAGTAAAGCTTCCTGAGTCAAGAAGCAGCTGAATGCGCTCTCTTGCAGTCATTTTGCCTCTTTTATGCTGAGATTCTATACGCTTCTCACCACCTCCCAGAGATGCGTGCAGACGCATATCCCGCAATTGGGAAAAGGCGGCATCGCGCTTATCATTGAAATCCATAGACTCCTCTCCTTCATCCTATAAATCAAAAGTTTTGCCGGCCTGGAAATTCACGCCATATGTCTTTTACGAGTAAACGTTCCTTAACCTGATCGAATTTTGGGAACTTTACGTTCTGCAGCTGATCTCGACTGTCAAGGTTGCGATTTAATACCTCCGCATCGCGACCTCCAGCCCAAATCAGGCGGCCACTGGTCGTATCGATGAGCAGCAAAGTGACACCAATCCGGTAGTACGCTTTTGCTACACCGCGATCGTCAATGCGTCCCTGGCGGGCATAGATCACAAAAGGGACCAGGAGGGCGTCTACATTGTACACCTGTTGACTTAGCTTACTCAGCCATTGCTGCCAACTTTCAAGATTAGAAATGACATTATGATATAAGTCTACAGGGTTTTTGCAGGAGTCACAGCTGGCAGATCGGGAGGAAGACCACTGCTCAGGTAGCTCCTGGAGCATGGATGCCGCTCCCGCTCGATCTAAAAGTCCTTTAACCACTTGAGGGCTCAGGCCCCTCATGTAGGGTTGGCTTTTAAACCCTTTGATAACAAAAGCATCCAGAGCTGTGCAAATAGTACTGAGTTCTGTGGTACTAACATTGGTCAAGGTTTGTCTGTAGTACCGGGTCTGGTAGGGCCAGGGTGTGCAAGGCCATACGGCAATGCGTGCAGGAATATATGCAATTTGACCCGACTGAACACCATAGGGTATCTCAGTTGTGGAGCAGCTTGTTCCAAGAAAAGTTAAAATCAGCGCCATAGTGAAAAGTTTGTGCATGAATATTCCTTGGCTAGGATCGCGACTGTAATTGTTAGTTGGGTTTATCAAATCAAATGGGGATGTGCCACTTCAATTTGTGTGAGCCGAGCGCCGCAAGATAGCCAGTTGCTGCTCATACTGGCGACAATGGGAGCAAATCCAATCGCAAAGTAAATTTTCTTGCTCTTCAGGGGAGATAAAGTATTGGTCCGGTGCCAGAGTCTTTTGAGCTTTCTGGGACAGGGTATACATGGCGAGAGCAGTAGATACGGAGATGTTCAGGCTCTCAACCATCCCTGTCATCGGTATAGTAAAGCGATAGTCGATATGACTCTCCCAGTCCCCATGGACACCACGGTGCTCGTTGCCAAAAAGCAAGATGACTGGTTGTGTTATGGGGATGTCATCCATAACCATTGATGCTGAAGGAAAACCAGCAGCAATACGAAAACCTTGTGCTTTGAACTGTTCCACATAGCTTGCAATATTCGTATAGCGGTGGAGCTTCAACCAGTGGTAACTACCTCGCGACACCTTACTGGGTTTACGGAACTTTTGGTAGAGATTGACCTGATCAACATTGTATATCCCAAAAGCTTCCGCAGATCTTAAGCATGCCGAAATGTTATGGGGGTCATGAATATCTTGGAGGAGCAAGCGAATACGATTGGTGCGCTTGGCAGCAACTTCTTTCATCTTAAGGCGCCGCTTTGCCGTCAAACGGGAGGATAGCAACCCCCAGGCATCACGAGGATAGCCATAAGGGGTGAGGGAAATCTTGGTGTTCATAGTGGGTTTAAATTCTCTGTTGCAGCATTGTCGTTGACGATGGAGTCTTCTTCTGATTCACCTTCACTAGCAGTATTCTTCTGCTGTAATTCAACTGCTGGTGAGTTATTTTCTTCTTGGGTAGGTTGTTCTTCTGAGCTTGTATGTTCATCAAGAACTAGGTGTGCGCCGATTTGCTCTAGAGCCATACCAACGAGGGAACCTGTACCCAAACTGGCGGCATCATTCGCATCGGTTATGTGGGTCGCTAGAATTCTCAGGGCTGTTTCCCAATTCTGATTTCTCTCTTCGGCCATTTCTCGAAGGCCTTTCATGCTGCGGTATAGTTGTTCGGTACGTGAAAGTCTTGTTTTCATTCGTTTTAGTTCACCGGGGTTCACTTTACCAAGAATCTCACGCAGTTTTTCATTGTCGGCATGAAGAGACTTCTTCTCCTTTTTTAGCTGGTTTATCATTTTTAGCGACTTATCTTGTTCGCCTTTTATAGCCTTTAGTTCTTCAGCCGATATCTTCTTCGCATTTGTTTTTAACTTTTCTAATTCGTCTCCCAGTTCCTTTTTATCTCGTACCGCTGCAGCTAGCTGCTCAGTCAGGGCCTGGCTATGCTCTTGTATATGGTCTAATTGGCGTTTTGTCGATGCCGATTTCTCTTCTCCTGCCTTTACGGCAGCTACGATTTCAGCATCCTTTTCATGTAATTTTTTACGTGTCTCCTCTAATCTTTTATCAACATTTTTTTGACTCTGACGGAGCTGGTCCAAGCTTTGTTGCAGGCTATTGTTGCTGCTTTCTAATTTTTGTAACCGCTTTTCTTGGCGGGTTACTTTTTCGGCTGCTTCTGCAGCTAAGGCTTTTTGCGTAGCCAACTGTTTGCGTGTGGCAAAAGCGTACAAAGTGGTGACTATGGCGATGGCTATAGCCGTATAAAGATATATTTCATTCATGCTTCAACTCCGATAGTACGCAACAAAAGCGCAGCGATTAATCAAATTGGGAGAAAACTCAATACTATGATTTAACTGTAATGTCAATCTGTCACGACTATACCTCTTTGGATACCTAATTTTTTCATCAATCGATGTAAGTAGGCCCTTTCAAGGCATAGAGTCCGTGCTGCTTCGCTTACATTACCCTGGGCTTGACGTAAAACAAACTTAATATAGCTTCGCCCGATGGCATGATGTAGCTCTTGCCAAGGAACGACAGGCGATGAAAAGGAAAACTGCTGATCTTCCCTTTGATCAGCAGCGTGATTAGCAGAGGGAGGTGCTAGAGACGCTGACTTTTTATTCTGGGGAGTGGGAAGCTTGGAAATGGAGTCGATTTCCTGGGACTCTGCTAAAATGACTTCCCTTTCGATGACATTTTTTAATTCGCGGATGTTGCCAGGCCAATGATAAGCGCTAAGCTGAGCCATAGCACGGGGGCTCAGGACTCGTGAGCCAACCGAATGTTCTTCACAAGAATCTACAAGAAACCGCTCTGCTAATCCAGGGATGTCTTCTTTACGGTCTCTTAGGGGTGGAGAGTGTATAGTCACCACATTCAGGCGATAGAATAAATCTTCCCTAAATTCTCCGTTACTGATCATCCCTTCCAGGTCGCGATGGGTCGCAGCAATCAACCTAACATCAACCTTGATCGTTTTCTCAGATCCTACGGGGATGATGTCAGCACTTTGTAGGACCCGGAGCAGTTTGGCTTGGATGTTGAGATCTAATTCACCAATTTCATCTAGGAAAAGAGTGCCACCATCGGCTTGCTCAAAGAGGCCTTTTCTAGACTTTGTCGCACCGGTAAAGGCACCTTTTTCATGGCCAAAAAGCTCACTTTCTACTAGGGAATGAGGAATAGCAGCACAGTTGACTTTTACTAATGGCTTACTCTTACGGCTTGACTCGCGATGGATGCTGCGCGCGATAAGCTCTTTCCCCGTGCCACTTTCCCCTAAGATGAGAACGCGGCCATTAGTGGGGGCTACTCGGGAAATCAAATTTCGCAACTCCACTACTGCTGGGGTGTTTCCTAAAATTTCGCGTCCTTTGAGCACCTGTTGATGGAGTTTTTGGTTGGCTGATTGGATATTATTAAAATCTAAACATCTGCCAATACTGACTAGAATTCTTTCGGGGACAAAGGGCTTTTCAATGTAATCGAAAGCCCCAAGCTTTGTGGCTTCGAAAGCTTCTTTTACAGTTCCTTCACCAGAGATCATGATGACTTGGGAAGCATGCTGATGATGGGATAGCAGTCGTAATACATCCATGCCGCTACCATCGGGTAGGCGAATATCCAGAAGGATGATATCGAAAGGAAGCTCCTGACCCTTACGAGGGTTGCCAAGGGCGATGAGGGCTTGGGCATAGGTTTCAGCCTCTGTAACCCTAGCTCCCTCACCTTCCAGAGTCATTTTTAGGGATAAGCGAATGTTGCGATGGTCATCAATGACCAGAATACGGCTTCCGGCAATGGACTTTGTAGCAGATTGATCAGCCATTGGTAATTCCTCTAAACTTCAGTAATTTGAAAAATTTTGCTTGGGGATGGTGAGGGTAAATCGTGTTTCACCTGGTTGGCTTGCTACCACCAACTCTCCCCCATGATCCAATACAATTTTCTTACAAATTGCAAGACCTAAGCCCATGCCAGCAGTGCTTCCTGTGTGCTTAGTTGTGAAGTAAGCCTCAAAAATACGGGGCAGTATGTCTTTGGGAATCCCTGGACCGTCATCGACAATATCAACCTGATATTGTTTAGGGAACTGGAAAATATGGATGGTAATATGACTATCATCACAAGCTTCTGCGGCATTCTTAGTGATATTGACGATAACCTGCCGTATTAGCTGAGGGTCTATAAGTACGATTGCAGAGCTTAGATTTGATTCACACTGGATTTTGTGATGGGGAAAGGCGGCTTGTTGCATTTCGGCTACATGCTGGCAGAGCTGTAACAGATCGTGGTCTTCAAAATGGGGCTCCGGGAGCTGAGCAAACTTTGAAAAGGAGTCCACCATGCGTCTTAGACTATTCACTTCCTCAATAATAATTTGTTGGGAGTCTTCCAGGGTTTTTTGATAGGTGACACTACTGCCGTCATATTTACGTACAAGATGGGAGACCATCATTTTGATGGGGGTTAAGGGATTTTTAATTTCATGAGCCATTTTGCGTGCCATCGTTTGCCAGGAAGCCATCTTTTCCAAATACAAAGTACGCTTGCGATTGACCTCCACTTCGTCTGCCATGGTGTTAAATTGCGTGGAAATTAGGGAAAGTTCGTCTTTAAACTGGTCCGGGTCAAAGCGAAAGCCAGGAGAGCTTGCCGACCAGGTTTCAAAACCTTGAAGCAGCAGCTTTATTCGTTTCTGATATCGCTGTACTAAAGTAAATAAAGCGCCACCTAAGAGGGTAAATGTTGTAGCAAGAATGATTAGGTGCACTGCAATGAATGTGGGGCCAATTTGATTATCCCAAGTGCCACGAATGAGCTGATAGCGCTGCTTGAGCAGTCGTACATGATCAAATCGCATTTTTACAGCATGCAAAGGGAGTTCCGCTTTTACATTGAGGACTTGTAGCTCCGTAGGGCTGTTCCATTGTATCTGGGAACCCTTAGGATCGGAGGTGAGTGAAATCATCCCCAGTAACGACGAGTCTGGTAGATCAATAGTGGCTAAAAAGGCCTTAAGCCGTTCCACCGAAATCTTCGTTTGCCCCTCAAACTCATCGCGCAGAAGGTAAGACAGTAAACGTCTCTGAAGGCGGTCTTGCTCTTTAATGCGCGACAGGTCTTTTTCGAGAGAGTCCTCGATTTCATAGTCATAAATCAAGGGTCGTAGGGAGTGCAGAGCTTGCACGACTACAGTTAAGCTGGCCCCGTAGCCACATACAATAATAAGTACAGCTAATCCTACCGCCTTAACCACTGATATGTGGCGCCATTTGAGATTGCTTGCCATAATTTACTTTCCTGAAGGAGGCTGTGTCAGCTCGGGGAGTACCACTTCAAACTCCTGAGCTTCTTCGAGTTTCAGTTCACCCAGCATGTGAGAAAATAATCCTTTGATGACTGTAGACTGCTGCTGCACGAGCCAGCTAGTTATCTGGGAGTTGGTTTTTCCAGAAATTTGCGTGAAGACAACCCGTAGCTTAAGGAGTGATCGCCCTTTTAAGAGAGTGCGGATCTGAGGGCTGTTATTGAGACTAAATGATAGACAATGATCAAAATAATCTTGGCTAGTCTTGATTGCATACCGGGGGGGCTCAGAAGAATACAATAGCGTAAGGCGTTCTTCCCACAAATCATACTCGATAGCACAACTAAATTGCTTCACAATATGCTCGGTGCTGCTAATATCTACTATTAAAGACATAAGACTATAGGCAGGAAAACCCGAGTAGATCAGTTTTTTTTGTTTGCGCGACAGATAGGGGCTAGGATCAACAACAAAAAAACTTCCGTTATCAGATGATTTCTGCCATGTGGACGAAATTGATTGAGCCCTTAATGTAGCACTATTAAAGCTAAGCAAGCAATAGGCTAAGAGGAGGTGTCTTGTCATAAGCCCCCCTCATCGAACTGATCGAGACGCGGAGCATCCGTTACTTTTACAGCAAACTCTGCAATAAAACCAAAGCTATGGTATCTGAGTCCAAGAGTCAAAGAACGTCCCCAGATGTCTTGCTGGTCCATAGAGTCATGACCATAGCGGATATTAAGGTACATAGCTCCTTGATCGTGTTGCTGGTCTAAAGGGATGTCAATTTGGGATGAGACTCTGCTCGAAAAACCTTCGCTCCCCACCGCCTGCAAGGTTCCGGAGAAGGTAATGATGGCATCAGCCAAGCGATGGGTGCTCGCTCCATCAATTCGGAGAACAGATTTGTCATAATTTCCTGGAGTCAGCAGCAATGAAGGCTGGATTCTGTAGCCAGGAGTTGGCAAAAAACGATGAAGCCGCGTTTCCCTTTCAAAGGAAAACCGGGGTCCGGCTAGAGAGCTGGGAAATCCTGGGACGGTAAATCGTGGCGGACGATTGGCAAGTATGGCAAGACCATATTTAAAAGTGCCATAGCCAATGTCGTAATTCCAGATAGCGCTGCCTTCACTACCAAAACCGATGGCATCCCAGTAGCGATGTTCCACATCTGTGACGCGAATGTTCGCATCAAACTGTACCCCTTCTCGAGAAAACCGAGGAAATCCATAGGATGCAGAAACATTGCGGTAGACTCCACGGGAGTCAATGTCGATGAAAACTTGGCCGCGGTGTAAGCTGCAAAAAAGATTTCTAGAGACCAGCTCCCCACTAAAACCCAAGGGAGGCTGATCTTCAGTCAGTGTTTGGGTGCTAGCCTCGCCGTGGGTCATTTTAAGGGTTCCCCCCCATGCCCATGCTCCCAGCACGGTAGGGTCGTCCTCCAATTCAATATTGAGGTTAACCACACCCCGCACTGGAGTTTTTTCGAGGCTCACCAGAACTGACTTGAATAAACCCAAACCATAGAGTTTAAGCTGTATATCCTCGATCATGCTGGCTGTTAAGTTCTGACCTTTGGTCAAGAACAGCTCTTTTTCTAAAAAATTTTTCGGCAGTCGCGCCGACCCTTCCACATGTACGGCTGCAAGGGTGAGTTGTTTGACTTTAGCTATTCCGGTAATGCAGGAGAAAACCAGAAAGATAGCACACAGCATGTTGCTTATATAGTTCATGACTTCTTATACATAAAACCAGAAGGAATTGCCCGAAAAAAAGCTCCCGGAGGAGCGCTTGGGGCAACTGTGGGTGAGGTCTCGCTATCCAAGTAGTTGGGCATTATGATAAACATTCTGTACGTCATCATTGTCTTCAAGTATATCTATGAGCTTTTGTAGCTTTTCGCTCTTTTCCTCATCAAGCTCAGAATAGTTTTCAGGAACTAGACCTACTTCAGCTACCTCAGCTTCGATTTCCAATTTATCTAGCTCTACCTTAAGGCTTGAAAAGGCATCGGGCGCGCAGACAATTTCTATGACATCATCTTCATCTTTGACATCATCCGCACCAGCTTCAAGGGAAATTTCAAATAATTTATCAAAATCTTTTACGTTTTCTTTAGCATAGACGATAGTTCCTTTCTTATGGAACATCCAGGCTACCGATCCATCGGTTCCAAGGTTGCCCCCAGATCTTGTGAAAGCATGGCGTACTTCGGAAACGGTACGATTGATATTATCGGTGAGGCATTCTACCATCACAGCCACACCTCCCGGCCCATATCCTTCATATGTCTTCTCGGTATAGTCAGTGTCGTCTTGTCCACCAACCCCTCGTTTAATAGCGCGCTCAATATTGTCTTTTGGCATACTTGCCGAACGAGCTTTGATTACGGCAGCACGTAATCGCGGATTGCCATCAATGTCATCGCCACCAAGTTTGGCGGCAACAGTAATTTCTTTAGCTATTTTTGTAAATATTTTTCCACGCTTAGCGTCTTGTGCCCCTTTGCGGTGGCGTATGTTTGCCCACTTACTATGGCCGGCCATGAGTCCTCCAATACTTTGAAAGTGAATCAATAGCGGAAGTGCTTGATCTTCTCACCTTTATCACCAATATCGGTCATTGCTTTTATTCCAATATCGATATGGAGGTCAACATATCGTTCCGAGACTTTTTTGTCACTTGCTTCTGTCTTGATCCCATCGGGAGTCATAGGTACGTCGGAAACGAGAAGCAAGGCTCCCCGTGAAATCTCATTGGCAATGGCTACAGAAAAGAAAGTTGCTGTTTCCATATCAATGGCAATCGCGCGTAGATCGATCAACTTTTGCTTAAAGTCTTCATCGTGCTCCCAAACACGCCGATTGGTTGTATATACAACACCTGTTCGATAATCTTGACCTGCCTCGACAATTTTTTCTGAAACGAATTTATGAAGTTTGAACGATGGCATCGCTGGTACCTCCTTAGGGAGGTAGTCATCCGATGTCCCCTCGCCTCGAATGGCAGCAATGGGTAGGATGAAATGGCCAATGTCAGTGGCTTGCTTTAGTCCGCCACATTTACCAAGAAATAAGACTCCTTTGGGTTGGATAGCCACGAGTAGGTCCATAACTGTCGCAGCATTTGCCGAGCCAATGCCAAAGTTGATCATGGTCAGACCGTCATCATTGGTGCAGGTTTGCATCGGCCGGTCAATTCCCTTGATCACCTTATTAAACCTGATAGCAAAGCGTTTAAGGTAGTCGTGGAAGTTGGTGAGAAGGATATACTCTCCGAAAGAGTTGAGCTCAGTACCTGTGTAGCGAGGAAGCCAATTTTCTACAATTTGCTCTTTTGTATGTAACGACATATGTTCCCCTTTTCCTTATTTTCTAATAAATCTTGATCAACATCCGATGTGGGTTTTACCATCTAAATTATAATCAAACTTTTTACCTTTGAGTCGATTAATCGGTGTATAATTAGCTTTGTTCTTGCAATGCTAAAGAGGAGTTATCAGTGAGTAAAATTTCTAAAAACAAGAAGCAACAATACAGTAAAAATAAAAGCTATCTTCCTCTATCCCAGTATTTTGCAATTGTTAAAGAAATCTTGCAAATTTACAAATCGATTCTCAAAGAAGGGACGATAGGCGCGTCCGTAAAAATATCAAAATTCTTCTTGTTTGACTCCGCTTTAGAGTCTCCTTTCGCTGAAAAACGTCTCTTCGAACTTGTTGGGGATATTGTTATCAACCTATTTAACGAACTAGGGCCCGTTTACGGCAAGGCTGCCCAGATTGCTCTATCCCGTATAGAAGGTGATGCTATGGAATTAGCAAATAAGATGCACCTAGATCGGTTTTATTCTGACTGGCCCGCCATGCCTTTTAGTCAGGTTGAGAGTATCCTCAATCAAGAGATTCCTGAGTGGCAACAAGAATTTGTTGTGGAGCCCCATCCCATTGGAGTTGCCTCCATGGCTCAGGTCCACACCGCTACTGACAACCGAGGCCGGCAATGGGTTATTAAGATTGTAAAGCCTTTATCGGATAAAAGGCTACACGAAACATTAGATGCAATCGAGCAAATAATTAGATTAGCCCGACCCCTTGAAAGTGCATCTATAGGACGCCGCTCTATTAAAGAACTCAGAAGCTTAGTTAAGGCCTTGCGCTCTGAAACTAACCTGGAACTGGAGTGTAAAAACTTAAAAAGGATGCGAGATAAGTTAAAAAATCGGAAACAGCAAATTTTAAGATTACCTTCCACTTATGATGAATTTTGTACGGATAAAGTCCTAACTGTTGAGAAGTTTGAAGGGGTTTCACTCTCTGACGTTGTATCCCAAAGGACAACATTATCTGAGATTCAACGTAGAAAACTGGCGAAAAAAGTTTTACAAGAATTGCTGATCCAAGTCTTTGAAATAGGGTTGTTCCACGGGGATCCCCATGCCGGTAACTTGATTTTACTTCCGGATGGAACATTAGGTATCTTTGATTGGGGACTTACTGGAGAGCTGGATGATACTGATAGAAAGCATATTTCATCCTTGTTGCGTTCATTAATGACCTGGAATAAAGAACGACTTATTGACTCTCTTGAAGCCATTGCATACGACTTTAAATGTCAGGTGTCCCGTGACGAAATCGTCAAGGAAATCGATGGTGTTATCGAAATGGTCCAAAAGAAGAAGGAAGACGGTGAGAAGGTCGACTTCCATGAGCTGCTGGAAGTAATCCTCAAGTCCACTGATAAGCTGGGAATACCGGTGCCTGATGGATTATTGATGATGGCGAAAAGTTTGATCACCGTCGAAGGTTTGGCTCGGGGAATTGATCCACAGATCGCTTTAGGTAGAATTGCGACTCCACTACTATTCAGGGCAGCTAAACCCCAGCTTAAAGATTTTTGGGAGATGTCTCGTCGTATTCCGAAAGTCGCTGGGCGGTTTTTGCACAGGACTGGTAGCTAATGAGCAGATAGAATTGAAAGCATCAAATAGGGAATGTTTTGATGCTTCTCACTTTCGTTTTTCTGCTGCTGGGAGTTTCCATAGGCTCCCCTTATGCTGAGGCTGACAGCTCACCACTGTTTCTGCGGGGACAGTCAATGGCTCAGTTTTTCCGCTCTTCCCCCCAACCCCAATCAGCAAAGCCCTTGGCGACAGACACTTTCAAGCTTAGTGCCAGCAAAACTTGGTCGAATTACTGGGGTTACGATAAGCGTTATATTCTTGATGGCCAAACTTCAGATCAGATTTTTAGCATTTTTTACCAAGTCAGACCATGGCTTGGTGTTACGGTGGAAACTGGCGAGCGAGAGTTTTCATTTTCCCAGACCGATGATCTTGCTATAGGGTTTCATGATTTGTTCAAAATTCCTCAGGATTACCGCCAGGACAGAGATCGCGATCGTACCCGTTTTGCGATTCCAGATTATGGCTTGGACATCACCGAAGAGCAGGTCGGTCTTAGCATATCCCAGACTATTGGCGGCAAATTCAGCTACTTTTGGGACTTCTCTGAAGGGGGAGGATCATTTAGCTGTGGCGGTTATCATGAATTATCTCCTGATACCCTCTATCATCGCGGCGCCACCGACATCCTCATCCAACTTTCTGGCTACTATAAATTGGGTGTGGGTGAAGTTTATGGCAATGCCAATACCATGTTTTTTAAGTTTTATAAGGATAGCTCTCTATATATGCGGGATCAGCAGTGGTCAGTATTATGGGGGTATCGGCTGCTGATGGCAGATGGAGTAGATCTGCTCATGGAGTCACTCCTGACCCAATCTCCATTCGAGAATCTCGGCCAACTAAGTCGCACCTCCTATGAATTACATTTCGGCTATCGCAAAAGCTGGCAGTATCTTACTGTGGAGCTTACATTTATTGAAAACGTTATCTGGCCTTATAATGCCCCGGACTGGGGATTTACATTGGGGATGGTTTATTGGGAACCAAAGGGGTAATCTTTGCTGTGTAAAGGTTTGTACCACTTTTTTAGATTCAATACTCTCTGTTGTTGGTTTTCAAAGAGGGCATTTTTTGCTGTGTAAAGGATTGTTCCAACTTTTTTAGGATCAAAACTCTTTGTTGTTGATCCTTAAAATACATGACCTCATCCAGGGCACAGGCTATGGCATCCTTAGGTATGCTTGTGATGCTTTCATCGAGACCCCACTGAGCCAATTGAGCAGCTACCAATTTTTTCGCTTGGTAAAATTCTCGATCCATAAAATCAACGTAAATCACACCCATGCTGCTCTCCACTTTTAGCAAAGAACTTCGGATAGTAGGAATTAAAACTTGATAGGAAAACAAAGAAAGGGTTAAGATTCATTTTAACCGTACAAAATACTTTACATATTCCTTCAGAACATTGTTAGGCAAGCTCTTGCTTTTCAGGGGATATTATAAGAAAGTGACTGAGAGGGATAATGTTTCCAAAGAGCCAAGGCTTTTAGGGAGGAAGGTTTCACACCATTGTCGTGGAGTAGAAGATCACCAAAAGCATGAATCGAGAAACTTAGACAAATCTTTCGGTTCGGATTTTTGCGGAGGCGCTTGGTTGAGATGCTCTTTAATCCTGTCTAAGTCACTATTGAGTTGAGCAAGTTTGTCGAGTTGTGCGGTAAAAGTTCTCTTATCCATTGTCTCTACCTGACATTGTGTGTGTTTAACGGAGATAACGAGCGTATCCCAAAATTATGTTCCATAGGGAATAAAAATCTATTTTAGCATTTGTTGAACCTTAAATGAACCTGGCATTTTTCATCACGTTGTAACACTAATCGATTAAGGAGCCCGCATGAGAGTCGCCGTTTTGTCCTTCACCATATTGTTAATGTCGTCCATTGGCTTTGCTTTTGATCTCCCTAATAGCAAGCAAAAGGCTGAATTAAAATCTTATATGCAGTCAATTTTTCAGAGCATCACAGTAGTGCTACCAATGCATTTGAGCCAGAAAAAATTTTACGATCCAGCGCAACATAAACTAATTGTGGATCACTTAGGGAATATTTCCAAACAAGCCCAGAGTGTTTTTAAGGTATTGCGTCAAAGCGATGAAGAACATCGCATTTTGAGCCAGTCGTTAGCTGAATATGCGCGGTCGGCTTACCGCTCTTTTGAAGTGGGTGCTGTCGATCAAGCTTATTATTTCACTGAAGAATTGCTCGAAACCTGCTTGAGCTGCCATACTAGTAGGCAAAGCGCCCAGGATTCCGGATTCACAACTTTTGCCGGAAATGTTGATTTTGACACTCTAAGTCCTTTTGCAAAAGCGAAGTTTCTGTCAATTTCACGTCAATTTGATAAAGCCTTGGTTGAATATGAGCGGATTCTTGTCAAACAACCCCCTACACTAGCAGAAATTCTGCACTTTGATCCGTTCCTCCAATATTTAACCATAGGGATACGTGTACGGGGTGAGAATCAGCGCATCCTGAATGTTTTAAAAAAACTTGTTAAAATGAAAGATTATGCGGCTTCAGTAAAGACCGACATGAGCTTTTGGATTCAGTCTTTGGAATCTTTGCAGTTGAAAAAATTTAAGCAGGGAACAGCCTTGGCCCAAGCTAAATTATTACTAAAGGCCGGAAGAAATTTAATGGAGTATCCCCGAGATCAGGCGGGAGCTATTTACTTTCTGGAAGCTTCCAAGCGGTTAAAAAAGTTTATCCAAAGTAAGTCCATTAAATCTACAGAACGTGCCGAAGCCTATTTACTGACTGGTAAATCGGAAATGGTTTTGGGACGGCCTTTCCTAGGACCTGAAGCGAAACATTACTTTGAGATTGCTATAATGTCGGCACCGAAAAGCGAAACTGCAAAAGAAGCTTTTAGCCTATATCAGGAAAATTTGATTTTTGGTTATACGGGTAGTTCTGGTATCCATTTGCCAAAGGATGAAAAGGAAAAACTGGAATATCTCCGTAAAAAAGCTTTGCATAATTAGATTAAAATTGACAAACTGTAACTATTCCCATCAATCTGCCCGCAACACTCAATAACAAGCTATTGTGTTAATTTTTAGCGGGTTTTTCTTTATAGTATTGCAGTATAGGGTAAATGTTAAAAACAGTGTCACTGTCGTGTTCATAAATTCAAGAAAAATATCCTATAAAATCAAATTCATAAAATGGTATGTCCCTTGCAGCGACTTCCGACATGACTGCAGGTTTTATGTGGGAGTTGGTAATGAAGGACTTAGATATGCTTTACCCTATATCTCTTAAGCCGTTTGAAGCAACTAAAATCGATCATACGTCGAGTAAACATATACGTGAATGTTGTCGCAAGGTATTGATGTGGGCTGATCAATTTGAACAGGCTCGATCAAAGATTACAGAAAGAATAACAAAGTTAGCTAAGGCGCGAGCGGACATCGAAAAGGGGCTAGATCCAGCTCTCGTCAAGCGGTACTCTGATCTGCAGAAAGAATTTCGTAAGTTGTTGGCCACGCTGTATTTAACCTTAGAAAACATCAATCAGGCTCTTGATAAATTAATCCTGATATGTGACCAGCACTTCGAGAAAGTCCAGTTAAACCATAGCAGTGCTAGTGATTTTCATGATAAAGAGATCTATTTAATAGAACTTTTCATGTCACCGAAATACCGTAAGATGTTTGATTATGATCAAGAAATCGAAAATCTCAATAACCACTTTGATAAGTTAGTCCATCGTTTTCTTGGAGACTGCTAAGTCCCCCGTATTTTCTTGCTGACGAAAGATCATACTAGCTAAGCAAATGATGACCATGAGGGTATTGCGGACCTCGGAGTCAGAAAATGCATTCTGTACCACTGCACCGACTATAAAAACGAAAATCATTTGTAGCCAAGGCTCTGAAGCTTTACCGAGACTTGATCCGTATCGGATCAAACATCCCAACCAGTATAGGAAAACTAATAGTCCTATGAGTCCGCTATTTGCCCAGATCTGGAGGTATTGGTTATGGGCTTCGTACTGCTTAAGAAAATCTTTTAAACCAATCAACTCATAATAAGGTTTGCGGTAAGCATAATGGAGGTGCATGCCGTGGCCAAAAATGGGGCGTTCCTTGATCATTTGCCAATGGGCATCCCAAAATGCTAGGCGATCATCGGGATAATGGCTAAATCGATCGGGATTACTATCAGAGAATAAGTCATAAAAACGCGATGATATGGGATTTTCTGTGATTAAGATAAGGGATGATAATAGACCGATGGCTATTAATATGGTCCAGCGCCTTGGTCCAGATGTCTTCGTTAGTACTACCCATAGGAGCAAGGTGTAGGCGATGCCTTGGCATGCCCTAGATTGAGTTAAAATTAGTATGATAAAAATACTGGATGGTAGTATCCAACGCTTCCATTGCCGTGGTGCAATTGTCAAATAGTGAAGCGCCCAAGGCCACAATAAAAGAACGATATAGGATAAAGTTAGGGGGTGAGAAAAAAATCCTTGGGGACGAAATTTTAGACCACCCTCTAGGTGATTCAGAGACCATCCCCAGATATATTGGGAAATCACGATGCTTACCCAGGCAACCGCAATCATGTTAGCAAGGAATAGCAGCTTATCTTTGTAGAATGATTGCCATTTAATGCGTGGCAGTAGCAACCATGGCATTAAAAAGAGAGGTAAGTATCCAAAAAAGTACTCGTAAGGTTTAGTTTCTGGATTGGCTGGATTGAAAATGGTTGCAGCGATTGTCCACAAGGTTAACGCCAAAGGGGCTAAAATGATTCCCTTAGGAATGGTAATACCGCTATGGCGAGGCGATTTTAGAGATAAAATAAAAACAAGAAAAACGATAGCATTTTGCGCAGCAACTCCTAAAGGTAAACTGAAAACCAGTGCGGAGAAAATAATAAGATTATATCGATGCAATGCTTCCTACCTTGGACTGCGGTTTTCAAAGATCGTAAGTTAAACACTCACCAGTGATTTTTCAATAACATTTGCAAAGAAAAGGAGGATAAGTAGCTTTACCATCGTAGGGAGCATCAAGAGACTTAGTCTGTCAAAAAGTCCTTTTCTTTAGGGGCAGGCTAACGATAGATAACGGGAATGTTTTCAGGACGCTTTCGCCAACCACTCAAGGTCAGCATCGGTTGCCCCTCATAATCACTTGCTGGTTTCCCAACACAAAGATAGCCCATGAATTTCCACTGAGAAGGGACATCAAAAAGTTTGGTCGCTTGGCTGAAGTCCAGTATGGAAACCCAGCCAGCCCCGTAACCTCTAGCCGTAAGTGCAAGCCAAAAATTTTGCACAGCACAGGCACAACTCCACTGCAGAGTCTCTCGGCTGCCGATCACGCCTATAGTATACTCCTCTTCGGCAGGCTCTTCACAAAAAATACCGACTCCCACGGGGGAATCTAGTATAGCTGCAAGTTTGAGCTGGCGATGGATATTTTTCCGGTTAGCAGGTAAGCTAACACTTTGGGTAACCTGTCGACGAGTTTTCTGGTACAGGTCGTGGAGATCGCTTTTAATCTGTGGATTTCGTGTAACGACAAAACGCCAAGGTGTGGATAATCCTACAGAAGGTGCATGATGTGCTGCCAGAAGAGCTTCAGAAAGAATGTTATCAGGAATATCATCTTTTAAGAAATGACGGACGTCCCTGCGTTTATTGATACAATCAAATAAATCCACCATTTATTCCTATTATGAAAGTCGTTTATATCCCCCCTAGAGGACCGCTGCTAGCTCAGCTGGTATTTTTTTAACCTATTTGAAAATGTCGACCTGTTCATTTGTAATAATTCAAGGACATCTTTTTTATTTTTATATTTTTGAAGAGCTTGTTTTATGATCTCTTTCTCTACTTCATCTAAGGATTCCTGCAGTGATCTCTCCCAGTGAAACTGATTGAGGAAGGACTGTTGGCCAGGGTTATTTCCTGGAGCAAACATTGTTTTATACTCCGGTATATGAGCCGCTTTAAGGGGTTCTTCATTCAGCGTGCAGATTGTATGGAAAGACTTGAGTACATTGAAAAGCTGCCTAATGTTACCTTGCCAGTAGTAGGTTTTACAACGATCAATGATTGGCTCTAATTCTTGCTGTGTTATTTTCAGATTCTCTTTAGCAAAAAACAAGGGGACAAGATGGTCGATATCTTCAAGGCGCTCCCTTAAAGGTGGTAGATGAATATCAAGTCCTGTTAGCCTTGATCTAAGGTCCATGAGAAATTCATGATCCATGACAGCATCATCGAGATCCTTGCTGGATGCAACAATGACTTGAAAGGAGGAATAGAGGGTCTTGGTATCGCCAAGTCTCTGGTAGGTGCCGTCATTGAGAACTCGAAGCAGTCGCGTCTGGCACTCTTTGTCTAAATGATGGATTTCATCCAAAAAAAGGATACCGCCATTGGCTTCACCAATGATGCCATTAGTCGTTCTGTCGGCACCTGTAAAGGCTCCCTTCTTATGGCCAAATAAGATAGATGGAGCGATGTTTGAGCTGAGATTCCCACAATTGACTGCCATAAAAGGGAGACTTCCTTCCATTTCGCAGCGTCGTTTATGGATGAGTTTAGCGATCTCTTCTTTACCCGTTCCCGTTTCCCCATAAATAACTGCAGGGATAGATCGAGATTTGGCAATGCCAGCAACGTATTTGCGGATTTCCGCACCTAATACCAGCCCATCTTCAAATCTATCCATTTGCATTTGTTTATAATGCTTAGTTTTATTAAGTATTCGTGAGTTTTGCGCACTATCAATTGCAATCTGTAACTCTTCAAGTCCAAAAATAGGCTTTTTAATCCAGTGGTCAGCACCTATTTGCAGAGCTTTACGAAAAGTTGAGACTTTAGGGTCTGCTGACATGGATAAAAGTAGAATTTCAGGGTGATTGGTTTTAGCATAAGCTATGATATCAAAACCTTCGAAACTTTCCTGCTGACTATTATGGGATAGATGAACATCGGTAAGAACAATGTCGATTCTTTCCCTATCCATTATGTTTTTTGCGTCTTGTATGTTTTGAGCAAGAAAATATGTAAATCGATTTTCGATCAGATCTCTATACCAGTTTAGCTGTTCTTTGGAATCTTCTACAATGAGAATCGACTGTTTCATAGACTGCCTAAGGGTATTATATAGTTTTCACATCCAATGTCCAGATCCGGGCCACCATTCCGGACGCCCACCATAGCATGACCATGAGCAATTTTCTTGAGAAATTAGTAGATGCGTGTTTTTTGGTTGTGAAATATGTCAAAACTATCGTATATATGGTTCTTTACGGATGCGATCCCCTATGGGAGGGGATGTCTGCGCTAGAGATAGGATAAATATTTTTACTGATTAGATGATTATGCTGATTTTTCAGGATCTATTGTGTTGATATAGTGTATGAGGTCCAAAAGATCGCGGTAGGAGATTTTGCGCAAAAGGCAGATCTTACGTCCCTCTGGATAGGCGAATCCTAACATTTCGAGTTCTGCAGAAATGTAGCCTAACCTTTCTTGAAATTCTTTTTCCCATACAGGGAAGCTAGTTGATCGCAGTTCTCGCATTTTTTTATCGATGTCTCGACAAAAATCAGCTCGTTTACATTTGTGGCAAACCTTTTTGATAGGAAAGTCTCTAGTCCCTAGTAATAGGTTCTTCATAAATCCTCCGGAGTATTTTGGTTCTTTAAACAAGAAGCAAAAAGGAGACCATTTGCTGGATGGTGATATTTAAAATGAAGATACAGCCCATGGCTCATACCTGTCTATATTGACAAGATTATTTAAGTATCAAACATAAAGAAAGGTGACAGATCGCTTTAGTAATTTTCTAAAAATAATCGAGGTATTATATCCCTCAATGGAAGTGCCATTTGTTGCATATGTGGCAAAAAATTCTAGTGTAAACTCATAAATTTCAAGGGATATATTAGAACATATCTATGCTTTCATGCGCTCCTTCATAGCCTTAGCCAAGGGGAGGGATCGGTAGCGGACACCACTGGCTCGAAAAATGGCATTGGTTAAAGCAGCTGCTACCGTAGGGAGAGCTGGTTCACCAATACCCGAAGGATGCTCCTGGCTCGGCATAGTGTATACGCTTACTTCAGGAGTTTCAGATAGGGTTAGGATACGATAGGAGTTATAGTTCGTTTGCTCAGCGGTTCCCTGTTTGAATGTGATTTCACCATAGAGGGCTGCTGATAGTCCAAAAATGACTGAAGATCGCACCTGCGCCTCGACAATATGAGGGTTGACCACTGTACCGCAATCTACAACAGTATAAACCTTATCAACCCGATAGCTTTCGTCGGTTTTAGAAATAGCAATAACTTGGGCGCAGTGGGTAAGATATGAATAGTGATAAGCTAACCCTAAGGCTTTATCAGAACTAGGGTTTTGCCCCTCCCATCCCGATAGTTCGGCAACTTTATTGACAACGGCAAGGGCACGAGGAGACTCTCTCAGCAGTTCGCGGCGTAACATCAAGGGGTCTTTGTTCATAGCATGAGCCACTTCGTCTACAAAACTTTCCATAACAAAACCATTAAGTGAATTTCCCACAGACCGCCAGAAGAATGTCGGAATAGGAGAGTCCATTTGTACGATACCAATATCGTAAGGCAACGCATAAGGTTGCTCCGCACCTTCTTTCGCCGCGGGAGCCATATCAAAAGCCTTCATAGTATTGGCAGCGAGTGCTGTTGCGCCACGACCTATAAATTGCGGTAGCCAGCCAGGCATCATATAGGGGCCACCCTTGCGAATTAACTCCTGAATAAGCGACTGTGAAACTGTTTGGTAACGCCACTCCTTAATGGTGTTGGCCTCAATTTTGGCTTGCAGCTGGGTCACTGCCATAGGTCGTAAAGCGGAGAACTTCATATCATCCTCACGCGACCAAATCAGCTGGACGGGAGCATCGACTTGCATAGCTATTTCTACAGCATCAATGGTTGATGTGAGGGTTTGGCGTCCAAAAGCTCCCCCCATATATTTGGCGACGTGAACAAAGACTTGATCAGAAGGGAGCCCGCTAATTTTGATGCCAACGTCTTTAGTTAATGTCGGACTTTGGGTGGCAGCCCAAATATCCAGCCTTCCCTTTTGATACCTAACTAAGCAATTTTGCGGTTCCAAAGGGGCATGGGCTAGAAATGGCAGGCTATAGATAGCATGGACTATGGAATGATCACTATTCTCGTTGTTTTGTATGGGAGAAAGCTTAGCTTGGTATGAATCAAACAGCTTTTCACTATCATAAAGGAACTCTTCCGGTATGGACCATGATAACCATTCTGCCTTGATTTGGGATCTTACTTTGAGGGTTTTATAGTATTTATTACAAACAATTGCCAAACCTCCCGACACAGGAAATACAGCAAAAACGCCTGGAATATTAGCTATACTTGCTCGGTCAAAAGTCTTGAGAGTACCACCATGGACGGGACACCTGATGACTATAGCGACCTTTTTACCAGGAAGATTTTCGTCGATGGCGTAAGTACATAATCCCAAGCTCTTTTCCCGAGCATCTAACGAACGATCAAATTTGCCAATATAGTTAAAAGTTCTAGGGTCTTTGAGTTTTGGATCATCTTCAAAGTCCTCCTCTTTTAAAGTTGTATTAAAAGTGGCATAGCTAGTCCATTGGCTACGATCTGCCGTTCCAATGTAGCCATCAGCGGTTATCAGTTTATCAAGGGGGAGCTGCCATATCCTAGCTGCTGCTTTTAGCAATGCCTGTCTATATGCTGCACCTGCTTTCCTTAAGATAAACCAGCGCTGGTGGGTACTGGAACTCCCCGAAGTTATTTGTATGGCTCCGGGATTAGCGTACCTTTGATCTGCAGGAGCGGGACTCAGCTTAAATAAGGCCGGGTTAATGTCAGCCTCCTCTCCGAAAAGAGTGGCTTGACCTGTCATCACTCCTTGTCCCATTTCGACTTTGTCAAAGGTCAGCAGGAATTGGTTATCAGGTGTTACTGTAAGGTAAAGGCTGTTGAAGCTACCTTGCACCGCCATTTTTTCCTTTGCTATGGTGTGACATGATGGGAATAGAGGGGCAAAGGATAAGACTAGGCTACCTTGGAGGCTTTTCTCTAAAAATTGACGACGGGTTGTTGTAATCATTTTAACTTTCCTAGCTGTTGAGCAACCTCAAGAAAGGCAGTCTTTATTTTGTGATAGGTACCGCAACGGCAGAGATTATTACTTATCTTTTCCAGTAGCAGCTTCGGTTCTGTGGGCTGGTTTTGATTCTCAAGCACGCTAATAGCCTGCATGATCTGCCCTGGTTGGCAATAACCGCATTGGGGAACATTATGCTTCATCCAAGCAACTTGAACAGGGTGAGGCTGTTCAGGGTCGAGGGCTTCAATGGTGCGAACTGACTGATCCTTAACAGCGGCAACGGGGATTATACAGCAGCGGATAGCTTGGCCATTAAGGTGAATGGTACAAGCACCACAAAGGCCTCGGCCACATCCAAACTTGGTTCCTGTTAGTCCTAGCTCTTCGCGAAGCACCCAAAGTAGGGGGGTATCCTCTGGAACATCTATCTCTACCGGTTTTCCGTTCAAGTTAAACTGAAGCATGGGCGTTCTCGCTTTTATGTTCATTAGATTCATTTAGATTATAGATTTCTGGACAAAATTTCTAGTATGGATGTTGAAGACTTCCATTCTCAACTGTAGTTTCAAAAAAACTTCCTGATTCATGGAATGCATGTCAAGTTCTTGTTTTGTCACGTCCCTTGATGAGAGGGGACGCATTCTATGGTCTCGACCTTCGGTATCAATATAGGAGGAGTCAGGCGTAAAGGGGCCATGGGGTCGATCAGGCTGATTTTGGATCTTTAGCCTTAGTTTGCTGGTTGGTACTGAGGCTTGTATCGGTTGAAGGATCTTCCATGAATTCCTGTTTTAAGTTGCTGTTTTGATCCTTGGAGTTGGTAAGCATGTGGGCTAATAGCTTCTTGGAATAGGGCTTAGGAAGGAAGTCATCAAAACCTATATTGTAGTAGTTTTCGCGATCTTCTTTGAAAACATTAGCGGTTGCAGCGATGATCCAAGCACCATGACTCGCAAAGTCAGATGTAGATTTGATGATTTTGCATACTTCAGTGCCCATCATTCCCGGCATTCTGATATCCATAAATATAACATCATATTTAGTTTGTTCGGCAAATTTTAGGGCCTCTTCGCCTGAAGAAACAAGGTCGAAATCATACCCTAACTTGGAGAATATAATCCTAATGATTTCTTGATTTACCTCATTGTCTTCTGCAACAAGAATTTTACAAGGATAATGTCTGGCAAAATTTTTATCTAATTTTATGGTCTTATCATTGGGTATGATAGCGGCAATTTTCTTGTTGTTTGCTTTGGATTCATCATAAGGATCGGCTTTAATAGTAAAGTAAAAAATGGAACCCTTGCCAACTGTACTCTCGACATGAATCGTCCCACCCATAAGCTCCACAAAGCGTTTTGTTATGGTGAGGCCAAGTCCTGTTCCCCCGAATTTGCGAGTTGTACTGGGATCTGCTTGGGTAAAAGGTTCAAACACAGCTTGAATTCTTTCAGGTGGAATTCCTATTCCTGTATCTCGGATGGCAAATTTAATGATATATTTATTATCGTCATTAGTCTTAGCTGACACAGATAAGGAAACCTCGCCATGTTCTGTGAATTTTATGGCATTGCTAAGAATATTAGTCAGAACCTGCCTCAGCCTAGCAGGATCAGTTTTAATGAAATGAGGTATTTCTGAGGAAAAAGAATGCTGCAGCATTATATTTTTAGCATCAGCCTTACCTTTTAGCATATCAAAGATTGCTTTAACAAGGTCCTTTAAATTAACTGTTGACGATTCTAGTTCAACTTTGCCGGACTCAAATTTAGATAAATCCAGAATATCGTTGATAATGACCAATAGAGTGGCAGCACTTTCACGGATGGATTGTACCCATTTTTTTTGAGTTTCATTAAGCTCACTGTCACAAAGAAAGTCATTTAAGCCAATAATGCCACTGATGGGAGTACGAATTTCATGGCTCATATTCGCTAAAAAATCCGACTTAAATTTCGCTATTTTTTCAGCTTTTTCCTTCGCAATACGTAAGTCTTTTTCTGCTAATACCCGAGAGCTGATATCAAATTGAATGGTAACAAATTTTTTCATCCCATCTTTTAATAAAACAGGGTAGATGGTGGCTTGAACCCAAAACTTGCTTCCTTCTTTCGACAGAAAACAAAGCTCTTTTTTACTAATATGATCCTCTTTATCACCTTCTTCTAACAGATGCTTAGCTTTCTGCTTCGAAGTCTCGTCAGCCAAAGATATTAAAGAAAGCTCACGGAGTTCTTCTTGACTGTATCCGGAAATGGATCTTGCCTGATCATTTGCATAAATAATGTTACCATTTTGATCAGTTTCTAAAACCAAAGCGGTACAATCAAGGGCTTCTTTTTGAGCTTTTAAAGTTTGATTTTTTTCCAAAAGGGAACTAGAAAGTTGGTATATATTTTCTGCTAAAATACCAATCTCATCATCAGAATGGGATATTTCCTTGAGTTTCTTGCTGGCAATGGGGTCGTCGAGAAAGGGTACTATTTGCGCTAGTCGCTGTAGTGGATATGTGATCTTGCGGGCGACGAGAATGGCCACAAGAATAGATACGATAATTAAACTCATAATAATGATCGACTCGACAAGTAAGTTTCTAAAAATATTATTTAAAAAATTTACTTTGGCTGTTGCAAGAAAAATACTAAGAAACTGCTCATTATTGTTAATATTGTAATAGAGATCATATCTCACAATAATTTTAGCATTATCGCCGTTCGTTTTAAGTACACTTATCTTACCTTTGTGGTCCACTTCTTGATAAGAAGTAAGATAGTCACCGATTTTTTTGATACTTTCTATTTGCGTATCAAAATTGAAATCTGGATTTGAATGCAGCAAAATCTGATTTTTATGGTCAGCTACAAAGTAATCTGAATACTTGGCGACAAATACTCTCATGGTGCTGAAAATTTGGTTATAGCTCATATTTATGATGATAATTCCAATAGAATTGCCATTCTCATCATATATAGGTACAGCTGAGCGCACTACCATCTGAATCGGAATTTCAATTTTTCCGAACTCCTGGTTCAGATCAAAATCGGACAGAAATATTTCGTTACGTTGAAGCTTAATAGTTTGTTTAAAATAAGGACGATGGCCTTTTTGTTGCAGTTTTTTTTGGGGAACACGGATAACTTTTGAACCAATTCTTTCTACTCTGACTAATTCTCTACCTTGATCCTTCACTCCGATATATCTTATTTGTAGATAATTTTTTTTTGCATGGATCATTTCTTTGAAAATAGTTTCTAATCGTTCAATCCATACAGCAGTACTGGAGCCATCAACAGGATCGACACCATTATTGTGTAGCGCGCGCTGGATACCTTGGATAGGAGGGGTGGCCGATAAAAATAGGGTGTCATTTTTCAGTTCTTCTATGCGAGACTGCATACTTAAACCGATGAGTTCAATTTGATTTTTTTGGTAAATCAGTCGATTATCAACGGAATCATGGTAGCTTTCATAGATGCGAAATATACCTAAGGTCACAGAAGCGCTGGCGACTGTGATGACGAAAGCTAGTACGATTTTTGTAGCAATCTTATTACGCAATATCTGCAGCTCGAGATTGAATTTTTTCACTTATATCTGTGCTGTGTTATTATTTCGGTACCTTATCAAAGCACTTAATAGGTATTTTATTTCTATGAGAACTAGCGTTTTCAACGATTTTTTAACGATAGCCTAGTAAATACATAATTGCAGTAGGATACACAGATGATAACGAACCGATCTTCAACCGTATCCCAGGGATTCATAATGACGAATTGGCTTATATGGTGCGAGGAGGTTCTCGTCGTGTGATCAAATATTTAAGGAACACGGGCCGCTTATCAGGAGACATTTTACCTATCTTTTAATCACGTCGATTAGACTACATCTGTTTTTTGCTCAAGGAGGGCAACAAATCTGATTATATTTATTTGACCTATCTGTTAAGAGCATCGAGATCCTTAGCTTACTCATAATTCTAGATTACTATGTGAACCCATCGGCTTAAGTGCAATAATATTTGCTCCCGCTCGTCATGCTGTATATTATCGATCCATGTTGGTCGAAGGGGGACCTATGAAGTTTCTTCTAGTTTTGAGTTTTTTCTATTGTTGTTTGCAAGCATGCACGACACTTCCGAAGTTGCCAGCAACGGACCTACTGCTGTCGCCTAAGTATCACAACATTAGGTACCAATCAGAACTGCTCGGCAACGAAAAATTTCTCAATACCGTTCAAATTGTAGGCCGCGCAAATCAGGCGACCATTGACTTTACACTACCCAAGATTTTCAATAAAGCCCTTAGTATTGCTGCAGATAATCAACTTATAGTCAGCAATATAAGTTTTCATGTCTATTCCCAACTGGAACCGATTCAAGTGCCTTATCAGGACTGCAGAAATGAATCCCGCAGCGTCTCGGTCCCACAAACAAGTTGTACTGGGATTGGGAGCAACAGTAGCTGTATAACGTCATTTGCGACTCATACTCAGACCCAGCTAGTCTGTGAAACAAAAATAAAAACTGAATATCGCGATGTGCTCTACCAAAAAGTAGTTGCCGATATCTATGAAACCGAAACACACCAGGAGTCCCACTAATGAAAGCCTTAAGAACAGCAATGATTCTTGTTATTCTAAGCTCAACCAGCTGTATCACTGCTGGCAAGCGCTTTGATGGTAGCTATGTCTTCTTATCAAGCGAGGCCAAACAACACGAGCGACACTTGTCCGAGCCACAGCAAAAGTCTAAAGATCAGGCATGGCAAAAAATAAAAATCTATTACAAAGAACGACCGGAAGGGAAAATCCAAGATATGGCAATCATCGAAGCCTTTGTATCAGGAAGCGATGTGACTCTGGACGATCTATTCGAATCCCTTAAAAAACAAGCCTATCTTGCCGGAGGTGATGCCATACATAAGATAGAGGTCTCTAGGTATAATCAGACAGGCCAAGCCATGGCTGGTACAGCTGTTGTATTTCGTAGTATCGACGCAACTCAGCCAGCCCATTAACCGTCAATTACCCCCATCTAAAGGACTGACTTTTAGCGAGTTTGCTAGTTGTGATTTTGGTGATGTCAGACTTTCGAAAAGAGTTCAAGCTTTCTCCACTTCCATAGCCAATAACCCAGAATTGTCCATTCACGCGGCTTGTGGCAGTGCGTCTGCCAGTAAAGTTGCCTATAGATTCCTCCAAAACGGTCAATTACCCCCACCTAAAGGAGGGGGCTTGTGAGGTGACTCGCAAGGGAGACTAGTTGACCAGACCACTAGCAAGAAAGGATGTTTAAATACAGTATGTTAGTAGATGTTAAGACAGAATATCACACCTTTGGATGCCGCCTCAGTCCATTGCTCTGTGGTCTATTGTTAAACAGAGTTCAAAGACTCAGTGCAATAGGCGCAAAAAACTGTTTTAACTGGTCGAGAGGACGTCGTAATAGTTTAGCTAGCCTTTTAGGCTTTGCTGTCATGCATTACCGCTTTCGATTTAGCGGGGAGGTTTTATGTTAGCCTTCGTTTTAAATCGACATGGCAA
>JBNKNM010000009.1:0-65276 GCA_050293845.1 Pseudobacteriovorax sp. | reverse complement strand
TGACCTATTTCACAGCGGTGTACGCCCCGCTGTGAACGCAGGACTTTCGGTATCAAGGGTAGGGGGTAACGCTCAGGTTCCGGCCATGAAAAAAGTGGCCGGTACCTTACGTATCGAACTTGCTCAATTCCGTGCTCTTGCGGCTTTTGCCCAGTTTGGGTCGGACTTAGATGCGGCAACACAAAAGGCTCTTAGTAGGGGGGCTATCCTAACTGAGTTGCTTAAACAAAGTCAATATGACACTCAGGAAGTCGGTATACAGGTCGCGGTAATATATGCGGGAACAAAAGGTCATCTGGATAAATACGAAGTATCCTCTATCAAATCATGGGAGAGTGGATTCGTTGCCTATTTGAAATCTAACCACTCTGAATTGATTGGTAAAATTGCGGCTCGAGCAAAACTTGATGCCGTAGAAGATGAACTTAAGCAAGCAATAAAGACTTACGATGAGGGATATCAGGTCAATGGCTAACCTTAAGGATATTAAACGTCGTATTGGTACTGTTAAGAGTACTCAAAAAATTACCAATGCGATGAAGCTAGTTTCTGCTGCAAAGTTTGCTCGTGCAAACGCCGCTGTTATAGCGTCTCGCCCCTATGCAAATGCATTCAAGAAAATGGTAGGACGCCTTTTGGCTGCAGAAGGAAAGAAGTTAAACTCCCGCTTGTTGCAGCAAAAGACGGAAAAAAGAGTCTTGCTAGTCATATTGGGTACCGACCGTGGATTGTGTGGAGCTCTCAACTCGAACATCTTTAAGAAAGCCACAAGCTTCATTGGTGAAAAGAACGATGAAGGTGTTGAAGTTGATATTTTTGCCTGTGGTAGACGAGCAATCGGGTTCACCAACAAGCTCAGTAATCGCTGTATTGCTCGACAGGAAAAGATTCTCGAAAAACCTAGCATCTCTCTAGCGAGAGAGTTGAAAGTGGAATGGTTAAAAGGTTTCAATGAGGGGATCTACCAGTCGGTCTATATTGTGTATCCTAGGTTTAACTCTGCTTTGGACCAAACTCCCGTAGTCGATAAACTCCTACCTATGGTAATGGAGGAAAGTGAAGGGGAGCAGGGCACCCATGAGGGTGACCTTGTGGTCGAGCCAGTACTGCAAGAGTTTCTCGACCGACTTCTCGAGAAGAAGTTGCTCGGCGGTATATTTGATGCTTTGTTAAATGGTGCCGCTTCTGAGCATGGATCACGAATGACTGCTATGGACTCTGCTACAAACAATGCTGGGGAAGTCATTAAGAAGCTGACACTTCAGTATAACCGAGCGAGACAGGCGGCGATCACAACGGAACTAACGGAAATCATTAGTGGTGCTGAGGCACTCAATTAAGCTGAAATATCCTTGGAAAAAGGTGAGGAGATATTATGCAAACTGGTAAGGTAGTACAGGTTTTGGGACCTGTCGTCGATGTTGAATTCGCAAATGGTGAAATCCCACAGATTTATAATGCACTTCGTTTAACGAACTCATCTATCAATGATCAAGAAGGTAACCTTGTTCTAGAGGTAGCCCAACATTTGGGACAAAACCTTGTGCGCACCATTGCCATGGACTCGACTGAGGGTCTGACTCGCGGTGAAATAGTCACTAATACTGGCGAACAGATCTCTGTACCAGTCGGTCGTTCAGTATTAGGTCGTATTCTGAACGTTATTGGTGACCCGGTCGATGAAGCGGGACCTGTTCCATTCGATAAGCGTTATCCTATTCACAGACCAGCTCCTGAATTCACGGATCTAACAACTGAGACTGAGATCTTGGAAACGGGGATCAAGGTGGTAGACCTCATTGCTCCTTATGCCAAAGGGGGTAAAATTGGTCTTTTTGGAGGTGCTGGTGTAGGGAAAACCGTGACGATTATGGAGCTGATTAACAATGTCGCTACCCAACATGGTGGTTTTTCTGTGTTTGGCGGTGTGGGTGAGAGAACTCGCGAGGGTAACGACCTTTATTATGAGATGAAGGATTCTGGCGTTTTAGATAAAACAGCTCTCGTTTATGGTCAAATGAACGAGCCTCCTGGAGCTCGAGCACGTGTAGCCCTTTCTGCTCTTGCGATTGCAGAGTATTTCCGCGATGAAGAAAACCAGGATGTGCTACTTTTCATCGATAATATTTTCCGTTTCACCCAAGCCGGATCTGAGGTTTCAGCTCTTCTCGGCCGTATACCTTCTGCTGTAGGTTATCAACCAACTCTGGCTACAGAAATGGGTGAGCTGCAAGAGCGCATTACTTCAACAAAGAATGGCTCTATTACATCGGTACAGGCCGTTTATGTGCCGGCTGATGATTATACAGATCCAGCTCCCGCTACGACTTTCTCTCACTTAGATGCTTCCACCGTATTGTCGCGGACCATTGCCGAGCTTGGTTTATTCCCAGCTGTCGATCCTTTGGCTTCCAACTCGCGAATCCTTGATCCCTCTGTAGTAGGAGAGGAACATTATGCTGTAGCTAGAAAAGTGCAATCTATATTACAGCGGTATAAGGAACTTCTGGATATTATCGCTATCCTGGGTATGGATGAACTTTCAGATGAAGATAAGCTTGCTGTGGCACGAGCGAGAAAAATTCAAAACTTTATGAGCCAGCCATTTTTCTCTGCGGAGCAGTTTACCGGAAACCCTGGAAAGTACGTGAAGCTGGAAGATACCATTAAAGGATTTAAAGGTATCAGTGAAGGTGAGTATGATGATTTACCAGAGCAGGCGTTTCTTTATGTTGGTACCATTGAAGAGGCCGTGGAAAAGGCAAAAACTTTACAATAGGAATGTATGATGGTCACTGAATTTGGACTCAACATATTATCTCCAAGTAAGTCGTTATCGACTTCAAAGGCGAGGGCTTTGACGATTCCCGGTTTCTTAGGCTATATGACAATTTTGCCTGAGCATACGGCTATGGTTGCAGAATTGGAGATTGGTGAGATGGTGGTAACCGACTCAAATTCTGGAGAGAGATCATTTTTCTTTGTTTCGGGTGGATTTGTTGAGGTCACCGGAGATACTGTAAATGTCCTTGCTGACTACGTTGAAGCTGCAGCAGACATTAATGTTAGCAAGGCTGAGGAGCAAAGAACTGAAGCATTGCAAGGATTAGAAGGGAAGGCGGAAAAGATGGACTTAGACAAGTACTCTAAGTTACTCAAGGAGGCCGAGTACCGCCTTAAAATTGCAAAGTCTGTTGCTCCCTAGGATATTAAGCAGCTATGCTCTCCTTTAGGAGGAGGGCTTGCTTTGTCTTATTATAGAGAAGTTATCTGGGATGCTTACGGACTTCATAACCCTTTCTCGGGTATTGCCAATCACGCCCAAAATCTTTTAGCAGAATTACTACCCCAACAAGACATAAAGCTGATCACAGATTGCCAAATGCCACATTTTTCTCATGTCGAGCAAATAGCATTGGGCCAAAAAGCAGAATGGTCGCGAAAAGTAAAGCTTCTATGGAATCTTACAATGAAGCGCCACTATATGGCTTCAGTGCAGAGCCCTGCGATCATTCATGGGTTGAGCAATTTTAATATCTTTAAACCTAGGCGGCGCGACCGCTGTATATTGACTGTTCATGACCTTACCCCCCAGCTAGCTCCCCATATGGTATCAAGGACACTAGCAATGCAACTTAGGTACCTTCTGCCAAAAGCTATTAGCCTAGCCGATCGTGTGATTTGTGTTTCTCAGTGGACATTACATACTTGTGAGGAGCAATTCCCGCAGTTCAGGAATAAGCTGACACTGATTCCCAATGGCTTCCATTACCGGAAGGATGACATTGTTGTTCCACGTGAAACTAGTCTGAATAATGTATGCTTTATTAGCAGGTATGAAAAATACAAGGGATTCGAACGATTAGTCCAGATAATCCATGCATCACCGCAATACTGGCGATTCTATATAATAACAGATAAGATGGGGCGAGCCTTCTTACAAAAAAATCTAAGTAAAAAGTCAGCAAATCAGGTTCAGATTTACTGTTCGATTGACGAAGAAGATATGGAAAAAATAATCCGTCACTCTGCTCTATTATTGCACACGAGTCTATATGAGGGGTTCTGCCTTCCTGCCGCCGAAGCTCTTTCCTTGGGAAGGCCTGTCGTTTTTTTAAAAGGTAGCGGGATTGATGAAGTTGTAGGTTGTGGGGGGATTGGACTGCAAAATTACGATAAAGTTAATAACTGGATTGATGCCATGGGACATATTTTCAGCGCGTGGCGACAAGATAGTGAAGGTCTCATGGTGCAGATAAACGAGGCGAGACATAAACTTTTACCATGGCGCCAAGTAGCGCATCGAACGCTCAACCTCTATAATGAACTACAAGATTAGATTGGGGGGACGATAACAGATGGGCAAACGAGATAGCAAAACAAATGACTTTGAAGATGAAGCCGTGCTGGTTACTGGGGGATCTGGTTTTATTGGACAGCATTTGGTTCCTAAGTTGACCAGTAGAAGCAAATCAGTGGTCTCTATGTATCATTTACGGCTGCCGTTGCCTCTTAGTAATGTATATCCGGTATGTTCTGATCTTAGTTCTATAGATTTGTTGGCTGCTCCCTTAAGAGGGGTTGATACCGTGATTTATCTTGCTTGGGAAAAAAATTTTATCGGATCTCAAGAAGATATTGTGTTTGATCCAAGCTTTAAGAAAGCTAGCAAGAATATTAAGTTGTTAAAAAATCTACTTGAAGCTATGGAGCGAGAAGGAACAAGACGAATTATATTTTTGAGCGCTATTGGAGCAAGTCGAAGGGCAAAAACAGCATTCTTAAAGGAAAAATATCTAGCTGAATTTACAGTCCTAAATTCCAATATTCCCGAAAAGCTCATTGTGAGAAGTAGCCTCGTTTACCGGCCCAATGCTAGCCAGGATTTTTTTATTCAATCGATTATGAATCTTATGAAATTTCCCGGAATCTACCCTGTTCCAAGGGTAGAAGGTAAGCTTTCGCCTATTTTGATAGATGATCTCACAGATACTCTTTGTGATTTAGCGACAGCTGAAATCAAAGATTCTTCAGCCATTGTTGAATTATCAGGTGGAGAGGAGCTAAGAGTAGAAGATATCTTTAGACTGGTATCGGAAAGATTTGCCAAAGGTAGCCGCATCCAGCTGCGAGGATCGATCGGTAATTCGCTGGTACCAATCTTTGAAAGGCGAGGGGAGCATTACTCTCCTAATGGACCCAAGATTAAAGATTTCCTCTTACTCAACAACCAAAGAGATGAGAATACCTTTACAGACAACCCTGTCGCTGAAGCAATACCGAAACATTTTAAAGGTTTTCGTGAAGCTATTTATGAAAAAAACGGGGCTTTACCCCCCTCAAGTACCTAGCTTAAAGACATATCCGTAGTGTCTTTTCTTAAAAAGGAAGGCACCTCAATTTCATCCTCATTATCTTTTTCCACACCAGCGCGGCTTAATTTTTCAGCAATTTTCAGGGCCGCATCAATTTTAAGATCCATATCTTCATGTTGCAGGTTATGGGCCTCTGGCTTTTGTATTGTAGCACCTTCAATGCGTTCGTGATCTGCTGGAGATTCTTCTTTAATATCCTCATCGGAGCTATCTTCAGTAAAAGAGTTTCCACTTAATTCGAGGTGATCTTCATCATCAAATAAGGGTCTTTGGTTTAGGGTAATATCAGTCATCTTTTCTTCTAATTTTGAAGAACTTTGCACAGGAGGTGAGGGCTCCTTAGCTGCTAATGGTGTGGTGGAAGTTTTTGAAAAAACAGGTACGTGAGAAGCTGTAGGTGTTGCTTTGGGACGAAAGTGGTCCTCTGTAGGAAAGCCAGTAGCTATAACTGTTACGCGCATGATATTGCCAATATTTTCGTCTATGACAGCACCAAAAATAATATTAGCCTCCTCGTGAGCTGCCTCCTGGATAATAGAGCAAGCATGATTTACTTCTATAAGTGAGACATTTTCACCGGCTGTAATATTGATCAGAATACCAGTGGCACCTTCAATATCGATATCTTCTAAGAGGGGACTTTGAATCGCACGGGTGGCCGCCTCCTCAGCTCGATCAGTTCCTTCTGACTCGCCAATTCCCATCAGAGCCATTCCCATACTGGACATCACAGTTTTCACATCAGCAAAATCAACGTTAACGGTACCGGGTATATTAATAATATCCGAAATACCCTTAACAGCGTTTACTAATACGTTGTCAGCAAATCGGAAGGCGTCGATCATGGAAAGTTCAGGACTGGCAATCTGAAGCAACTTTTGATTTGGTATAGTGATAAGAGTATCTACGTGATCCTTGATTCGCGAAATACCTTCTTCAGCGTACTTAGCTCGTCTTTTCCCTTCAAAAGCAAAAGGCTTGGTGACCACACCTACAGTGAGTGCTCCCTGCTCTCTAGCTATTTGGGCAGCAATGGCAGCCCCACCTGTCCCGGTGCCCCCCCCCATACCGGCAGTTATAAAAACCATATTAGCCCCTTGTAGGGCTTCGGCAATAGAATGACGATCCTCTAGCATAGCATCGCGGCCAATATCGGGGTCTGCACCAGCGCCTAACCCTTTAGTTAACTCTTTGCCGATCTGTATTTTATTTTCAGCGAGAGAAAATCGTAGCGCTTGGACATCAGTGTTGGCAGCAATAAACTCAACACCTTCGATGTTTGTACGTATCATGGTATTGATGGCATTTCCCCCACCTCCTCCAATTCCAAAAACTTTGATATTGGCTGCTGGTGGTACGAAATTATCAGGATCGAATGTCATAGCACTCTCCCAGAATTATTTTTGATTTGAAGGTAGTCGATCTTAAGAATTATAGAGAGGAAAGGAATGACGTGTCAATTTGAATAATTATCAAAATTTAGAAAAAAAGTGAACAAAAAGGCGATAACCTTAGTCTGCTAGCTCTTTCACCCAGTTAAAAAACTGGCTAAAATATTTTTTAGGCCAAGAGTTGGCGTTTCTATTCAGCTTTAGATTCATACGGCCGATTTCCAGATTTAACAGCCCAATAACAGTGGCGTAACGTCCAGGATATTGATCTGGTTTTGAGAGAATTTTAAGATCCGGTCGGGCGCGTCGCACATTTACCTGGAAGCGTTGACTTAAAAATTGTTCCAATCCTTGAAGGCTGCTGCCGCCTCCCGTAAATAGAATTCCACCACCTAAAAAGCCTTTATACATCCTTAGATTGTTGGCAAGATGAGCCCCTAGCTCTGACACTCGGGGACCGAGTATTGCGGCGATATCCTTGTTTTCGATCCTTTGAGAATTACCATGAATATCCTTGATTGCAGGGGATGCCATACCGTAATTTGTGGCAAGACCATAGGTTTCTTTTAGAGTTTGTGCAGAATGCAGATCTAGATTTAAGCCAAGAGATATGTCTTTGGTCATCAAGGAACCAGCTATGTTAATGGTAAAAATATCAACAGGTCGTCCATTTTGAAAAACGATACCATCAGTGGTTCCACCACCGATATCTGCTACGACGATTCCTAAATGCTTTAATTTATCATCAACAATGACGCTAGCGGATGCAAATGGTTCTGAGTACAGCTGGACGACCTCTAGTCCACAGATATTACAGAGCCTAATTAAGTCTTTTAGATAGTTACGATCAGAGTCGATCACAAAAAATTTCCCCATTAATTTCTGCCCTGTAAAATTTAAGGGGTTTTGAATAGGCTCTCTATTGTCAATGGAAAAACAAATAGGGATACAGTGCAGAATTTCTCTTTGAGGAACTTGACCCTGTTGCAAAACTAAGTTGGATAGAAGGTCAATATGAGACCCATTAATATAGGGATCTCGAATAGATATCTCACGTTGCTCTATGCGACCCTGTAGGTGGCTACCCGCGACACCTATAACCACTTTGCGAATATCAATTTGTAATTCACTTTCAGCTTTTACAATCAATTGTCCCAGGGCTTCTTTAGCTAAGGTAAAGTCGCTTAACATACCTCGGCGCATACCTGCTGCTGGAACATCGACAACTTTGAGTGAGGTCTGACCATGAGTTTGTGATAATGTTGCAACACAAAATTTTGTAGTTCCCAGATCAATAGCATTGATATGATTTACTCGAGTCACACGCTATCCTTATAAATTTTAAAACTCTTTAATAAAAGCCTTTCCTGGAAAATCTAGTTCGATGCGTGCAGTGTGAACTTTTTTCTTCTCAAGAGCAGCTAGTATCTTTTCGAGCTTTTTGTATCTATTTTCAAAGGGGGATCGACCCATCTCAACCCGGATTCTTTTACCGCGTAACATTGCGGCAAATCCTCGGTAAGGATCAAACAATATAGTTTTATAATTTATATTGTAACTTATACCTAGCTCGATAAGTAAGAGTGCCTCTTGAATTAACCGGAGATTCTTTTCTGATATTCTCATGGAATTATCATCTAGATAGATCAATTCATTCGCAATTTCGATTCCTTTTATGTAGGGAAGCTGCGAATGTTTGGCTTCATCATAAATGCCGAAGACTTTGCTGTCAGAACTGACGAGTCGCGGTGATCCTAAGAAAATTCCAGCAACTGGCTTATAAAAAGAAAAATCGGCAATAACCTGGTCCCACTTAGTTCTGAAAAGGTGCACTTGGCTTGCAGATACATTCCGTTGAATTTTTTTAGTTATCTGCTTTACGGCCTTAAAATCTTTGAATGTTTTATCTTTAACTTTTGTTGTTAATTGCTTCTCTAATTTTTCATGGTCCCACTGTCGACTCGAAATGTGTATAGAGCTATTAACTTTTGGTAAATATGATAATCCATAAGGAATAAAAGCTAACATGATAAACAGAGTGGCGATATAGATTAGGTTCTTACTAGGTTTAAGGCATTTAAAACCTATTTTTTTGCGGGAACTTAGCTTCTGATTAGCTAGCAGTTCAGTTTTACTATTCGCGTCTTTTTTCTTCATGAACCAGATTCCTCAATTGATAACTCAGATGATGAATATCGCCAGCACCAACAGTTAGTATAACTGTTGGTGTGGATCTTGCGCATCCCTCTAGGATAGCATTTGCCGATAAATCACCGGTAATCAACTGACAAGAGGTCTGGCTGCATTTTCTCAGATCCTGACAAAACTGTTGCTCATCATATGATGCATCATGCGCCTCACCAGCTGAGAATATTTTAGTCACTAGAACCCTATTAGCGTCTGCAAAAGAAGCGACAAATTCTTGATACATGGTAGTCATACGCGTGTACCGATGTGGTTGAAATACAATTAACAAATACCAATCAGGAAATGCTGTTCTTAAGGCACTGATAACCGCTTGGATTTTACCGGGGTTGTGGGCATAGTCGTCAAAGATTTTTAAAGTATTTGAGGAGTAATGACAGTTAAGTCGTCTTTTAACGCCAGAAAACGATTGCAGTGCGGCACAGGCTTGCTTTATATCGATGTCTAAGATACTAGCAACAGCTAATGCACAAAGAATATTTTGAAAATTATGCTTACCAAAGCATGGCACTGTTCCCGATACCTTTTCACGCTCTACCATGGCTGTGAATTGAGAATTTGAGTTTGTAGCCACAAATGAAAGCCCCCTTACGTCGCACCCGATTTGGCAACCGAAAGCCAGGCGATTTTCATTGGTAAACTGGAGTCCAACCTCCTGACTGTCAGGGTTATCCCAGCCAAAAACAAGGCCTCCGTCGGGGTCAGCCTGACGACAAAATTGTAAGAAGGTATCTTTGATGTGCTGGAGATCTCTATAGTAGTTGAGATGATCGAGGTCAATATTATTGATAATACCGACAAAAGGATGAAAATTTAAAATGGTGCCATCGGATTCATCGACCTCCGCGACAAAGTATTCTCCATCACCATAATAACTTGACCGCTCCTTGCCAATAATCTCCCCGCCAATGAATGCTGTTGGAGAAAAGCCACAATAATCAAGAAGATGGGCGATGAGCGCTGTGGTGGATGTTTTGCCATGGGTGCCAGCTACGGCAATCAATTTCTTGCCACGGCATAGTATGTTTAAGAATTCAGAGCGATGAATAGTGGGAATGGAACGAGAGTGCGCCGCTATAAGCTCGGGGTTTGTAGCTGGAATAGCGCTCGAATAAACCACTAAATCGCAGTCTTTAGGGATGTTTTCGGCCTGCTGTCCCGTGCGAATCTGGGCCCCGAGAGAAACGAGACTGGAAGCCGGTAGCATATCGCTACCCGATACACGATAACCTTGGGCTAGAGCTATTTCAGCAAGAGGCTTCATTCCGGAGCCGGAGATGCCTATCAGGTGGATATTACTAGGTTTTGTGTATTTCATGGGTTTTACCTGTGTCAGTATTTAGCCGTGCTAAAATCGCCACCACCCACAAAAAAACCAGGAGTGAGCTAGCTCCATAGCTAATGAAGGGCAGCGGCATCCCTTTAGTGGGCAAGAGTCCCACCGCAACCCCCATATTGATGGAGGCTTGAAAGGCAATCAAGCACGTTAACCCGAATGCTAATAATTTTTGGAAGATTTCATGCTGCCGATAGGTGATCACTAAGCCTAAATAGACCAAAAAGGCGAATAATCCTATCACAAGAGCTACACCCAAAAACCCTAGTTCTTCTCCGATAACCGAAAGGATAAAATCGGTGTGCGCTTCAGGAAGGAAAAATAGCTTCTGGCGCGAGCGACCAATGCCTAATCCTGTCATACCTCCGTTATAGAAGCCCAAGTAACTTTGGATAATTTGAAATCCGCCAGTCTTCACAGACTGCCAAGGATCTAAAAAGCTAGCGATGCGAGCCATGCGATAGGGAGCTTGCCAAATGGCAATGCCAATGGCCAAGATACCAGCTCCAATACTGGCGACAACGTAACGTGTGCTAAGACCACTTACAAACAGCATAGTAAAAACAACAAGACAAAGTAAAAGAGAGGTTCCAAAGTCTGGCTGGAGCATTAAAATAGGAATGAGAACTATGAGGGGGACTGAGGAACTCATGATTCCTCGCCATCTATTAAGACCAGAAAATTTTGGCCGGGATAGGTTTTTGGCTACTAAGAGGATAACAGCTAATTTTACCAGTTCTGCTGGCTGAAAATTTATCACCCCCCACTTAATCCAGCGGGAAGCTCCATTTACTGTTTTACTAAATAGAGGAATATGAGTGCACAGCAACAATACAACTGCAGTACAAAATAAGGGAAGTATCAAACGTGATAACCCAACAAGGGGAAGGCGATAGATACAGTATCCGGACAGGGTACCAATGACAAGAACTAGGCCTTGCCGTTTGACGAAATGGAAAATATCGCCGTAATTCTGATCCGCTGGCACACTAGAAGCTGAAAAGATAAAGATAATACCTAAGGTAGACAGGATCAGGGTGCATAGTACTAAGTTGCTATTGGAGGGGGAGCCGACCATGATTGAAACTCCGGTAATTTTGACATAAGTAGGTTAAAGACATGACCTCTATGTTCGAAGTTTTTAAATTCATCAAAGCTTGCGCATGCGGGAGAGAAGAGGATCGGTCCCGGATGTAATGAAAATTCCTGTATGAGCGCATTTACTGCTAGCTCTAGTGTATCATGGTAGGATTTGTGCGCAAAATCGATTTGTTGGTAGATTTCCAGTGCGCTTTCTCCAAAGCAAAAAGCCTTTAAGACACCCTGTTTCAGGTGGTTCAGGCTGGTGAATGACTCCCCTTTGCCTTGACCTCCCAGCAAGAGATAAAAATTATCATCCATAGACTCCATGGCAACGCGGGTGGCTTCAACGTTGGTGGCCTTGGAGTCATTGACAATACTGCAGCCAGAAAGTTTACCGATAATCTGAAATCTAAAGGGTAGGAAATGGAAATCCTGCAAAACGGGTCTTAGGTCAAAGGGGAGCTTTATACCTAGCTTTAAACAAGATATAACTGCAAAAATGGCATTCGTTCTATTGTGCAGTCCCCAAGGAGGTAATTGATAGGGAGTATCATCAATTTTCACGCTGGTTGCTGTGGTGTCAACGAACCGGTAACGGGAATGGCTCTCATGTTGCCTACATCTCCCTACTACATAAACTTGCAAGTCACCCCTTTCGCTTTGGGGATGAGTTTTAAGAAAACTTAAAAACGATGGAGAAAAAATAATGCTTCCTCCTTCTTGTGTTTGCGAGTAGAGCTTCCATTTAGCTTGAAAATAGTTGTCCATCGTACCGTGTCTTGCCAAGTGATCGGGAGCGAATGAGGTGAAAACACTCACTTTTACATCCATATGATCACAGCTCTCTAGTTGGTAGGATGACAGCTCCATGACCAAAACCTGAGGTTGTGGCTGAGATGCTAATAGTTCGCAAGGTGATATCCCAACATTTCCCACAGCCACAGCACGAATATTTTGCTTGTTTAAGAGATGAGCTATAAGTTCTACCGTCGTCGATTTGCCATTAGTTCCTGTAACTCCTATGATATCCCCAGAAAAGAATTGACGAGCTATTTGAACATCGGACTGGATGGGAATGGCAAGGGACTGAGCTTGCTGCAATATGGGAACGGATAAAGGGATACCCGGGCTAGGTACAATTAAATCAATATCATCAAGCAGCTCCTTTGTTTGGACCCCAGAATAGACCTGAACGCCTAGTTGTTCGAGGGATATGATTTTTTCACGAGCAATGGGGTTTATGTCAGAGAGCAAGCACTCAAATTGCTGTTTTCTCAGTAGCTTGGCCACTCCGATACCGGAAATTCCAGAACCAAGAATCAGTACTTTTTTCATCGCAATTTCAAGCTCATAAGACCTACAATGGCCAGCATTATAGAAATAATCCAAAATCTCACAATCACCTTTGGTTCCGGCCATCCCTTCAGTTCAAAGTGATGGTGGATTGGTGCCATGCGAAATATTCGTTTACCTGTTAATTTGAAGGAGGCGACCTGAGTAATCACCGATATTGCTTCGATTACAAAAATCCCACCAATAATAGCTAGCAGTATCTCATTTTTAGTGAAGACGGCAACGGTGCCTAATGCTCCTCCTAAAGGTAATGATCCCACATCACCCATAAATACTTGGGCAGGGTAGGTGTTGTACCACAAAAAACCCATACCGGCCCCTACGAGACAAGCACAAAATATGGCCAGCTCACCGGAACCTGGCAGATAAGGAATTTGCAGATACTCGGCAATTTTACTGTGCCCGGCTACATAAGAGAGAATGGCAAAGGTGCTGGCCGTGGTCATGACCGGCCCTATAGCCAACCCATCTAATCCATCAGTGAGGTTTACGGCGTTACTGGAGCCGACAATAACTAGCGCAGAAAAGGGAATATAGAGCCACCCTAAATCGATACGCAAGTCTTTGAAAAAGGGAAAGCGCAATTCACCATTGTCAAAATGAAGATAGTAAAGAGTGCAAATGATACCGGCAATTATGAACTGGCCGGCAAGCTTCTTTTTTCCTGCAAGTCCCTTGCTGTTTTTTTTGGAGATTTTTAAATAGTCATCCAGAAAGCCGATGAGGCCATAGCTAAAAGTGATAGTTAGTACCGACCAGAGCAAACTATTTTGCCAGTCCATCCATAAAAGAGAAGGGAGAAGGGTGGCAAACAGGATAAGTCCTCCTCCCATAGTTGGGGTACCAGCCTTAGAAAAATGACTTTCTGGACCATCGTTGCGGACTTGCTGGCCTATTTGACGGTTTTTTAGCTTGCGTATAAACCAGGGCGACAGAAGAAAGCTGATGAATAAGGCGGTCAGCAGTGCTGCCAGAGCGCGAAAGGTAATATAGCGAGTAACATTAAAAAAACTAATATAATCAGTAAGTTCAAGAAAAAGGTGATAAAGCACTTACGTCCTCGTTTCTAACAAATAGTCGACAAATTTATCCAACTGCACGCCCCGGGAACCTTTTGCAAAGATAGTATCGCAAGGGGGTAACTGAGAAAACTTAGCAACCAGTACTTCCCAGTTGTCACAATATACAATGCATTCTGGCGAGTATCCTTGTTTTTCCGCTCCTTTGCCATAATAACGAGCATCGCGTCCCACTGCTACTAACATTCGCGGAGAAAGCTGGCTACATAACGCACCAATTTCTTGGTGGAATCGCAATGATTCTGAGCCCAGTTCCAACATGTCGCCTAAAACAAACATGGTACTGTCTGGATCAAAGCTTTCGGCAACTGAACGCAAACCCATGGCCATACTGTCAGGATTGGCATTATAGGTATCATCAATGACAACTGTCTCACCTACTAAAGAAATGGCGTATCGTCCTTTGATACTGATGTATTTTTCTAGACCCCGCTTGATATCTTTAGGCGATAGCTTAAAGGCATGAGCGATAGCGCAGGAAGCTGCTATATTGATAGGGTAGGCGAGGTGGTATACAGGAAAATCAATGGACACCGGATGGGAATCAATGACTACATCTACAGTCATTCGTCCATTTTTACCAATAATGGTCTTCGTAATTCTGACATTATCGTGGATAGATTCACCGAAAGATAGGTAAGTTTGATGATGTTTTTTAGCTAGTGCCAAAAGCTGCGTATCTGAGCCAGGAACAATAGCTGTGCTGTTGGTAGCGCTGCTGATGATCATTTCAGACTTCGCTTTTCGGATATTCTCAGCCGAACCAAAGGCTCCGACATGGGCGGTGCCGATATTGAGGACAACCGCAAGCTCTGGGTCCGCTAACTGGATCAAAAAATCAATGTCTCCTTGATGCCGTGCCCCCATTTCAATGACAGCATAATTGTGTTCGGGGGTGAGTCGGCAAAGGGTAATGGGAACTCCCACCTCGTTATTAAAGCTACCTTGGGTGGCCAGGACCTTCCCATCTTCACAGAGAATCTGCGTTACCATCTCTTTAACAGTGGTCTTACCGCTAGAACCAGTAATGGCAATGAGTTTCAGTTTTGGGAATTGGCGACGCCAAGAACTAGCAAGAGATTGAAAGAAGCGCAGGGTATCGGTAACGGCAATACCCTGGTCTAGCGTTTTTGTATCAAGGTCTAGGCAATGTTCTTTTTGGTAAAAAAAACCAATAGCTCCCCGTTCCAGGGCTGCATGTATAAACCGGTGACCGTCGAGATTTTTACCAACAATGGGTAAGAACCATTGACCAGGTTTGATTTTGCGAGAATCTGTTTGGATTAAGTTTGGTAGATTATCTGGTAGTTTCATACCCTTCCCCAAGCCCTCTACCAAAGGACTGAGTAATTTGGTCATAGTGTTCGCACTCATAGTTTACTGCTACCTTCTTTTTGACTGATGTAGTGATGGGGCTGTTTCTTGTCTGGAGCCACGTTCAGATATTTTAAAGCACTTTCTGCGATAGCTTTGAAGACGGGTGCTGCCCAAGTGCCCCCATAATACGGTTTCACAGAAGGCTCATCAATCATTACATAGATAACCAAGTGGGGGTCTTGGACGGGAGTGAATCCAGCAAACGAGGCGATGCGTAAGTTTTGGGAGTAGGACTTGGTTTTGGGATCAATTTTTTCCGTTGTTCCTGTTTTGCCTGCTGTTGAATAAAGGAGGCTTGCAGCATTGTGGCCTGTACCGTGATTGACGGTTTCTTCGAGTGCTTGTCGTATCAACCGGGCTGTTTTCAGGGAAAGGGTTCTTTTAAGCACTTGAGGTGGATTGGTAAGTGAAACATGGCCCGAGTCATCTTGAATTTTAGTAATGAGAATGGGCTTCATAAGTTGCCCCCCATTGGCAATAGAGCCAAAAGCCTGGATTAACTCCAATCCGGAAACCATCAGTCCTTGGCCGAAGGCGATATTGGCGAAACGTATATTGCGCCATTTTGACCAATGAAGAATCCTGCCAAAAGCCTGGTGGGTAAATCCGAGTCCCAGTGACCTATCTCCGATGCCGAAGCCCTTATAGACTTGATATAATCCCTCTTTTCCTAGCCGCTTCGATAATTTATAGGTACCTATATTACTTGATTTAGCCAGAATCTCGAGGGTGCTGAGAGTACTATGGCCATGGGTATCGCGGATGCGCCAGTTGTCTTCTTGGTAAACCCCATCATCCACCTCTAAAACTTCCTGAAGGCTGGTAAGTTTTTGCTCAATGGCCTGACCGATCACCAAGGGTTTTACGACGGAACCTGGTTCAAAAAGATCGAGAAGAGCGAAGTTTCTGGTATTAAAATTTGTAATCGTCCGAGAATCGTTGGGATTAAACTTGGGGTAATTGGCTACCGCGAGTAAATGACCCGTATGAGGGTCCGATACTATGGCAAAGCCAGACTTGGCCTTGGCTTTCATAACACCCTGAGCTATAGCCTTTTCCGTAATTTCTTGTATTACGCGATCAATACTGAGGTAAATTTTTTGTCCTGGCTTTTGTGGAGCTGCTGAGGCCGATTTTGAGTGAATCATGCGCCCCTTGGCATCACGGCTAATAACACTCTCGTTTTGATCTCCGCGTAAGACTTTGTCGTATAGCTTCTCTAGGCCTAAAAGCCCTGTATTATCAATACCAACATACCCGATGAGTTGACTAGCAAGCTGAGACGGGTAATACCGACTAGGCTCAAGAACAAAATGGAGACCTTTCAAAGAAAGATTCTTAACCCGTTTTTCTTCGTGGGGAGACACCTTTCGCTTTAACCAGTAAAAGTAGGCATCTTTGTGAGCAATTTTTTTAAGGGAGGCTGTCGATAAACTTAAAATCTTGCTTAGTTTTGTAAATTCTTTGGCGCTGGGATCAAAGACTCGCGGATTCACAAAAATGGATGGCTTGCGAATGGAGATCGCCAAAGGCTCAGAGCGACGATCAAAAATGGTGCCGCGATAAGGAGACAGACTCAGAGAACGATTATACTGTCGATGCGCCAGGCTTTTGAGAGTGTCCGCAGAAGGAGGACTGGTTAGTACGAAAAGAGCGCGGCAGAGAATGACAAAAAAGATTGAAAAAAAAATCCCGGCGAGAAGCTTAAAGCGATTGCGACGAAAGTGCAGCGACGACTGTCGGGGCAGGTGCTGCTCTGGATAATAGTCTGGAATGTTCTCTTGCTTGTTCAATAAGCTGCCAAAATTTCTGTAGGTTCGGGTTTCTTATTTCTTGCAGCCAGTATGGATAAATTTCGTTTACTAGTCAACTTTGCTAGTTCCATATTTAACCGGCTACGTTCCTGTAATAACAGAGATTCCTGATTTTTCATCTCACCAATATCATACCCCATAAGGGTTGAGCTGATACGGATATATGCGGTTCCCAGGGCAAACGCAACCAGTCCCATAAATATAATTTTATCTATTATTTGTAGACGCACGAGATTATCCTATTTTTTCAATTACTCTAAGTTTAGCACTTCTTGATCGCGGGTTAAAATTTTGCTCTTCTGGGGTAGGTATTATGGGAAATGGTTTTATGATATGGGCTCTTATATCTTTTAATTGATCGATGCGATCCTGGGTTAAGGGGGCGCGCTGCAGGTGACGAGGGATTTTCTTGCCGCGGCCTAGCTCTTTAAACTTATCTTTTACCAACCGATCCTCTAAGGAGTGAAAGGTGATAACTCCAAAACGACCACCCGGTTTGATTAAGGAAAAGGCATCGTTACAAAGGGAGCGCAACTCGTTGAGTTCGCCGTTAACAAAAATACGTAGGGCTTGAAATACCTTGGTGGCAGGGTGCTTCTTACTCTGCTTTTTATAGTGTATGGCGGCCTTAACTAGATCCGCTAGTTCGAAGGTCGTTGCAATGGGTTTTTCAGCACGATGCTGAATAATCGCTCTGGCCACAAAGGGGGCTTTCGGCTCTTCTCCCAATTCATAGAAAAGCTTTCTTAGTTCCGACTCCGAAAACTCATTGACCACCTTCGCTGCTGTAAGCTCTTGACTTTGATCCATTCTCATGTCCAAGGGGCCATCTTTCGTAAATGAGAATCCCCTGTTTGCTAGATCAACTTGGGGACTGGACACACCAATGTCAGCACAGATTCCTGCAATACGGTGTTCTAATTGATATTGGATGGCTACAGCCGTCAGTTCTGAAAAGGGTCGATTGACCAGTATCAGGTTCTCGTTTGCGATTTCTAGAGAAAATCGATTTTTGAGGTGAGTGAGGGCTGTTGGGTCGCGGTCAAAGGCATAGACGCGACCGCGTGGTCCAACAGCTGCTAATAGAAGAGCGGTATGCCCGCCACCGCCTGCGGTGCAATCCACAGCAATATCCCCGCGCTTCAGATCTAAGCTATTTACGAGCTCTTGCTCTAAGACTGTAATATGTTCAAATTCCTGCAATATAGTTTCCTTTTTGTCATCTTATAAAATACTTTACATATCAAAAAGACGTGAGCCACTGTAACTTAAGTCTTGTGAAATCATCACTGTAGAAGATAAATTGCCCTACTCTCATTTAAACAGCTAGGGAAGGTTTTTCCTAGATCATCTGTCTAATCAAAAATATCAAGTAAATTCAAGATAATAAAAAAATGTGACTAGGCTGTGAGCAGGCTGTGACCAGGTAAAACAGCCTTATTCTTGAGGGCAAGGGATACCTCTTGTAGCTAAGCCAATTAGGTATTGAAATAGTTAAAGAAGAATGAAATTCGTCCGATCATAAACGGTGCATTATCTTTCATATTTTTATGCCGGAAAGAAGGAGGGTTTGCCTATGGTGAGATTGATGTGTAACTTTGCTTGGAGGATTATTACCGATGAAGATTCATAAGATACTGATTTTTTGTCTGCTGCTTGGGCTTCCCATGATTTCCACATCGTGCTCAACGACGGATGAAGAGGAGATTGAGGAAGAGTTTGTGCAAGAGGACGATCAACAGGATCAGGAAGACGATCAGCAGGATCAAAAAGAAGAGAACATGGAAAACATGGAGAATGCGGGCTTTAACAATGAAGCCAACAATCAGTTTTTCAATAATGCAGGAAATCAAACCCTGAATGGCCAAGATATGAATCAACTCAATCAAGGCTTACAAGGAGAAGGTGAACTGCAACAAATCATGGAGGAAATGAATAACGTAAACCCTAACCAAATGGGTATGCAGGATATGAATCAAGGATTAAATAATAATCCTATGATGGACCAGAACCAACTGGGGCAGCCTCTCAATAATCAAATGATGCAGAATCAAGATTTGACGATGCAGCAAAATTTGGGCAATGATATGTTGGGACAGAACCAAGATTTGCAACAGCAGCCCATGCAGCAAAATATGCAAATGGATGCGATGCAGCAAAATATGCAGATGGATGCGATGCAGCAGCAGCAGACCATGGCCACGACAGGATCTCCCCTAGCTCCAGGTCTGCCGGAACTTGGTTCAAAAATGTCCTATATTGTCCAGCGTGGTGACACCCTTGCCAAAATCGCTACCAAGATCTATGGCGAGCCTTCCAAATGGACTGAAATCGCTGACTTTACTGGTATTGCCAATCCAAGGCTCATCTACCCAGGTGACGTGGTCTACTACCAACTTACCGAGCAAACTAGGACATTTGCATCAGCCTATGAGTCGGTTACCAGATCTGAAGTTCGTGTTGAGCAAGGAGATACTTTGTCCACTATTGCTAGCCGTGTTTTGGGAAACCCAGGAAACTGGAAGTTGATCTGGCGACACAACGATACCATTGCCAACCCAGATAAGCTTGTTGCTGGTTCTGTTCTTTACTATGTATCACCATCAGTAGTTGCTAGTACCGATGACAGTAATCAAGAAAAAATTGTGGAAAATACAAAAGACGTCGAATTAGAATCAACTAACTATGAGACCATCAACGCAGAAATTTCTGTAGATAGTATTAGTCTTGACCGAGTAGTTGATATATCTGAAAGTAGTGTAAACGAAGATTTTGCTAGCCTAGATAAAGCTAGAGTAGGGTATGCGCCAGTAATTTGAAGAAAACTGATCGAATAGTATAAAAACTGTAATCCATATTACTGAGCTGCTAAAAGGAATTTATTTTAAAGATCTCTTGAATAATAACTTGCAACAGTAAGACTTATTATAAAGCGAATTTAAAAATAAGACCCTTTAAGCACCAAATTTCTAAAACTCCCATCCCAGATCATCCAGTATAATCTTCCTGTGAATATTTCCTCCAAGAGTATCTACAGAACTTGCTATAACCAATGACTGATCAATAGATTGATGTATAGTCTGATCATGTGTATCAACAAAGGATTGATAGGGCAGTGCCTTTGTATAGCTAGTGTTTATGCTTATACATGACTGTTCATCAGTGAGAAACTTAAGTGGTATAAGTTTTTTTCTCTGACGCAATGAAGTAATACCGAGCTTTTGCGAAAGCAGCTCAGGATCAGGACTGGTAGTAACATCCAAATGTCCTCGCCAAAGATCCTTTGGTGTGCCCAGGTCTGCCCAATAACCGCTATGGAAGTAAGCTTTAATAATAGCACCCTTACTAATCAATTCCCTGTAGGTATCAATGATGCTCCAAGGAACTTTTTTAGGGATTTGCTCGATAAAGTCAGCCGAGAGGATATGGACTCCAGAAAAGGTCGTAAAGTTTACAGAGTTGCTGGTTTGTCCAATGTCGACCACGCGGTCATTATCATAGAAAATGGGTGTCTTTCCTACAATAGGTTGGCGAAGCAATACCATGGTTGCTATAGCCTGGTTCTGCTGGTGTTGCTCGATGAGCGCTGTAATATCTATATCGCTGATGATGTCAGCATTATAGATTACCAAGGAGTCATCTTTCTTAAGCCATGGTTTTAGTGGATAAATGGCTCCTCCTGTACCGCGAATAGGATCTTCTGGAGCAATAAATAGCTTTTGTGAATAAACATTGTTTAGATGCTCAATCAACATGTTTGAGCGATAGTGTGTATTCACAGCAATATTTTGAATTCCAGATAAGCGGTGAATGGCAAGGTCGATGAAGGGAATACCAAAAAATGGACATAACGGTTTGGGACGGTCATTGGTCAATGGCTTTAAGCGGGTGCCGAGTCCTGCGGCTAGGACTAATGCTCTCATGATCTATCCTATTTTATTTTGAATCCTATTGATCAGTTCACAGGATATAAAAGGCCAACGACTATCTGCTACAAAATCCTCGCGAAGGGTTTGTATCGCCGGCTTTACATATCTCAGATAATTACCATGGTTCTTTTTAATAGATAGGTAACCAAAACTGCCGATGGCTTTGAGCTGTCTTTGTAGCAGCATTGGCCTCCAAGTTTGCTCGATTTTGTCAACGAATTCCTGGTTGAGATTTTTATTGTTATCAAGAAATAGTTTCACTAGTTCCTGACGTTTTTCCAGTTGTAGTGGTACATAAGAATCGAAACATAAGGATACTAAGTCATAGCTAGGAGGTCCAAAACGAGCATCTTGAAAATCGATGACAGCGATACGATTATTTTTTATCATCAAATTTCGCGAATGATAGTCCCGGTGGACAAAGAAATTTGATGATTCTGCTAAGTATGAACTGATAGCTTTTGCATCGATGTTAAATAATTTTTGCTCTTGATGATTCAAATGAATATTGGTGACAGGAAGTAGGAATTCGTTTTGAAAGAATTTTAATTCCCAGTGAAAACGTTCATGATCGAAGCGTCTTTTGGTCCATGGTTCCCCCTTTGTTCCCTTTAAGCTTAGGAATTTGGTAATAATTTTAAAAGCATTTAAGTAATACTCTAAGAGTTCTTTCCAAAGACCGCGTGCCACCAGATCGTGAGCTACAGATTCCATCATGATGTTGCCATAGTCTTCGATAACAATGGCTGCAAATTCGGGGATCGTTGCTACAGTCTTAGGGACAAAAATATCATTGCGACTCAATATATTGCCGATTTGAATCCATTCATAACCATTTTCCTTAAGGGCAAGAGCATCTTGACCTGACAATTGCATGAGGACATAAGTATTCAGCAATTCCGGTGAGCTGAGCCGATAATAGCATCGATCTGAACCATCCCCGGCCAACCATTCTACGGTGATTTCTTCGACACCGAGAGCATTACATAAGGCCCGAGGGGGAGGAGGAGGTAGAGCGTTATGGCGCTTTTTAGCGAGAAAACTTTCTTGAGCAACTTTACTGGTTTCCATAAAAAAATCTTCTATTTAAGGTTTTATAAATGTAAATGATGGACCTGTGGAAAACCTCATTTCTCCTTCGGGGGATGTATGGACTTCGCCATCAAGAGTAAATTTTATGCTACCACCAAAGTCGATATGAAGTTTTTTTTCACAGAAGGTGAATTTTCCCAATGAATTTCCTTTTTTATGTTTTATCATAAGGAAGGGAAGGAACCATAGAAGTTTTTTCTTGGAGCAGGTGATCAGGTTAAATTGAAAACACCCAGGAAATTTGCCTACCAAGGGTAATAAGGGAAGTCCTAGGGGAAGATGGCTAATAGTTCCAGCTATATTTCCAAGCGATACTTGGGGGGCTTCGGGGTGAGCGGGGATGGAGAATGGCATTGTATTAATGATCTTATCATATAGTTTTCCGCGAATCAGATAGGAACACATAATTTTTATCCCCAACCAAAAAGCTCCCAGTGAGCTTGATTTTTTTAAGTAGAACTGCTCAAGAATAGCGAGATGAGAACCATCGGCATAGATAAATCCAATACGATCGTTAACTTGCAGTGATACTAGTTTTTGAGTACGGTAATTTCCTTTTGTAGCTGCAGAGAAAAAACGTGTTAGAATACTAGGAGGGCGGCCTCTTAAATGTAGCTCGTTGGCAATGAGGTTCATGGTGCCCCCGCGAAGCAGTAAGATCTGCGGGTACTTATCATGGGGAAAGACTTTCAGGAGAACATTAAGGGTTTGGGAGATGGTGCCATCCCCCCCACAAATACCCAATGTATGAACCGAGGATGCAGAATAATCGGCCAAACACCGCTCTAATTCAATAATATTATTAGTTTTAGTGAACTTTGCCCTACCGATACAGATGGATTCCAGTTGACGTATTATGGTAGGATTTCGTTTGTTTAATTTAGAGTGGGGATTTGCTATGATCCCGATTCCAGACATATGTACGTCCTTATGTTGGCTTACAAAAAGGTTCACGATGAGTCAAAATTTACCTAGCACACAGGTTGGTCAAGCTGTCGCAAAACTCACTCCTCTGCAACTTTATTTGCAAGAAATTGCAAAATATCCACTGCTATCACCGGAGGAGGAGTTTGAAACCGCCCGTCAGCATTTTGAGGACGAAGATATAACAGCTGCTCATCGACTTGTAACGTCCAATCTCCGCCTGGTTGTAAAAATAGCCAATGACTTTCGTCAGGCTCAGGTTAATATGCTAGACCTCATTCAAGAAGGGAATTACGGCCTTATGCAAGCCGTTAAGAAATTTAATCCTTACAAAGGCGTTAAGCTATCGAGTTATGCGGCTTGGTGGATCCGTGCCTTTATCCTAAAGCATATCATGGATAACAAGAGCCAGGTTAAAATTGGTACTACAGCCGCCCAGAGAAAACTTTTTTTCAATCTTAAAAAAGAGGCTGATAAGCTCCTAGCTGAATACGATCGCATCGATACGAAACTACTAGCAAAAAACCTGGACGTAAAAGAAAAAGAAGTTATTGAGATGCAAATGCGACTTTCCGCACCTGATTTTTCCTTAGATGCTCCTGTGACTACGGAATATGGCGGTGAAAGCATGACTAGAGGGTCCCTCATCCCTGCTGCCACTGTCAGTGCCGAGGACTCATTAGCCGCCCAAGAAGTGAAAGAATTATTTCAAGAGCATCTGACAGAATTTCGTGAAACTCTTCAGGGGCGAGATCTAGAAATTTTTGATGAAAGAATAATGTCACAGAATCCTTTGACACTTCAAGAAATTGGTGATCGCTATAGTATCAGCCGCGAGAGAGCCCGGCAGCTTGAAGCGAAAGTTATCAAGAACCTAACAAAATTTGTAAAAAGCAAGGGTATTATCGATATAGACCCCGATTAGCTTTTTTCTTGAAAGCCGCTTTTAAGACGGTTCTTCAAATCCGTCAGTCGTTTCTGATTATTATGCTTTCTCTCCTCTGCTGTGGTGAGATGGGATAGCTTATCTAGTGCAGTATCTGCAACCACCCCTTCGCTAGGTAGTTCCTGTAAAAATCTACTCGGTTTACGGGTTTGTTTTTGAAAGTTGGAATAGCGCTCGCGGGCAAAACTTAGGTGCAATTTTTGCTTGGCGCGGGTAACAGCTACATAGAACAAGCGCCTCTCTTCGGCAATACCATGGGCAACGTTAAGGCTGTTTTTATGAGGTAGCAATTCATCCTCTAGCCCACAAACAAACACTGCAGGAAATTCAAGCCCCTTTGAGCCATGGATGGTCATCAGAGAAACGTGATTTTCGGGTCCCTTATCATTTTTATGACCTTGATCATCCGATAGCGTGAGCTGGTCTAATAGCTCAAGCAGATTCAATCGTCCCTTGTCTTCGACTTGATTTTCACCAATAGTTTTAATCCAGGCTGGGAGCCGCCGCAGTGACTCTAACTTGCGTTTTTTAGCGCCTTCATGACTGGTTTTATGACGAATATCTGCGATCAAGCCAAAGCTATCGATTATTTCATGGCCTCTTTTTTCTAAGTCATCAATGTGAATAATGGGCCACTTGGACTGTTGCAATATGTTAGTTGCAAATTCTTCGACTTGGGATTGGGCTTTTCCTATCAATGGGACCAGCTTGCGATTGACGACTTCGAAAGGAGATATTTTTTCAAGCTGTGACATATGTTCGATTTTTTCCAGGGTTTTGAGGCCAACACCCCTTGCAGGAGTATTGATCACCCGCCAGAAACTCATGCGATCGTGTACATTAAGAGAAAGCTTAAAATACGCAAGAAAATCTTTGACTTCTTTACGTTCAAAAAAACTGGAACCACCATACACCTTATAGACAATATTACGCTCCCTTAGTGCTGTTTCGATGGCGCGAGCTTGGGAGTTTGCGCGATATAGGATACCAATGTCTTTCGGCTGATAACCTTGCCCTAGAAGCCCAAAGCACTTATCAGCAATCCATTTTGCCTCTTCAACATCGTCTGGCTTTGCTGTTAAGGAGATATACTCTTCACTTTCAGAGGTGGACCAGAGGGTTTTTTCTTTGCGCCCCGAATTGTTGCGGATAACCGTGTTCGCAGCATTCAGAATAATATTGGTGCAGCGATAGTTTTGTTCCAATTTAATCAACTTCGTAGCAGGAAAAATTTTTTCAAAACGATCCAAAGTTTCTACCATCGCGCCCCGCCAGCTATAGATTGATTGATCATCGTCTCCGACAACGCAGATATTCCCTGAACCTTCCGCCAATAGTTCAAGTATCCTTAACTGAGCAAAGTTAGTGTCCTGGAATTCATCAACTAAAAAATGGGTCAGCTCATTGCGGATGGTGGCGCGTGTTTCTGCTGATGTTTCTAATAAAATGGCAGTTTTTAAGATGCAGTCATCAAAATCAATCACCCGATTTAAGCGAAGCTGCCGTTCATAAACTCCATAAACCTGCTGCAGAAAGCTGGGGTCTTCATCATGAAATGACTCCGCCTTTTCTAGAAGGTTTTCTGGGGTGAGCAAAGCATTCTTCGCCCGGCTGATGCGAGCCAAGATATCCTCTGGTTTATAAAGGCCATTCCAATTATGTTCTTCTAAAGAGCGTCTGATAAGATCGAGTTGATCGGACGTTCCGGCTAAAGTGAAGTGCTTGTCTAGCCCTGCATCTGAGGCAAACCTACGTAGTAAGCGGATGCAAAACGAGTGAAAGGTACCGACAGTTAAACCCGAAGAATTGCTACGAACTAGGGATTTGACCCTTTCCTTCATTTCGCGGGCTGCTTTATTGGTGAAGGTAAGGGCTACAATCTGACTTGGTGAAATCCCTTGGCTTATCATATGACCAATTCTTACTGTAATCACTCGGGTTTTTCCAGTTCCAGCTCCTGCGAGGATCATGACGGGTCCATGAATAGTAGTGACAGCTTCGTGTTGCTGTTCATTTAGCCCGGAAATATCGATCATCGTTAACCCCTTACATGATAATGAAATACGTCCATACTTCTTCAGGCTCGATTAATAAAGAGACTTTTTGATATGCTAATCACTAAGGCAAGCGAGAAAAAAGAAAATAATCATGGAGACGGCATATGGTAGCATTTTCCATAGGAATAACAGCTATTTTGCTAGGATTTTTACTGACATTGCTTATAGACAGTCGTTTGCACCGCCAGAATATTCTTGCGCTGCGCTTTTGCGGAGGTGAAGAGTTGGCTAGGTCCTTGAGTATGTCTTTTTATTGTATTAATTACTGGCTTTTTGCCTTTGCTATCATGGAATACTATCTCGGATTTTTCCCTTTACCGAAATCATGGCGTATTATGGGCGGGCTTATCCTCTTCATTGGGGTGTGCTTACGTTTTTGGGCGATGCATTCCCTAGGGCAACTGTGGTCAAAACGATGTATCTATGTGGTTGGTGTTAAAAAGGTGGAGAGCGGTCCCTATCGTTGGTTGAAGCATCCCGAATATCTAGCTAGAATTTTTGAAGGACTGGGCCTTGTGCTGATGCTGAAAGCGGTCTTTTGTAGCCTGTTATTCCTGCCACTACTAGGGGTGTCAGCCTATCGTCTTGCAAAAATTGAAACACGTCAGATAGATGATATTGCGCAGCAGAGTTTATCGAACACTCAGGTTGGCTGACCCAGAATAGAGGAGCCCTAATCATTGCATTGCCTGCTTTAGTACAGTAGATTCGGTCCTCATTTATATCATATCCGAGAGGTTAAAAAATGATAATCAGCGAACTTATACCAACAGCCTTTGCTCAAGGGGCAGGAGCAGCGGCAAAAGAACCAAGTATGTTTGAGCTATTTGGAATGCCAGCATTATTGTTAGTGATGCTGTACTTTGTTTTTATTCGGCCCCAAGCCAAAAAGCAAAAAGAACATCAGAAGCTTATGAGTGAGCTCAAGGCTGGTGACGAAGTGGTTACCACCGGAGGGATTATCGGTCGCGTGAAAAGTATTTCAGATCTTTTTATTACCATCGAAGCATCGGCTAGTACGACGCTAAAAGTTCAAAAGAGTCATGTCAGCGGTTTTACAACAAAAGCTGCAAAAAAATAAAACTGTTGTCGATGACTTGGGGGAGGATCCTTATGTCAGATTTAAAGTACAGTTTACTCATCGCCACTATTTTAACAAGTAAATGGGCATGGGCGGCTAGGGATTATCGCATCCCAAATGAGTATGAACAGGCAGGTGGTACCGCATCTGGGATTCTTAATGCTGGAGCTACCGAAGCCGATGCCCTGTCAGCTGTCCAAGTTAACCCAGCCCTTCTCGTTTTAAATAGGGAATATTCCATGGGAGCTTCTTATCACTGGCCTGATGCTGGAAGAAGTTTCTATAGGGTGGGGATCGTTGATGGTGTAACCTCGAAGTATGCTGCAGCGGCAACTTATACTGGCTTTCAAGATAAGGCAAAGAGCATTGAGGGTCGCTTGGAGCGTGATAGCCTGACGGTTAAAAGGGCCGCCCTAGGGATTGCTTACCCTCTTAAAAATGTCGCTCTTGGTATGAGCCTGTTTTACCAAGAAGGTGTCCCGTCTCGGCTCGAGCATAGCGATGATATTAAAGGAGTTTCCCTGGGTTTAGGAGCGGTAGCCTATCTAACACAGTCCATCAAAGTAGGTTTTTCGGTACAAAATCTGAACAACAAGGCCATTGCCGAGATGGCTCCCCGTTTTTACCGGGTGGGTTTATCCTGGGAAATAGTACCAGAGTGGACCCTCTATGGTGATCTTCGCAGTCGCGATCGCATCGACCAGATTGAGGGGGACTTGGTTACCGGAGCCGCACCTAGGCCTAGTGACAGTGGCCTAACCCAAGATGAGAACATGATTTTCTTCGGAAATAAGGTTAAAATATATAATCTTGTCCGCTTTGATCTTGTTTTCGGCAACTCCTTGGATCAAGAGGATAAGCGCCAAAGTATAGCGGGAGGGCTGGGGTTAGTGCAGCAGAATTACTCGCTCACCTATACGATATCAAGACCATATTTGGAGTACAGCGATCTGCACTCAGCAATCTCTCTACAAGTTATGATGAAAATGTAGTTTTAAGGATATAATATATGCTTCATCGCATGCTGGATAACGGACTAGAATTAGTAATCAAAGAGTCTCATGTTTCGAAGATGGTTGCTATTCAGTGCTGGATAGGTGTCGGCTCTCTGAACGAGAGACCTGACCAATACGGTATGGCTCATGTGTTGGAGCATATGCTGTTTAAGGGTACCCAGAAACGTGGGGTCGGTGATATTTCTCGTCAAGTTGAGGCCTATGGCGGGGAGATCAACGCGTTTACTACATTTGATCATACTGTCTACTACCTTACACTGTCATCGGAGTATGCCTTTGAGGGTATCGACATCCTTTCCGACGCTATTTTCAACAGTACTTTTGTTGAGGAGGAGCTGAAAAGAGAGCAGGAGGTTATCCTCGAAGAAATTAGACAGGCTCACGATAGTCCTACACAAAAACTAGGGCGTGTGGTTTTTGAGAGAATTTATCAAGGGACGGCGGCCGCGCGGCCGATTATCGGCTTTGAAGAGCAGGTGGCCCGCTTTTCTCGTGAAGATCTGATAAAGTTCCATAGGGAGTGGTATCATCCTAGGAATATGAGACTTATCGTTGTTGGTGACGTTGACACCAGAAATATCTTTCCAGAAATTCAGGAAAAATTTGGTCATCCTTCTAGCCAGTATATTCCTGAAAAGTACCTCCCTCAGCTAGTTGAACTTGATGATATCGAGGTCAAAGTTATTCGGGGAGACTATGCGCAGCCGCGCATTGAAGTGGCCTTTCCGGGGCCTAGTTTGGAAGATCCCGATCAGGTGGATTTAGACTTGGGAGCCTTTGCGCTAGGTTGTGGGGATTCATCACGACTAAATCGGGAATTGCGGGATAATGCAGGTGTAGCCAGCTCTGTAGGTTGCTCTTTGTACGCGCCAGCCTTTGGTGGTTTGTTTGGAGTGAGTGCGATCCCTGAGCCCAATAAAATATTACAGTGTATTCATCAGATTGGTGAAGAATTAAAAAAGCTAGCGACGACTCATCCCATCACAGAAATTGAATTACAACGTGCGGTTATTAATTTACGGGCTGATCAACTCTATCAAGATGAAACAGTGGGAGGTATTGCGCGATCTTTAGGGCATTCGCTAGCAACTCACCATAAAACCTTATACGATGACATCTATGAAGTTAAGGTGCAGAAGGCTAGTTGCGAGAGTGTATCCAATGCAGTTAAGAAATGGATTGATTTGTCCAAGGCGACGATTGCCCTTGTTTTATCGGAAGACTCCCCCCTATGCCCCGAACAAATCCGTGATGCTTTTGTTGCAGGAAGCCAGGGTGGTTCTCGGCAATATGATATTTTTAATACCTTACCGAAAAAGAATGATCTTGCGCAGCAAATAGCCCCTACGATGACGGAACTTTTGCCTGGTATCAAGCTTGTATACCGGCGTATTGATGAAGTGAATTTATTCAATATGGTAGCTGTGACCCAAGGTGGGTTGCGCGGAGATCGTGTTCCAGGGCTCCAAAATTGCTTTGCCAACTTATTGGGTTCGGCGAATAGTCGCCTTGGTTATGATGATCTATTGAATGAGGTAGAGGGAACGGGAACGATTCTTGCGGGATTCTCGGGAAAAGACAGCCTGGGCCTTAAATTGCAATGTTTTAATGAGCGTTTTCATCAAATATCACGCACCTGGGCTGAGTGCCTACTCGATCCTGTTTTTCCCCCGCGGCAGTGGGAAATTACCAAGCTGGAAATCCTAGACGAATTGCGCTCAGAGCAAGACTCACCAGCCAATATGGCTGTAAGAAAATTTCAGGAAATGTTATACCAAGATCATCCTTACCAGTATCCCATTTATGGTACCAATGCGGTTTTGGAAGGGCACGCGGCGTCGTCCCTGGAGCAAGAGTTTAAGGTTTACCGGGATCAAGGGAGCTGGGTGATTGGGGCTGTTGGTAGTCTAGATGAAAATGAAGTCAAAGCTCACCTCTTGGAGATCTTAGGCGAATGGAAACCCAAAACCGAGGAGCGTAAATTTCATTGCCCTTTGAAAGAATTCTCCCATCAGAAAGCGGGAATTGCAAAAGATAAGGAACAAACCCATGTGGTTATGGGGTTTCCGGGAATAACATGGTTTGATAAAGATCGTTATGCTCTTGATGTGCTATCAACGGCACTGGGAGGCAGTGGCGGACGGCTTTTTATCCGGCTTAGGGATCAAGAAAGCTTGGCCTATACGGTTTCTCCTATGCTTACCTACGGTGTAGCTCCAGGGGCATTTGGTGCTTACATTGCCTGTACCCCTGAAAAGATCGACCAAGCTCTTATCAGTTTGGAAAGGGAGTTTCAGTTGGTTTGTGAGCAAAATATTTCCCATGAAGAATTGGACCGGGCGAAAAATTATCTCATAGGTTCTCATGAAGCAGAAATGCAGCGGGGTGATGCCCAAGCTCTTACCATGGCTTTGATGGAAATCTACGGAGTAGGATTTGACGACTTCCTCAATTACTCAAAACATATTAAAAGGGTCAATCCTGCCGATGTGAAACGAGTGGCTCAACGAATTATTGACTTAGCAAAAATGGCAGTAGTTACCGTTGGCAGTACTTGAGTTAGGCTAAGGTTGCTATACAACTCATCTAATTTTCATGGTACCATGCTGCTGGCTTCCAGATAAGGAAGCCCTACTTTTTTGCCTTTACCGTAGAAAAACTTTTTTTATTGCTATAGAAATCAGCGGTCATCCCGTTTTGTGACTTTGTTTTCTTTCCTCGCGGAGGCGTATTTATGAGCTGGACAGGACAGTTTTTTCAATCTTCATTAGGCTCCAAGTATCTGATGGCATTGACTGGAGCCGGAATCTATCTATTTGTAATTGGCCATATTTTGGGGAACTACAACCTATTTTTCGGTCAAGATGCCATGAATGCCTATGCCCTGGGCTTAAGGCAACTCCCATTTGGGGCCCTTTGGTTAGCTAGAGCCGGGTTGGTCGTAATGTTTTTGGTGCATATCTTCACGGCTATCAAATTAACAAAAGCAAATAGGGCAGCACGGCCTGTCAAGTATTCAAAACCTCATACGGTTCAGGCGTCACTTGCTTCCCGCACGATGCCGCTGTCGGGGTTAGTTTTATTGTCTTTTATCGCTTATCATCTGGCTCACTATACTTGGCATATCATAGCCTACAAAGGCCCCTTCGTTGACTCTTTAGGTCGGGATGATGTTTATAGCATGGTCGTGCAAGGTTTTCAGCAGCCGCTCATTTCCTTATTCTATATGATTGCGATGCTTTTAGTTGGCTTCCATTTGAGTCATGGTGCCAAGAGTATGTTTCAGTCGTTGGGTTTAAATCATCCTAAGTATCAGCCCGCCATCAATGGAATTCCCCCCCTTATCGGGTGGGTTGTTAGTATAGCGGGAATGATCATACCTCTATCCGTGCTAATTGGTGTTATCAAGTAGTTAAATTAGCCATAAAATCTGTACTCTGATTGAGACTAAGGAGAATGAGTCATGCAACTAGATGCAAAGATTCCGAGCGGACCACTTGCAGAAAAGTGGGATAAGCATAAATTTGAAACTAAATTGGTTAATCCTGCAAATAAAAGAAAATTTCGTGTTATTGTGGTAGGCACAGGCCTAGCCGGTGCCTCTGCAGCAGCTTCCATGGCAGAGTTAGGCTATGATGTCTATAATTTTTGCTTTCAAGACAGCCCCCGAAGAGCCCATAGCATTGCCGCCCAAGGAGGTATCAATGCTGCAAAGAATTATCCGAGCGATAGTGATAGTGTTTTTCGATTATTCTACGATACTATCAAAGGCGGGGATTTCCGTTCCCGTGAAGCTAATGTATACCGGCTCGCCCAGGTTAGCGTTAACATCATTGACCAGTGTGTGGCGCAAGGCGTTCCTTTTGCCCGCGAGTATGGCGGTCTCTTAGCCAACCGATCCTTTGGAGGAGCGCAGGTTTCCCGAACCTTCTATGCAAGAGGTCAAACTGGCCAGCAGCTATTGTTGGGAGCTTATTCAGCACTCAGTAGGCAGATTGGTGCAGGTAAGGTAAAAATGTTTCCCCGGACGGAGATGTTAGACCTTGTGATGGTAGATGGTAAGGCGCGCGGCATTGTCGTTCGTGACTTAAAAACGGGTAAAATTAGCTCTTATGCTGCCGAAGCCGTTGTTTTAGCTACAGGTGGCTATGGCAATGTTTTCTTCCTTTCAACTAATGCTAAAGGCAGTAATGTTACCGCTGCCTATCGCTGCTACAAAAGAGGGGCCGGCTTTGCCAATCCTTGCTATACTCAGATTCATCCCACTTGTATTCCTGTTAGTGGAACTCATCAATCTAAATTAACCTTGATGTCAGAATCTCTAAGAAACGATGGCCGCGTATGGGTTCCAAAACAAAAAGGGGACAAGCGTGCACCAGGTGATATTCCTCATGAGGAGAGGGACTATTACTTGGAACGGAAATATCCGAGTTTTGGTAACCTATCGCCGCGCGATATTGCTTCGCGCAGTGCAAAAGAAGCCTGTGATGCTGGCAACGGGGTAGGGGAAACAGGACTTGGTGTTTATTTAGATTTTGCTGATGCCATCAAAAGAGATGGTGAGAATGTAGTTCGTGACAAGTACAGTAACTTATTCGAGATGTATGAAAAAATCACCGCAGAAAACCCCTATAAAGTTCCCATGCGCATTTTCCCTGCTGTTCATTACACTATGGGTGGTTTGTGGGTAGATTATAATCTCATGAGTAACTTACCAGGACTTCATGTTTTAGGAGAGGCTAACTTCTCCGATCATGGAGCAAACCGCCTTGGTGCTAGTGCTTTAATGCAAGGCCTCGCTGATGGTTACTTTGTCATTCCCCATACTATTGGCCATTATCTTGCCAGTGAAAAGCTGGAAGCGGTAGATACCAGCCACCCTGAATTTGCTCGTATCGAAGCTGAAGTTACTGAAAAAACAAAGAAATTACTCAATATCAACGGTAAGCGTTCTGTGGATTCCTTTCATAAGGAGTTGGGTAAGGTTATGTGGGATAAGTGTGGCATGGCGCGGAATAAACAGGGACTGGAAGAAGCTCTCCAGCGTATCCCGGAGATTCGAGAGGAGTTCTGGAACAATGTTCGAGTCTTAGGCGATGGTTCTCAAACCAACCAGTCCTTGGAAAAGGCTGGTCGTGTAGCCGATTTCTTAGAGCATGGTGAATTGATGTGCCGCGATGCATTAGAGCGGGAGGAGTCTTGTGGAGGCCACTTCCGTGAGGAGCATCAAACTGCTGATGGGGAAGCTTTAAGACATGATGACAGTTATTCCCACGCCGCTGTATGGGAATATCAGGGGGATAGTAGTAAGCCAAAAATGCAAAAAGAATCCCTTGTTTTTGAAAATGTGAAGCTAGCTACAAGGAGTTACAAGTAATGGATCTAACTTTACATGTCTGGCGCCAGGCTGATAACAAGTCACAGGGTAAACTTGCTACCTATAAGGCTAAGGGTATCTCCCCAAATAGCTCATTTTTAGAAATGTTAGACCAGGTAAATGAAGAGCTTATCGAGTCTGGAGATGAGCCGGTAACCTTTGATCATGATTGTCGTGAAGGTATCTGTGGCGCATGTTCCATGGTCATCAATGGTGTGGCCCATGGCCCCGACAAGAAAACCACAACTTGCCAGCTACATATGAGAAGCTTTAAAGACGGGGATGAAATTTATATTGAACCTTGGCGAGCGAAGGCTTTTCCCGTCATTAAGGATCTGATGGTAGAAAGACAAGCCTTCGATAAAATCATCCAATCGGGTGGATTTGTTTCAGTTTCCACTGGCGGTGTTCCCGACGCCAACGCCATTCCCATCGCCAAAACCGATGCCGATGAGGCTATGGATGCTGCTGAATGCATTGGTTGTGGTGCTTGTGTTGCCTCTTGCAAGAACGCTTCGGCAATGCTATTTGTCGCTGCGAAAGTTTCACATTTGGCTCTTCTTCCCCAAGGACAGCCGGAACGCAAGAGTAGGGTTCTTCATATGGTTCGCGCCGCCGATGAGCTGGGATTTGGTAACTGTACGAATCAATACGAATGCGAAGCTGTGTGTCCAAAAGGTATCTCAGTAGATTTTATCGCGAAGATGAATCGTGAGTATTTGAAGGCCGGCCTAACCAGCAAGGAATAGTTCATATGCAATTTGAAGTACTGGTTGAACTTAAAAAAGAGGTCTTGGACACCCAAGGTCGTGCTATCAAGGAAACCCTTAACAGACTAGGGCACAATGAGCTGATTGACATCCATGTTTCGAAGCGATTTGTGCTAGACATAGCGGGAAACGATAAAGAAGCCTTTGAAAAAGCTGAGTTTCTTGCTAAAGAACACCTCGCTAACCCGGTTTCAGAAACATTTGTGGTTAGGAAGCTTGAAAATGGTTGAGAACTCTTCACAAGGCAAGCCGCGCATTGGTCTGATCCAATTCCCAGGTTCCAATTGTGATGCTGATTGCATCGATACATTCCAGCGTCATTTCCAGATCCCCTTGACCCTCATCTCTCATACTGCGAATGAATTACCAAAATTAGACGGTCTTATTCTTCCTGGTGGTTTTAGTTATGGAGACTACCTTCGCGGGGGAGCCCTGGCCTCCCATGCCAAGATCATGACTCAGGTCAAAGAATTTGCGGGAAAAGGCGGGGCGGTCATCGGTATCTGTAATGGTTTTCAGATCTTAACTGAATGTCAGCTTTTACCAGGTGCTTTATTACGGAATAAAAATCTCAAATTTATTTGTCAAACCGTCAATCTCAAGGTAGCACCAGGTGCAACAGGTTATCACCACAATCTTGCTGCTGATATTACCTACCGCATGCCTATTGCCCATGGTGAAGGGCAGTTTTTTGTTTCAACGGATGAATATAAAAAGCTTCAGGATAGGGGGCAGGTTCTGTTCCAGTACTGCGATGATGATGGCCATGTAACGGAGGCGGCTAATCCTAACGGGTCTGTTGGTAATATCGCCGGTATCGTTAGTGAAGACGGCCGCATTTTAGGTATGATGCCCCACCCTGAAAGGGCCACAGATCGTTTGATGGGTGGTAGCAAACAGGGGTTAGAGATTATAAGGGCTTTTTTGGCCAGTGTCATGTAAAAGTAATACAAGAGGGCTTTATGCCCTCTTTTCTTTTTGGGAGAAATGAAATGGCTGAAAAGCTGCATTTTTCAGTTCCTGATATCCAGTCGTTAGTTAAAGCCAAACCTATAGACACTGAAAATAGGGAGGTCCTAGCAGCTGCATTGAAGGCGCATAAGATTAATCAGGAAGAATATGAAACTCTAACAGGTATTTTGGGTCGTCAGCCATCATTAGCGGAGCTGGGAGTCTTTTCCTCCATGTGGAGTGAACATTGCTCCTATAAATCCTCCAGGGTCCATTTAAAACGTCTCCCGGCAACTGGAAAAAATGTAGTGGTAGGACCTGGTGAAAATGCTGGTATTGTAAGGCTTTCCGGCAAACTTTGTGCGGCTTTTAAAATGGAATCCCACAACCATCCTAGCTATATCGAACCCTATCAGGGGGCGGCTACAGGTGTTGGAGGAATTTTGCGTGATGTTTTTTGCATGGGGGCCAGGCCCGTTGCCAACCTCAATGCACTCCGGTTTGGAGAGCGATCGCATCCGCGAACTCATTACTTGTTAGAATATGTAACCAAAGGAATTGGTGATTATGGTAATTGTATTGGCGTTCCTACTATAGCAGGCAATGTTTCATTTGATGCCACCTATAACGGAAACTGCTTGGTAAATGCCATGACTGTGGGGCTGATACACGAGGATCGTATTTTCAAAGGTTATGCCAGCGGCAAAGATAATTTGGTTGTATATGTAGGATCAGCGACAGGCCGCGATGGAATTCATGGGGCTACTATGGCTTCTGATTCCTTTGAATCGGGAGATTCCAGTCAAAAAACAACGGTTCAGGTCGGGGACCCATTTACAGAAAAGCTTCTCCTAGAGGCAACTCTCGAAGTACTTGACAAAAAACTTGTTGTTGGACTTCAGGACATGGGGGCTGCTGGCCTTACATCGTCTTCGTTTGAGATGGCAGATCGTGCTGGCAGTGGCTTGTTTATGGATCTTAGCCGGGTACCGACACGGACCCAAAACATGACTGCTTATGAATTGCTGTTATCGGAGTCTCAGGAGCGTATGCTCATGGTTATCGAACCCTCAAAATGGGAGGCGCTAGCCCAGTGCCTGGACAAATGGGAGCTAGCCTATGCGGTGATCGGAGTTGTGACTTATTCGGGGCGTGTCCAGATTGCTCATAATGGCGTTTTGGAGGTTGATGTTCCCGTAGCCCCACTAACAGATAAGGCTCCTAAATATAGCCGTCCTCTCGAGTATACTACTCCTCAGGATCTCAGCTCCGATCCCATTCAGCAAAAAGTGGATGAGTTGGGATGGCGGGCTGTTGTTAAGAAGATACTGAATGATGTCGGAGATAAAACACCTATATACCGTCAGTATGATTATCATATTGGAACTAAAACAGTATTTGGCCCTGAGCATCAAGGGGCTGGACTGCTTTGGGTGAGATCCCCCTGGGCTGCTCCTGGAGACGATTACCTAGGTTTAGCTGTAGCCACCAGCTGCAACGAAAGATACTGCCAAATCGATCCTAAGGAGGGAGCTGCCTACGCCGTGTTGAAGTCTGCAAGGATGATTGCGGCAACTGGTGCTGAGCCCATCGCTATAACTGACTGCCTTAACTATGGCAATCCTGAGGACCCTATAATCATGGGACAGTTTTCTCAGGGTGTCGATGGGATTACCAAAGCCTGTCAGGAGTTGGAAACCCCGGTCGTGTCGGGCAATGTTTCCCTATATAACACTACTGATGGTGTATCCATAGCTCCCACTCCGATGATTGGGATGGTGGGCCGTCATCAAGATGTGCGTAAGGCTGTATCAGCATGTGGCCAGTCGGAAGGACCTTTGGCGATGTTAGCCCCCAAAACTTTGCAAGGGAGTTGCGGGGGCTCACTGCTGGCAAAGTCTTTAGGATGGGGAATCTATCAAGCCCCCCTACCGGTTATTGACTGGGACTATGAAAAGGCGGCTATTGGCCTGTTGCAAGAATTTGTAGATAAAGAATATTTGCAGGCAGCTCGAGATGTGGCGGACGGTGGGTTTGCTACTTGCTTGGCAAAGATGTTTACGGATCTAGGAGCTACCGTGACTCTTCCAGTAGCTATGGAAAACCTTGGAACATGGGGTTTAGTTGCCGACCTTAATGGTGCATACCTCTTGCAGTTCAAGAGCGATGATGCTTTGGCTGCCGCTATGACTCAAGTTCCCAAGGAAGCGCAATTGTACAAGTTGGGCGTTCCAGGAGGATCGAGCATCGTCATAGACAATATGGAATTGGATCTTGCCGGGATTCGTAAATCCCTAGAGCAAGCCCTAAATTTTTAGATCTTGGGAGTTCCTAACATGGGCTTTAGAGAAGAGTGTGGTGTTGTTGGTGTTATAGGTGATGCCGAGGCGGCTAATTTGATCTATTTATCCCTTTATGCTCTCCAGCATCGTGGACAGGAAGCTGCTGGCATTGTAACGATTAACAAAGAGGGTCGCTTCTCGGGCCACAAAACCTTTGGACTTGTGGGGGATGGATTCAGTAAAGATATTTTGGATAAGCTGGAAGGTAGGGTAGGCATTGGCCATAACCGATATTCCACCCATGGGGGGCGGATGGTCCAGAATATCCAACCCTTCTCTTTCAATACGGCTATTGGTTCTATTGCCATTGCCCACAATGGCAATCTTACGAATGCAGATTCCTTACGTCAAGACCTGGAAGAGGGTGGCAGCATTTTCCAATCGACATCGGATACTGAAGTATTCATGCACCTATTGGCTCGCAGCAGGCAAGCCTCTATTTTCGATCGTATTGTCGAAGTGATGAACACTGTAAAGGGAGCCTACTCTCTGGTTTTGCTAACAAAAGATCGACTTTTTGCCTTGCGTGATCCTTTTGGATTCCGGCCATTGGTCATGGGGCGACGAGGGGGAGCTGTCGTCGTCGCTAGCGAAACCTGTGCCTTGGATTTAATAGATGCCGACTTTGAAAGGGAGGTGGCACCGGGTGAGATTTTGGAAATTCACAATGATGGCAATGTAAAGTCATACTTTCCTGTAGAGTCACAAAGCAAAGCTTTTTGTTCTTTTGAGCCGATATATTTTGCAAGGCCTGACAGTCAAATTTTTAATGAAGAGATCTACTTCTTAAGAAAAAGGATGGGAGCTATACTTGCTCGCGAATCACAGGTTGATGCTGATGTGGTCGTGGCTGTGCCAGATTCTGGCGTTCCTATGGCTCTAGGCTATGCCACTGAGGCTAAATTGCCTATGGAGTTAGGCCTGGTAAGGAATCACTATGTAGGGCGTACTTTTATCGAACCTTCCCAGTCCATTCGCGACTTTGGTGTGAAGTTAAAATTAAATCCAGTAGGCTCCTCACTGCGCGATAAAAAAGTGATCGTGGTCGATGACTCCTTAGTACGCGGTACCACTTCGGTAAAAATCCTAAGAATGATCCGTCAAGCGGGAGCTAAAGAAATCCATATGCGCTTGGGGTCTCCCCCCATCACTCATTCCTGTTATTTTGGAGTTGATACTCCTGAGAGAAGTCAGCTGCTGGCAGCCCAAAGAACGGTTGAAGAAATGCGCACCTTTATTGGTGCTGACTCTTTGGCTTTCCTGAGTATCGATGGTCTCAAAGAAGCCTTGGGAGAGGCTAATAGTTGCAATTTTTGTTATGGTTGCTTCAATGGCCACTACCCTGAGAATATTGGACGCGAGATCGAGGAACAACCTACTGATGGCAAGGGTCCTGGATTAAGGGCAGGGGTTTAGGTTATTCATCGGGAGGGAATTCCTTGTTCAAAAAAGGGACCCCGTATTCCATGAGTTTCAGAATAATGGAGGCGCGGGTAACTTTGAGGCCCGTTTCTTTACGGATACGCTGCGAGATGCTTTCCAGATATTGGAACTGATCTTCAGTAATTCTCATGGAAATCATGCGACTTTTTTTCGGCTCTTGCTTCATGAGCTCATTATCGGTGAAGCTAGTTTGGGATTGAATAAATTTCGAGCATAGGTTCTACTAAGATTAGGTAAGCTACTAATATGGATAAAGATTATGAGGAAACAGGGTTCCCGTTGGAACCTGGTGAGGATTATTATTTTGACGCCGATGGTCTCATGGTCCTTACAGCAGCCTATTTGCTGCGCAGAGGCTATTGCTGTGGCAATGGCTGCCGCCATTGCCCCTATCCAACAAATGCAGCGGATTAAGACTCTACCTCTCGGCCATCAGCGGCTTCATGCTGTAAATCGAAGCATGAGCTTAAAGCTGCTTCTGCAGCTTCCATAATCTCAAGTACTTGTTGCTTGCTAAAGGCTGCCCGTTCTGCGGTCCCCTGTATCTCAAGAAACTGCCCACTTTGTGTCATAACCACATTCATATCTAAGTCGGCTGTGCTATCTTCCTGATAGTCCAAGTCGACCATGATTTCACCGTCACGTAAGCCCACGGAAACGGCTGCTACAGCATCCGTAAGTGGATTTTGGTTGACCTTGCCCGCACGTAGTAATTTGTCTACTGCTATTTTAAGGGCTACATATGCGCCTGTTATAGAAGCTGTACGCGTGCCACCATCGGCTTGAATGACATCGCAATCGACGGTGAAGGTAAAATCGGGAGTTTTGGTTAATTCAATGATGCCTCGCAGTGACCTGCCTATAAGGCGCTGTATTTCCTGGGATCTTCCTGATGGCGCGGGACGCTCGCGTCGCGACCTAGTTTGTGTTGCGCTAGGGAGCATGGAATATTCCGCTGTAAGCCAGCCTTGAGCTGGAGTCACATTTCTTAGGAAAGATGGAACACCTTCATCTACAGAGACGGTACAAAGTACTTTAGTGTCACCGTATTCTACGAGCACACTGCCACCGGCGTGCTTTGTAAAGTTTGGGATGAACCGGATGGGTCGCATTTGATCGGAAGATCTTCCATCATGTCTTAACATTCTAATTTCCTAACTGTTTCAATAAGTCTTAATGGTACAATATAAGCAGATGACTTTGTTTAACCAATAGATTTCCTAATGACAAGGCTTAAGACCAAAAATTATAAACTTTGTGCCAACCTAGCTGCTAAATAACGATTAAATATATTAGAATGACGCATAGAATAAGAAATAATATTGCTATGAGACTTTGCTTCCAGAGTCTTTCTGTACCTACCTGCTCAGAGATGGTTTTTTCTTCACTCGTAGGATGGTCGGCAATAGAACGCTTAGTAGTAGAGTTTTCCTCCGACAGAATTCCTTTAGCTCTTTCTCCTGGCAGGGACTTGGTCAAAGTCGGCTCGTCGCCAAAGGCCGTTTTGGCAAAGCGCTGGGATGCGGGCTTAGCTTCGGGAAACTCAGAGTCAATGGCCTGATGAATCAGCACTAGGGTCCTAGAGATGATAATGTCATGATCATTGGGTATGAATTCAAATATTCGTTTCATATTCTTCCCCTTTGCAGACTATTATGACAAAAAAAACCAGGCTAGGGAAAGGCCTGACTTTTTATATAGCTCCGAGGGATTCATTTTCCTGGCCGAAAGCCAAAAATTCATCGCTTGCCACGCTCTGTAACCCTTACGGATAAGCCTGCTGTTTAGTAAGTCTATTTAGCTTTATATCCCATGTTTTTAAGGATTCTAAAAAACATGGGATATTGTGCAATTCGGGTTCCTAGGAGTCTGCTCCCGACGGTTTTCCATGACATTTTTTGTATTTTTTGCCAGAACCACAGGGACAGGGATCGTTGCGGCCAACTTTTTCTATATCTCGTTTAAAAGGTTGTGGCTTAGAGCGACTGTCACGGGCTTGCTGTTCCCGAGAGCCATGGTAAATGAGCTCATCATCCTTTTGGTTAGCTGCTACCTCGGGAGCTTTGGACTGGGGATGGGTGAAGTTCATTTGCGATTCATCAGGTTCCTCAACCTCTAGCTCCTCGGAACTGGCAAGTTGTGGAGGGGGCATGCGTACCAGTGCCAAACTGGTTTCATCTTCTATCCGCAGCATTAAGCTATCAAAGAGTTGATAGGCTTCCTTTTTATACTCTTGTAGAGGATCCCGTTGTCCGTATCCGCGCAAGCGGACACTATCTTGTAACTGATCCATAGCGCGCAGATGCTCTTTCCAGGATTGATCCAAAATCTGAAGGTATACGAAAGCATCTACCTTTGCCATAATATCGGGGCTTACAAGTTTTCGCTTTTCTTCATAATGATTCAGGACTTGCTCTTTGACCTGCTCTATGAGTGATGCAGTACTCTCATCTTCTTCGGACTTAATCTCAACGATGACGGGTAAGTGGAATTCGTTGCTAGTCTCTTTTTCGAATGCTTGCTTATCAAATTTCTGCTGGGTCGTTTCAGGAGAGTGGCGTATAGCGATTCCCTCTGTAACACTACGGATGGACTCAGAGATAAAATCGAGACTAATAGTCCCTTCTAAGATGTTCCGCCGCCGGCTGTAGATGACCTGACGTTGCTGGTTCATCACATCGTCATATTCCAATACATGCTTACGACTAGAGAAGTTTTGCTCTTCAACACGCTTCTGGGCTTTTTCAATAGCACGGGTGACCATCGGTGAGATAATGGCTTCTCCATCCTTCATGCCAAGGCGGCTCATGATGGCAGACAGTCGATCAGATGCAAAAATACGCATAAGATCGTCTTCTAGGGATAGGAAAAATTTACTGCGACCTGGATCGCCTTGGCGACCGGAACGTCCCCTTAGCTGATTATCGATACGCCGCGATTCGTGGCGTTCGGTACCAATGACGAATAGGCCACCCACCTCCTTAACTCCAGGTCCAAGTTTGATATCGGTACCACGACCAGCCATGTTAGTAGAAATGGTAACGTGACCTTTTTGCCCTGCATCGGCAATAATTTGGGCTTCCCGACCATGGTTTTTAGCATTGAGTACTTCGTGAGGAATATCCAGTTTTCTGAGTAACGAGGAGAGGAGTTCCGACTTTTCAACCGAGACGGTACCTACCAAGACAGGTTGTCCTCGTTTCTGCGCTTTAGCGATTTCGTCAGCAATGACTTTAAACTTCTCTATGGCAGTTCTATAGATTTCGTCTTGCTCATCCTTACGAACGATAGGCATATTAGTCGGTACAACAACAACATCAAGGTTGTATATTTTTTTGAATTCCACCGCTTCGGTATCGGCTGTACCTGTCATACCTGCTAGTATGTCATATAAGCGGAAGTAGTTTTGGAAGGTAATGGAAGCGAGAACTTGGGTTTCTTTTTCAACGGGAAGGTGCTCTTTGGCTTCAAGGGCTCCATGCAAACCGTCACTGTAGCGACGGCCAGGCATTAAGCGGCCTGTAAACTCATCCACAATGATCACCTTATTATCACGGACCACATAATCCACATCCTTTTTGAAAATGACATGGGCTTTTAAGGCTTGCTGTACGTGATGTAGGTATTCGATGTTGGAAGGGTCGTAGAGATTATCGACCCGTAACCGTTTTTCCAACTTGGAGATGCCATCCTCTGTTAATGTAGCGTTGCGCCCCTTCTCATCGATGATATAATCGCTGTCTTTCTGTAAACCTGTAATTACCGCGTTTACTTTGGCGTATATTTCCGTGTTTGTTTCTGCAGGACCAGAAATAATAAGGGGGGTACGGGCTTCATCGATTAGGATGGAGTCGACTTCATCAACAATACAATAGTTATGTTCCCTTTGAACGTAGCGGACAAGGTCTGTTTTCATATTATCGCGAAGATAATCAAAACCAAACTCATTGTTGGTACCGTAGGTAATATCTGAGTGGTAAGCATTGCGTCTCTCCTGGTCGTCGAGTCCAGGAACAATAAGACCAGTCGATAACCCTAAGAAGCCGTACAGCTTACCCATCTCTTCAGATTGAGTGCTGGCCAGATAGTCGTTTACCGTAACAACATGAGCTCCTTTGCCTGATAGGGCATGAAGGTAAATAGGGAGGGTCGCTGTGAGGGTTTTACCTTCACCTGTTTTCATTTCAGCAATTTTGCCTTCGAATAAAGCTATACCACCGGCCATTTGAACATCGAAATGACGCATACCTAAAACTCGCTTCGAGCCTTCACGGACAAGGGCGAAAGCCTCAGGTAATATGCTTTTAAGGGCAACCCCGCTTTGGACCTTTTCTTTTAGATTATGGGACTTGCCAAGGATCTCTTCATCCGATAATTTTTCTAGCTCAGGCTCTAACCGATTTATCTGTTCGACGGTTACTAGATAGTTCTTAATCTCTCGGTCATTTTTCGTACCGAAAATCTTTTTAGCCAAGTTTAACATGTTGGTCCTGCTTATCTGATCATTCTTATATAGGTAAAATAGGCTTACCACTCGGTAAGCTAGTATACTGCTACAGGTTAAAGATAAAAACCTCTAATTAGCAGATAAGACCATAGGTTGGGATAGATGAAATGATGTTAAATTCTCGCGCACAAAAGCAGCTCTCTATGCGCGATCTACCAATAGAAATACTCAATTAATTAAGGTATTTCTAGCATGAACTTTTTAGGGTTTGCATATTTTCCATTAACTAAAATTTCATAATGAAGGTGAGGTCCGGTAGATCTACCAGTCATTCCAACAGTGGCAATTTGATTACCTTTCTTGACTTTTTGCCCAGGTTGAACCATATTTTGGGCATTATGACCGAAACGAGACACAACGCCATAGCCATGGGCAACCATAATGAAATTACCGTACCCTGCCTTAGCGCCAGAAAATATCACGACACCATCAGCTGGTGCGTATATGGGAGTTCCTAAAGGCGCCGCTATATCAACACCCTTGTGGACGGTGCGGTCCCCGGTAAAAGGTGAGATGCGAGGTCCAAACCCCGAAGTTACCCAGCCGTCCACGGGCGATGAGGACGGTATAGACGATAGCAGGCTTTTTTGCTGACTTAGGGTAGAAAGCAATTTCTGTAGCTCCAGGGCATTTTGATTAGCTTTATTGCCAATACTTTGCACATGATCAAATACCGACCGAAACACTAGTTTGTTCATGTCGATGCCTAGAGGGAGATTTTGTTCTGTCTGATTGGCGTCTTGGTGACGTGTCGCGTAGCGGTATTCTTCTGCTGTTAAAGGGCCAATACCGGTCTTACTACTGAATTTTTTAACCTTAAGCTGGGTTAAGTCCTCCAGTTTTTCACTGTAATCCTGCACCCGGTTGAGGGCTTTTTTGACCTCGTCTAAATTGCTCATCAATAGCCGGGCCTCGCCTTTAAGGCCTTGATTTTCCGCCAGTATGTTTTTGTAGGATGAGCGAATAGACCGTAATTCTATGTAATCGAAGACTAGGTAACCGAATACCATAGCGATCAGTAAAGTACCGACAGTAATGGCTCGCAGAGCCACCCTTGGAATCTTTATCTGTTTGGTCTGACTAGCATTTTCTGGAATGATTAGTATCGTTAAGCGCTTCATCCAGTCTCCTCAATTAGTTAATTTCCACGAGAACAGCGGTTATGTTATCCTCACCACCGCGATCGTTTGCTATCTCAATAAGTTCGCTAATAGCGCCGAGTCCCTTTGCTGAAACAAGCTGCGACAGCTCTTTGTCATTGATTTTGCCATGGAGACCATCGCTGCATATTATAAGGTAATCGCCTTTCTCTAGGGTGAAGCTTGACGTATCAACATCTTCTTCCTCTTGGTATCCAACACTTCGCGTTATGACATTTTTAAGATGATGGACCTCTGCCTCTTCCTTGGTCAAAATACCAGCCCGAACTTGTTCATTCACCAATGAGTGGTCATAAGTTATTTGATATATAAAGTTTTTACGGACAAGATACAACCTACTATCGCCAACATGGGCGTAGTAGGCCTGCTTACCTATTATTTTAACAGCAGTTGCGGTTGTACCCATACCTCTGAGGCTAGGATCTTCTAATGAATGCTCATAAATCCGTGAGGAAGCATAATTAACAGAGTTAGCTAACGCATTAGCAATGCTGGGATCGGGATGCTTTTTTGATTGTTTTGTAGAATATAAATCATGATCTTTAGTAATGCGTTCGGCAACCTTTTCTACACAGATACGGCTGGCAATTTCCCCTCCAGCATGGCCGCCCATACCATCGGCAACAATAAAAATGCCATCATTTTCATCTATTAAATAGGAATCCTGATTGGCCGCACGAATCCGCCCAATATCGGTTTTGCCCACACTTTTAATCTTAAGTTTTTTCAAGCTTATGGAGCCTTTTTTTTAAGATTTCTGTGAGTTATCATAGGCCACTTTAACGATATCGGCCCACAACTAGCATTCTTTAATGGAAGAATCTTAATTATCGAAGCAGGTTAGGAAAGCTATAGAATAGCTTTCCTCAGACCTTAACATTCGTGATAATAGATCCACGACACTTATAGATTATTGATAAGAGCCTGGGTGAAGCCACGGGTACCTAAACTTCCTCCTAAATCTTTGGTGCGTGTTTCAGGATTAGCTAATGTCTTTTTAAGTCCGCGACGGACCCGCTGAGCTACATCCAATTGGTCGATGTGGTCTAACATCATAACGGCACTCATTAGTAGAGCTGTAGGATTAGCCATATCCTTGCCGGCGATGTCAGGAGCCGATCCATGGGCTGCTTCAAAGATAGCCTGCTTGGCACCAATATTGGCGCCTGAAGCCAGCCCTAAACCACCAATCAATCCAGCGGCCAGGTCGGATAGAATGTCGCCATAGAGGTTTTCCGTTACGATAACATCAAACTGTTCCGGTCGTGTAACCATTTGCATACAGCAATTATCGACTATGAGCTCATCTAACTGTATATTGGTGTAGTCCGCTGCTACCTTCCTAACAGACTCCAAAAAAAGTCCATCAGTAAATTTCATGATATTTGCCTTATGTACTACGGTTACCTTTTTACGACCCAGCTTTTGAGCTAGATCAAAGGCATGGCGACCAATCCGTTCGGAGGCTTCAGCAGTAATTAACTTGATCCCTTGGGCGACTCCTTCCGAGACCTTATACTCGATACCTTTGTAGAGGTCTTCCGAATTCTCCCGAACGATGATCATATCAACGTTTTCATAACGGCTGGGTAAACCCTTAATAGTTTTGACAGGTCTTACATTTGCATAAAGTTTAAAGAGCTGGCGCATCGATACATTTATGGAGCGATGCCCGCCACCCACAGGGGTTGTTGTTGGGCCTTTTAGGGCAACGCCATGGCGCTGGATACTTTGAATAAACTCATCAGGAATAAGCTTACCGGTTTTTTCGTAGGCAGTTAATCCAACAGCATGGGACTCCCATTCGACTTGGGCGTTGGCCGCCTCAAGAATTTCTTTGACGCTATTAGTGATTTCTGGGCCAATACCGTCACCTTCAACTAGGGTTATTTTTTTCATTTTCTTACTCCGCGCATGGTTCCTACTGAGGAGTGATGTCTATAGCTAAGAGTCCGTCGATTTGCAAGGCTAAGCTATCATTCACTCTACAATTTTCCTAAGTGGCGTACTGCCTTATAGACCGTGAGTGCTGCCAAGGCGCTATTAAGCCGATCGTCTTCAATGTAGGAATCGATTTCAGTCAAATGAGCTAATACCACTTTGATGGACTCATTTTCGTCAGGAAAATGATTTCTATTAGCATTAATGACACAGTCAGTGGCCAAGTACATATGCATCTTGTTTGTCATAATAGCTGGGTTTGGATTTATGCTTCCTAAACCGATCCAACTTTTAGCTACGTAGCCTGTTTCTTCTTCCAACTCTCTTTGAGCTGCTTGCTTGGGATCTTCTCCAGGGTCGATCACGCCACCGGGAATTTCCAGAATGTTCTCCATCGGTCCTACACGAGTCTGCTCAATGAGGACGATTGATTTATCAGGTGTTACCGCAACAATATTCACCCAGTCCGGTGCCAGTAGCCTATGAAAAGGGTGAGAAATTGGCTTGCCACAAGATAAATCAGTCAATCCAACTTCCTCAACAGAAAAGGGCACTGTATTCAAGACGGTTTTAACAGAGTGTTCTTTCCATTGCATATTATGCCTCACTATATAATTTACAAATCACAACGGGCTTCTTTATCAAAATCTCCGTAGCATACCGTCTGACCTCTAGTCTTAGACGCTCGTTGAGCGCGGCTGTATCTTCCTTATGTTGCCTGTGCTTAGCAATGATAGTTTTAATTCTTGATAGGACTTTGTCTTGCTCATGGGAGTTGAAGGGCACACCGATGAATTCACAATCAAGACCTCTTCCTTGGCAGCTTCCCGTAATGAGTATTAAACCGGAGTCACCAATTTTATGGCGTGATCGCATCGACTTATAACTTAAAGGACGCTGGGACCAGGAATCTATATAAAGCTTTGCTGTAGAAAGTTGGTCGATTTCTGTGACGCCTTCAGGAGATACCTTGATGAGGGTACCATTTGATACTTTTACCGAGGGATCGTAAAGAGTTCCGTTGGCGACTAGATGAGTATGGGTTCCATGAACCGGAACATAATGTAATGGTTTGAGTTGTTGCAGCAAAAGTTGGATGTCTTCTTGATAGGCATGACCACTGACATGGATATTTGGATTTTGCTTAGTTGTTGTGGTTTTGACCCCAAGCCTATGGCATTCACTGACTAGCTGAGCTACAGACTTTTCATTACCAGGTATGATCCGCGCAGAGAACACAACATGATCTCCAGCTTGTAGGCTTAGGTGGCGATGTTCACCCATTACGATGCGTCTCAGGCCGGAGCGAGGTTCCCCTTGGCTGCCAGAGGCCAACACGACCACGCGATCCCTGGGTATGCTGCGTAGTTGCTCGTCACTAATAATCAGATCAGGATCCGGATGGAACAGCCCGGTTTGTGTTGCAAAATCTAAGGTTTTTAGCAGGCTAGGACCTACAATGTAGAGCTTTCGCTGAAGCTCCTGACAGATTTGGACTAGGCTTAAAATACGCCAGAGATTACTGGCAAAGGTAGTAACGACGAGCAGTTGCTGTGAGGATTGCATCAATTCCTTAAGGGGTTCTTCGACTGTGGTTTCACTGGGGCAAAATCCCGGACTTAGACTGTTAGTGCTATCGGCAACCAATAGGTCGATGGGAGCCAAGGACGCTAAGTAGTTTAGGTCTGGACCTTGCTCCAGGGGTGGGGTGGGGTCCATTTTAAAGTCCCCTGTATGGAATATTTTAAATGGACCAAAATGTAGTATCAATGCACAGCACCCGGGAATAGAGTGGGGGACAGCGCACCAATCAACTTTTAGCTCACCACAGATCACCTGGTTACCACTTTGGACTACGATGACTTCCGGCTCTATATCGGATCGGAACTTACTAAGTCGATTATCTAGGATTAAAGAACTCCATTTGGTTAGATAAACTGGCGCAGGCCACTTTTCCAAAAAGAGTGGGAGAGCTCCGATATGGTCTTCATGGCCATGGGTTATGAAATAGGCTTTGGGGCCACCGAAGAACTGCAGTACATCATCTAAGTCAGCGATATGAGCATCGATGCCAATCTCGTGATCCGAGGCAAATGCTAGGCCGCAATCAATAAGATAAATATTCTGTTTGTAGATATAGGCCGTCACATTCATTCCAAACTCACCGCATCCGCCGATAAAGAGAATATGCGGCCATTGTGGGTCTATTTTTGAAATAATCTCGATATTTAGGTCCATTGTTTTCCTTGTGGTGCCATTAGTTTTAGGTGATAAGTCTCTATCTGATGAAATGCTGCTCCGATCTTCTCATACTAGAATCTTCGAGATGAGCTACCCTTAAGAGATCCAGCATGGACCCTAATAACCCCTGTATTTCTAGCCTTTTGCGGGGCTAAAATAGAATGGATAACGAATTTCTACACTACCCTTACGGGGACGAGGAAACTTCCAGTTGGCTATTTTTTTGCGGACACAGCGGATCATTTTTCTGTCCTTTATAGATGAGGTCAATAACTCAATATCAGAAATTTTTCCTCGAGAATCTAATCGCCATTGCCATTCCATGGTGCCGGATAAACCTTGATTGCGACGGAGAGCCAATTCAAAACATAATTGCAAGTCAAACCTATTTTTACTGATAGTTTGACTAATAATCCTGGGGTTGATTTCACCAAGAAGTGGCTCTTTAACCATACCAGCTTTTTGAAGGTCGAAGGTGGAGGCCTGAATCCGAGCAACTTTAGCATTAAGGTTTCTTAATTTTTCAGGGCTTAGGTAAGAAACTTGCTGATTTTGCGATGTTATGGAAATGGGGCGGCTATTACGAGCTGTAACTTTTGTGATTTTTTCTCTCTGGCGCTTCATTTGCTGTTGCTGCAAGGCCGCAAACTTTCCCATATCATGAGCCTCGGCATACATGGCTTTCTCATCGCGTGACATGTCCCATGGGGTGTACTCTTTTGGTTTTTCAAAGCGATTGATCGCTTGATATTGTTCAAAAAGATACTTTTGATCCTGGTGAAATTGTGCGCTTATCTGCTTTCGCATTTTTAGGTTACGAACAAAACTAGAATGTGCCATCTTAATTTTGGTTTTTAATCTGATCAGTTTTTGAGCTAGGGTTTCACCCACTATGGAGGGAATGTAAATCAATGCTCTGTAATCATCCCTAAGAAAATTGACTTCAATTTTTCTTTGTTTCCCCATAATTTCTTGAATAGTTTGATTTTGCTCGTGATAGATATTGCGATAAAGTCTAGAAGTCGATTCAAAAATACCGGGAGATGGATTCACCTGATAGCCGAGAATAGTTGTCGTAAAATTGTTATAGAATGAAAATACGGAGCTAATAATATTTTTGCGATTCAGATGATTCTGCATTGCCTCAGGTATGAGCTCAAGGTGTTTGGGGTAGATAAAGGGTAGAGTGTAGACAGGCTTAAGGTCGGCAAGTTTTTTGGGGCGTGTGTCTGGGCGTTTCATGAGACCTACCACTACGCCAGTAAAAAGCCACGCCGAAGCCAGCAAGCCGATGGCCAGTACTTTATACTCTAATGGGCTAGTAAACCAAAATTTAAGAAAACTGCCTCGATACTCTCCCGTTGGTTTTTGGGAGGCTAATAGCTTAGGTCGTTCCTTGCCAACTCTGATAAGTACCCTAAGATCATTATAGGCAATACTACCGTAATCCCCCTGCTTCATAATGTGAGTGTAGTGGGTTTTCCGATGGGAACTGATATCTTCAATGCGACCCTCAAAGGTTGTGAATCCTTCCCAGTTTGGATCAAGGTCGACTTCGGCCCCTCTACGGGTGATTTTAATCAGATCTATATCTGTAGGCAGTGGATAAAAGGGCGCTGTTAATTCTCCATTGGGGTCTGAGGTTAGCTTGATAATACCAGGTTTATGAAATGGCTTTGAAACAGCAGAAAGTAGCTCCCCATTTTGTAGTACTTCTACAAAAATCTTGTATTCATTTTGAGGTAGCTTATTTTTTTTGGCCATTAGTGTATGATCCGTGTCTCAAAACCATAATGCGATATTTTAGCTTCAGCCAATGCGAATATTATAGGTTTAATATGGCTATATCGAAGTCGTTGATCGACAGCAATGATAGCTGTAGAACGGTTGATATTACTTTCCATTTTTAATGCTGTTGTTTTAGCTTCTTTGATCGACTTTAGTTTAAGATATTTCACAAGGCTAGCGAAGTGGTGCGTATTAGAGCTGTCTTGACTCCAGGAAAACTTTTTGCGATCCGCTGTAACAACATGAATCATTTTGTTTTGCAGGTATACTCCCAACCATATACTACCATCCTGATTACGGGCGGTATCAAGGGGTAATACATCTACGCGGGCACCAAGGCGAGGATTAAGATCTGTTAGCAAATGTCCTCCTAAAATCATGACCAGCATAAAGCCGATCATGGCAGGAAAGGGATACCATTGTATGGGTTCGTCTAATCTCTCCCGGAGTTTAGTAATAGCGATGACCCAGGTGCGTTTTCGGTCATTATGGCTTATCATTTCAATCCTCCCGAAAGAATAATGCGTTCGAAAGTTTGACTTTGCTTCAGCGCATGAATGACTTGAATCACCACGGGCGTTGGTATTTCATCCGTTGGCATTAAAATAGCAAATCCTGGGTTTTTGATCTTATCTTTGCTCATGCGGGCAAATAACCATTTTTTAATATTACTGTGGAGCTGTTGAACATGAGGAGCCCCCTTTACATGGGGAATAATAAACTTATTCCTGACATTTGTTAGCTGGGTTGTCACAGCATCAATATCACCTATAATAAACTCCGACCGTGTTAGAATAATCACGGGAGTTGTCCCAGTAATTTGTTCAACAGGTTCTTCCTGTAGTGCTGGGAATGTTGGATCTCTTACGGGAACTGCTACTAAGGGAATTTCAGCGCGGACAAGACCATATTTTCCCGCAGTAGATATGGATCTCAACATAAAAGACAAGATAACCATCAGTCCCATGGTACTTAAAATCATAATTGGTAAATACCATATACCATTAGATAATCTCTTCTTCGTCCTTAATATCTTCAACTGAAGCATCGTCGAAGCTGTCATCTTCTTCCTCAGTGTCAGTGTCGAGTTCATCCACTTCTGAAGTTCCCCCGACTTCTGCGGCGGCACCCGGTGCTGTTGTCATCGATGATGCGTCAAGTGGGGCTGCAACATAGGTTGGAACATCGTGCGGTACAAGGAGATTCATAAGAACGGAAACTCCATAATGAATCCGTTCTGTAAGTTTAATAGCCATGCCTTTTAAGATCTGATGTCCTGTTAAGAATATCATAGAAATGAGCAGGCCCATGGTCGTAGGGTTGAGAGAACCAGCTATACCGTTTGCCAGGCGAGCTTGTTTTTCGCTGGTATCAAGAATCTCGATAGAATCGAAAGCACTCCACAAGCCATCAATAGTACCAAGAACGCCTATCAACAGGATAAGTGTAGATAATGCGGGTAGAATACCGATGCGGCTTTCAATTTTCGGCAAAAAATCAATAGTTTCTTCTTCAATGCTACCGCGAACTGTAGAGGGATCACGTTCGGCAGCTTCCAAGGCTTTTAGACTTATAGCTGGTAGGGAAGTCATAGATGCATTTTTACAGATACTTACAGCACGGTCCAGGTCTTCAGCCTGAACAGAACGTCGCAAATTATTGAGAAACTTGCCAAAGTCAATATAGTAGACAAATTGCAGCATGATGAATCTTTCGAATACGATTGTAGTCCCGATGAAGCCGAGAACTAGAATCGTAACGAGGTACCCGTTTCCATGTTGCAAACTAATCGCAAGTTGACTCCACATGCACTAGATTCCCCATAAACTAAATCTAAAAAATACCCTTTAGCATATTGTAACCTAATTCCCAGGGAAAAAAATTACCTACAAAGCGCTTACTTGAGTTTAGTGATTTCTGTCTCTGGTTCGGAGTCAGGTATGATAATGTTGTTTTGTGTGGATGTTTTAGGTGTCAAGGTGCCTTTTTCATGGGCTCTAGTGAAAGCTTTTAATATCTCAGGATCAAAGAGTTCTCTTTCATCGTGAAGCTTTTCTATGGCATCGTCCTGGTTGATAAAACCTGAGTAGGAACGGCCAGATATCATCGCATCAAAAACATCTCCAATGGCCACGATGCGACCAAAAAATGGTATTTCTTCGCCAGCTAATCCTTCCGGATATCCTGTGCCATCCCATTTTTCATGGTGGTATTTGACACCTGACATGACCCGTTGCGCATTGGGAAGGTGTGAGATGATGTTGGCACCAATAGTGGGGTGCAGCTTCATTTCAGAATATTCTTCAGCACTCAGCAATGATGCTTTTTTTAATATGGCATCAGGAATGCCGACTTTTCCAATATCATGACAAAGTGCTGATATCATAAGTAGCTTTTTAATTTCTTTACTTAACTTCAATTCATCCGCTATGGCCATACAGTAGTTGGCAACGCGCTCCGAGTGACCCCTTGTATAGGTATCCTTCGCTTCAACCGTAGCGATAATGGTATCCATGATGCCTATTAACCAACTATCAACTTCTTTGCGCAGCAGCATGGATTCTATAATAGGGGAAGCTCTGAAGAGGAGAGCTTGGGCCGCTTCTAGCTCAGCCTGGCGGAATTTTTGCTTATGATCATCTAGTTCAATATGGATAAGAGCAATAATGTCACTATTATGGGCCATGGGAAGCACCACGCGATTTCTATTCGCAACGGTAGCAGAAGCCATGGCTTCAAGAAGGATAGCTTGTCGCCGAGAAAGGCAATCTTCAAATGCTCTTTGACTTAAAATAAAGGGTTTACTGATGGTGTAGTCCTTTTTGGCGAATGGTAGTAGCTGGCGACTTTTTTCTGACCAAATGAATACAGCAGCGCGTGAAGCATTACCGACCAACTTACCGATACTTTTTAGTAGCGCTTGACAAGCTTCATTGAGATCTCGAATCACCATAAGGTTACTATGATGATTAAAAACATCTCTGATACTTTTTTCATTAGCCATTACATTGTTGGCTAAAAGTGCAGGGTCGAGACGCACAGCTTTAATAGGAGATTTGCCGATTTCAGGATGTAGCCCAATGCCGATGGGACCATTAAGGCCCGATTTATGGTCAATCTCCATGTCAAAATTGAGAAAATCAGTCTGTATTTGGATACCGCTTTCCGGCGCGAAAAAAACAAGTTCGGTGGAGCCTAGTAGTATTTTATCACCGCTTTTTATTGTGGTATTGATGACGCGATCACCATTCACGTAGGTTCCATTTCGGGAATCGAGGTCTTCCAGTATGAATAATCGGCCTCGTTGCTTGATGCGTAAATGGCGTCTTGAAGCCTCTACATCTTTAATAATTACATCACACTTTGGGTCGCGGCCTATCAAAGCAGGAAAACTTGAAAGTTCAATGCGTCTGCCAGCTTCCGATCCACGTTCTACAGCCAAGAAAGTCATATCTTCTCCAAACGGGGGACTTCTCTATCGCTATCGGAAGAATCACAAGAAATATTAGGAAAAATTTTGTCTAATTTTCTGACACAAAGTTCCGAATCTTACAAGCAGGGAGGTTTAAAATGAGATATTTTTTGTTACTAATAGGGTTTCAGGCCACCCTGAGCGCGGCAGATTCATTACCACCGGTGGGGAAAAGAGTATATATTGTTGAATCAGATTCAGTATTTAGCCCAGTTAAAATTGAGCGAGATCGTAATAGTGTCGACTCTAAAAGCGAACTTAGAGACCCCCTGTTACAAAACAGCGAGAGCCATGAAAAGGTGAGTCGTCCAGCATTGGGCATTGGCGCATCCACACCTAATGAAAAAGCATCGGCACGCTTAGTTTTCAAGCCTGTACCCATAAAGGGACGCCATGCCACCCCCCGCGTTACTTTTAGTCTGGAGTCCCTCGAGCTAAAGCAAGCCTTTCATCCTGTTAGCCTTGACCTTGAGAAAAGGCTAATAGATCAACTTCATAGACAAGAACAAGAGTTGCGGAGCTTAGAACCCTAAAACAAGTGGTTTTACCCGCTGGATAGGGTATAAATGCTCCAGGTGCCCTTTCCCGTTTTTGCGCCGTCTGAATGTACTTTTTGCGTTTGTTTGTATGAATTTATATTTATCAGCATCTGGCTGGCTGGTCAATTAAAAAGTCTCGAATAAAATGTCTAACAGCGGAGTCATTGCAAAAATGACAGATATAGATCGCATTTATTCCATTACCATCAATATCGGAATGGCCAAGGGTTGGCTTGACCCCTGGATGGTGGCTCTATCTAGCAAATGGATTTGGATAGTATTTGTAGTGTTTTGGGCAATATTAGCAGGCAAAAACCGCCACCGTTGGGCCCTTTTCTTAGTGGCCGCATTTGCTGTATCCTGTGCAGACCTCTTTGCTTTCGAAGTATTGAAACCGTATTTTGGTAGAATACGTCCTTGTAAGGAGTTTTATTATGTCAGAGTGGTCCACTCTTGTGGCGGTATGCTAAGCTTCCCCTCCAATCATGCAACCAATGGCCTAACGGTTGCAACTTTAGTTGCCTTTTGGGATCGCCGATTGGTGGGCATTCCGCTTCTCATGTTTGCAATATTAGTTGCATTCTCACGTGTTTATTTAGGGGTACACTATCTTGGTGATATTGTTGCGGGAGCGTTGCTGGGAGTCCTCTGGGCAACCCTGCTAACCTATGCGATCAGTAAGATACCAGCATTACAAAGAGTTAAAAACCTTCTTCAGAAAACTGAGATCAGCATGTAAAAAAGGTATTTACCCATGCCTTGATGAGGAGTATCTATCACACCATCAAGGCATGGAGTATGTTCCAGGCGCATTTTCAGCACACGGTTAGTTCTCTTCTGGGAAAAATTGAGTATTGCTTGCGGCATGCTTTTTTAAAAGCTCGCTGGGAGCAAACCTTTCCCCATACTTCTCTGCTAGAGTTTCTAAACGATCGACAATGATTTTAGCTCCAACATGGTCCACGTACTTAAACGGTCCACCCCAAAATGGAGGAAATCCAAGCCCAAATACCGCGCCAACATCACCATCATAGGCTGAGTGTAGCACGCCCTCCTCCAGACATCGAGCGGACTCATTGACAAATACTAGGGCGCAACGATCGATGATTTCGTCATCGTTGAGAGAACTTTTGGTCCAATTAGGAATAAGCTTATAGATCGATGAATCGGGGTCACCTTTCTTGTCACCTTGGTATTCATAAAAGCCCTTACCGTTCTTCCGTCCCAGGCGACCAGATTCTTGTATGGCGTTAAGTCCTTCAGGAATCCTAACCCGATCTTCGAATGCTTTTTGCATTGTTTCAAGCACGTGGGCTCCAACATCAATGCCAACCTCATCCATCAACGTGACAGGGCCAACCGGGAATCCAAACTCGACTAAAGCATTATCAATCTCTTCTATAGTGATTCCTTCAGAAAGCATCAGCGCTGCTTCGGCAAGGAAAAAGGCCAGGGCCCTTGTGGTATAGAATCCGGGGCTGTCTTTTACTACGATGACCTGCTTGCCCATTTTTTGGCCGAGACGAACAGCGCTGGCGGTTACCCAGTCTGCAGTTTTGTCAGTAGTGATAATTTCCAGCAGGGGCATTTTTTCAACTGGTGAAAAGAAATGCATTCCCAACACATTCTCAGGTCGTTTGCTTTGGGATGCAATATCGGTAATGGGTATTGCAGAGGTGTTGGATGCAATGATCAGGTTTTCATTATCGAATCCTTCAATCTCAGCTAAAATCTTCTGCTTTAAATCCAGATCCTCGAAAACAGCTTCGATAACGATATCGGCATTGGAAAACCCCTTGGTGCTGAGGCCTGGAGAAATGTAGGCTAGCTTTTGATCGACTTCAAAGGGCTGAATTTTACGCCGTTTTGCCTTCTTAGCGAAATAGTTATGGGCTCCTTTTAGCGCTCTAGAGGTCGACTCTTTGTTGGGATCAGATAGCCGTACCCTTACTCCCCGGTCGGCAAGGACAGTTGCGATACCAGCTCCCATAAAACCAGAGCCGATAACCCCGATCAGCTTAGCATCGTAATCACCAAGTTTTTCTTTGTAAGCATCACCAAAATTGTTCTTTTTAGCATGGGTTGTGGCATGGAAAAGATGGATGAGACTATGACTTTCTTTCGTCTGTGATAATTCTCCAAAAAGTTTGGCCTCTAACTCGAAACCTTTTTCAATTTTTTTCTCAAATCCATCAAAAACAGCCGATAAAGCTTTAAATGGTGCGGGATAAAAGCCTTTAGTGTTTTTTTCTACCATTTCTTTGGCTTTTTTCTCCATGACCCTACGACCGAATGGATTGTTCTCCGTGGCCATACGGGTAAGGTCTTCACTAAAGTTCTTACCTTTCGGCTTATATTTATGAGTGCGTTTTTTGGTAGCAAATTTGAGTGCCACATCTTCCAATTGATGTGGGTGCACGGCTGCATCAGCTAACCCTAATTTCACTGCCTTTTTACCGTTTATTCTTTTGCCGGTTAGAATCAGGTCGAGGGCATTTTGTATTCCTATGAGTCGTGGCGTACGCTGGGTACCTCCGGCTCCCGGAATCAGTCCTAGTTGAATTTCTGGAAAGCCAAGTTTAGAGTCTTCACTCAGAACACGCCAATCACAGGCGAGAGATAGTTCTAAACCTCCTCCCAGACACTGGCCATTAATAGCAGCGACAGTGGGAATTTCCAGGGCTTCGAGCTTGTTCAAAATACTCTGCATTTTAAGAGACCCATCGCGGGCTTCATCAGCACTTTTGAAGTTCTCAATTTCGCTGATATCTGCACCAACGATAAAATCTTTTTTACCAGAGCAAAGGATGAGTCCCTTGACATCACTGTTGCTGGCAACATCATCCAAGATATCGTTTAACTCCCGTAGTGGTGCTTCCCCTAGGGTGTTAACTGGATTATTTTCCTGAATATAAGTGAGTTTGGCAACATTGTTATCTAACGTGTCGTACTTAAAATAATTTGTCATAGCGACCTCTATTTATTTTGTTCTTTCAATTAGCATCGCACCAGCCATACCACCAGCCGCACAAATAGCGATTAAACCAATGCTTTTATCCCTTCGGATTAATTCATTGCTTAATGTCGTTACCAAACGAGAACCTGTAGCGCCAAAGGGATGGCCAATGGCTATGGCTCCACCATTTACATTGAGCTTATCTTCTGGAATAGAACCAAATGGCTTACTATCTCCGAAGTAGCGCTCACAAAAATCTTCAGATTCCATTGATCTCATACAGCTGAGTACTTGGGCAGCAAAGGCTTCATGAATTTCGAATAGGTCGATATCATCGATGGCCATACCGTTGCGCTTCAATAAAAGGGGAATGGCTATGGCTGGACCTATGAGGAGTTGATCTTTAGGGTTGACACCAACAAAAGTGAAATCCAAAATTTTAGATTTGGGAGTTAAGCCTAATGAACGAGCCACCTGCTCATCGGCGATAAGGGATACAGCAGCTCCGTCCGTGAGTGCCGATGAGTTTGCTGCAGTTAACGTTCCGTACTTCCGATCAAAAGCAGGCTTAAGTTTTGCCATTTTTTCTAGGCTAGTATCAGCTCTGATAATATTGTCTTTGTCAATACATCCGAAGTTGGGGGAAGGCCAAACGGGGATCATCTCTTCATCAAAATAGCCATTCTCTTGGGCTTTGGCGGCCTTTTCATGAGAACGAACGGCAAACTCGTCTTGGCTTTCTCGAGAAATATAATTGATTTTTGCCATAATCTCTGCGCTTTCCCCCATGGTTAGCCCAGTGAGTGGTTCTGCTAGAGCTGGTGGTCGGGGCAACCAATCTTTTGCGGAAAAAGATTTGATGGTGGTGAGACGGTCGGCAGCAGATTTAGCCTTGTTAAGAGATAATAAAAATTGACGAGCTTCTTTAGAATAGGCGATCGGTACATCGCTTAAGCATTCTACGCCACCTGCTAGGGTGACTGTGGGATGGCCGAATTTAATTTCCTTAGCTGCATCTGCAACAGAGTGCATGCTACTGGTACAAGCACGGTTTAGGGTATAGCCGTGAATATGGGAGGGAAGTCCCAGGTTAATGATAGCATCTCTTGCAACATTGGCATTCTTTGTTTGTGGAATGACAACCCCTGCTGCAACCTCATCGATTAGTTCCGGGTCGATATCTGCTTTTCTAATTAATCCATCCACAACTTGACTATATAACTCCAAGGCATCGGCATGTTGAAAAACCCCAAAGGACTTTACGAAAGGGGTTCTCACTCCGTCAATGAAGACGGGATTGCCGTTACCTTCGGGAAAGGAACCGCGATATTTGGTTATTTTCATTATATTCTCCCGAAAATGATTGCTTCCTAAAAGTTTCGATAAAAGTAATGTAAGTTTCACAGACTTGATAGTGGATAATTCGAAAACTCCCAAGACTGGACTGGTTCATAGCTATTTGTCATGTCATAATATCAAGCAGCAGCATACTATCATAGCTAACCATCTCCTGCGATAGCTTTGTATGCAATTTTGTGGGTGATATAATGTATTTTACGACTAAATCGAAGCAATTTCAGTGTACAATAGTTCTCCTATTAATGTGCATGCAACTTAATTGCTCTAAAACGGGAAACAAAGGGGCTACAGTTCCTGAAAGTCAAGATGTGGCGTCAGGAGATGAGCAGATGGAAGAATCCGACGACCTATCCCATGTGGCTGCATTTTCATTCGATTCAAAACTTGGTGAAGAAGAACGTTGTGATGGTAAGGAGCCTCTGTCGCTATGGGATTATATAGAAGGGTTTCGTCTTGATGGCTTAGCAAGTGAGTGGGGAGCGGTTGAAACTAGCGCCATAGGAACAGATATATCAGGATCAGCTATTCCTCTTAAATTTGCTGTCACCGAAACCGGACTTGCTTTATTCATTGGTTATAGCTGGGATGGAAGCGCTATAGATATTAATTTTCACACTTTGACAAAACATGGTTCGCAAACGTTGCTGCAGCCAGGATTTAAACTCATATTTACAAAAGATGCCATTTTCAGAGAAAAAAATGGTGTTACAACTCGGATTGATAGTAGTGATTTGGCAGCTTTTAGCTTTACAGATGAAGGGGTTGAAATACTAGTCTCCCATTTTCTCCTCGATGGGGTACAATATTTTCCTGTCTGGACTGTGAGTATAGAGATAGAGCCTAGTTCACAAAGCATCATCTTTCCCACTCAAGTACGATCTTCAAGCTATCAAGGGAATCAGGTTTTCGACTTGGCAAGCTGCGATTTAGCCCGCGATGGACATACATATACGATCCATTGGATAACCGCTACACCATTGCCATCGGTTACTATTTCCGAAATAAGATCATTGCTACAGGTACACGCCCATACTTATGCTTCTTTATTACCCATTCGTGATAGTATCATAGTCCTTCAAGGTCAGATGAGTACAACCACCAGAGAAATGCTTCCCTCAGTAGGCATATTGGGAGTCGATACAAGCCAGTGGCGCTATCCAGAAAATCGCCTTTGGGATAACAGTCGACAAATACAGCAAATACTGCAAGAGCAAATGGAGCTACATTTAAAGCATTACGATAAGGCACTGTCGCCTTTGACCCCTATTTTTTCGGTGGCGAGTTCTTTGAGCTTAATAAGACAGAAAATTGGCATTTATGGATATTTACAAGCCTTTTCCGTTATCTCTCAGGTTATTCCTGAATTTAGTATGGCTCAACTCGGACTGTTCCTCAGTCTCGATAGTTCCCAGGGACTCACTATGGCTACCTTGATCAAACGCTGCCAGGAGGAGGAAGAAAACCTGATGCTATGTTTTTTAGGTGATAAACTAGATCAGGATGATCCAGGAGGGGCTTTAGATGAATGGCAGGCAGGTAATAGCGATATTCTTCTTCTTGAGCCTTGGCGCATTCAAGATCTAGATGGTGATGGAGTTCCAGGAGGTATTGAAGCTGAAATGCAAACCAATGACACCTACCAGGATAGTGACTTTGACGGCTGGAGTGATCTTACAGAGCTAGTTCTAGCTAGTGACCCCCGTGTATCGGTGAACCATCCCGATGGTCTTGTTGTTGATGGGACTATAGGTGATTGGTTTAATCTTATCCCCAGACAGGTTCGGGTTGATAGTGATGAAAAGGTGGATGCCTGTGAAGTAGTGAATATCGGCTATTTTGGTGCGATTATTGTAAGTGGAAAGTTACTGATAAGCGCGAAGCTTGGCAATGAGAGTCACCAGTCGTTTAAATGGGAGGTGTCAATCCAGCAGGAAGATGCCGAGCTTGTTATTTTTGAAGTTTGGAATAATAGCAACTTCTTTACTGCCAAAGGGAGATATCGAATTGACGTTCCCTTTCACTTTCAAAAGGGTGAATTAGAGATTGTCGAAGCTGTGAACGCTGAGGCAAAAGACTTAAGTATTCAAATCAGAGTATACGAAGAGGGTAAGTTCTGCGATGATACCCCTTGGTTTCAACCTACGATGAGTAGCCTACAGTTGACCTCGGCTTTTTAGGCTGGATACTATCTGTTCAATAAGCATGCGATCAGTTTTACTCAGATCGATAAATGTACCACCAATGCGGTAGCGTGTTTCATCAAACCAGCGGCACTCGCACTTACACAATAGTTTTTTGGGTGCATAAATTCCCAATGGTGATAAGGGAATACTGAGCCAGTATTGATTTCCAGGGGCTACTTGAACTTCCGCTGTGAATTCGATTTTGAATCCACCGACGCTAATATCTAGTAGAACCGCACTATCGCAGAAAAATGGCAAGTATTTAAAGCGCTTAACTTCGACAAGAGCATGGGATACATACCGCTGTGCTCTGTGCTTTAATCCACTTTGCGTGGACCGGCTTTTGGGCATGAAGTCTCCACAATGAAAATCTTTATGATCTAGTCCAAATTATAGCATGGACTGGGATTAAGTCCATGAATTGTCTTATTTGTAACTGTGAAAAAAGACCATAGGGTTGGTCGGCAGGACTTGTATGTCATTTTGCAATGCGTAGCGATAGTATTGTCGAGCTTTGTGGTTTATATTGATTATTTTTGCGTGTAGAAGGAAATAGGTATTAGGCAAATGGTACGAATAGAGATAGAGCTTACAAAGAAGAGAGAGTCATGAAATCAGTTGCGGCAAATGTGGATCTTCCCAAAATCGAAGAAGAAATCCTAACGTTTTGGAGCCAAGAAGAAGTTTTCAAGAAATCAAATGAAAATCGGAAAGATAGTCAAGAATTTGCATTTTATGACGGGCCACCATTTGCTAATGGCCTTCCGCACTATGGACACTTACTTGCCAATACTATTAAAGACACGGTCCCTCGCTATTGGAATATGCGCGGCTACAAGGTCGACAGACGGTTTGGCTGGGACACTCATGGCGTACCTGTGGAATTTGAGGTAGAGAAAAACGAAAATCTAAATGGTCGCCAGGATATTCTTAACATGGGTATTGCTGCATTTAATGAGAAGTGCCGCAAATCGGTACTACACTATGTGGGAGAGTGGAAAACAACGATCCAAAGGTTGGGGCGTTGGGTCGATTGGGAACGCCAGTACCGGACCATGGACTTGCCTTTTATGGAGTCTGTTTGGTGGGTATTCCATTCCCTCCATGAGCAAGGCTTGATCTACCAGGGTTACAAAGTCGTACCGTATTCCCCTCGTATCACCGCTGTGCTGTCAAATTTTGAAGCGAACCAAAACTACCAAGATGTGCAAGACCCTGCTGTGATTGTTAAGTTTAAGGTGAAAGGGGAGGAAGCATCATTGCTTGCCTGGACAACGACACCCTGGACGCTCATTGCAAACCTTGCCTTAGCTGTAGGGCCGGATATCCCCTATGTCAAAGTCCGAGCCCATGAAGATGGAAACGTGTATTATCTGGCAAAACCCCTGTTGGATAAGGTTTTTAAAAAAGCGAAGAAGCAAAAAGAACCTAGCTATGATCTCCTCGAAGAGCTGGAGGGACATGAGCTTGTTGGTAAAAAATATGAACCATTATTCCCTTATTTTAAAGATCAGCCCCGCGCTTTTCAGGTAATCGCCGCTGATTATGTTACGACCGATGAGGGTACAGGCATTGTCCATCAAGCCCCAGCCTATGGTGAAGATGACTTTTATGCTTGTAATAAACTGGGTATTGAAATTGTAGACCCCCTTGATGAAGAGGCGCGCTATAAAGATATTATTCCTGAGTTTGCTGGTCAATTTGTTAAGGATGCTGATAAAAATATAATCAAAATGCTTAAAGACCAGGGGAAAATTTTGCGCCACGATACCATAGTGCACAGCTATCCCATGTGCGAACGTACGAATGGTCCCTTGATTTATCGGGCTATTCCCTCATGGTATGTTGCAGTAGAAAAGTTTAAGGATCAGCTAGTTGCTAATAATCAGCATATTAATTGGGTACCTGGGCATCTGAAAGAAGGGAGGATGGGCAAATGGCTTGAAAGTGCCAGAGATTGGGCTATCAGCCGCAATCGTTTTTGGGGAACTCCCATCCCTATATGGATTTGCGAAAATGATGAGAACCATATCACCTGTATCAAAAATGTGGCTGAACTTGAGGAAAAAACCGGGCAGACTATTACAGATATCCACAAACATCATATTGATGAGCTAAAATTCGACTGCCCCTCTTGTGATGGAAAAATGAAGCGGATCTCTGAGGTATTTGACTGCTGGTTCGAGTCAGGATCTATGCCTTATGCTCAGCTTCACTATCCCTACGAAAACAAGGAGCGCTTTGAATCTATTTTTCCTGCTGACTTTATAGCTGAAGGTTTAGATCAAACCAGGGGTTGGTTCTATACCCTCAGTGTCTTGAGTGCAGCTTTGTTCAAGCGTCCTGCCTTTAAAAATGTCGTGGTCAATGGCCTTGTCCTAGCAGCAGATGGGCGAAAGATGTCTAAAAGATGGCGTAACTATACACCACCAATCGATCTTATTAATGAGTTTGGTGCCGATAGTGTGCGGCTATATATGCTGAATTCAGCAATATTAAGGGGTGAAGATCTCAAATTTAAAAATGAAGGTGTCAAGGATACTACCCGTGCTGTAATTTTACCTGTCTGGAACTCGCTTAGTTTCCTCACAACCTACGCTGAGGCCGATGGATGGAATCCCCACGCCGATCTTGTAAACGGTAAGACACCTCAAGTCAGCAGTGAGCTCGATCGTTGGATCATTTCTAAGTTCCATTCCCTCATTAGAGATGTCAATCAGGAGATGGAGGCTTATCACCTTTATAATGTGGTTCCCACAGTTATCGGTTTTATAGAGGACCTTACCAACTGGTACATCCGGCAAAGCCGGCGTAAATTTTGGGGAGGCCAAGAGAAACTTTCGCCAGAAACGAGGGAAGCATATCAAACACTTTATTATGTACTTGTAAACTTTATGAAAATTTTTGCTCCGTTTGCTCCTTTTACTGCTGAGAAGGTTTATCGGGAGCTGATTCATGGGCTGAACGAGGTTCCCGAGTCGATCCATCTTGCAGATATGCCGCATGCGAAGCTGCAGGTCATTGATGAAGCTTTGGAACGCAAAATGGTTCTGGTAAGGACGGTTGCTGAGTTGGGTCGGAGCTTGAGGGCAAAGCATCAGATAAAGACGCGGCAGGTACTACCTGGTATGCTGGTCATCTCGCGTTCAAAAGAGGATCAGATTAAAATTCAGCAAGCCTCTGACCTTATCAAAGCCGAACTAAACCTTAAGGAGCTCAGTTTCTCTACAGACGAGGCTAACTTTGTAGCCTTATCTTTAAAACCCAATCTTAGGACATTAGGTAAGCGTTTCGGTAAGCGTCTAAAAGAGTTTAAGGAACATTTAGAGAACCTAAATGCTGCACCTGCTGCGATCAGCCAGTTGCTTGCGAGCTTGGAGCAGCAGGGCTCCGTTAAAATCCTGGGCGAATCCTTGAGCGAAGAAGATTTTTTGATTGATCGTGGACCTAAAGATGATCGATTGATTGCTACAGGGCTTGGAGTTACGGTGCTGCTCGACACAGAATTGACACCGGAACTCATACGGGAAGGATTAGCAAGGGAAGTTGTGAATAGAATTCAAAATTTCCGCAAGGATTCAGGACTTAATATTAGTGATAGAATCATGATTAAATTTAAAGCTTCTGAAATTTTAAGCCAAGCAGTTCGGGAGAATAAGGACTACATTTGCCAAGAAACGTTAGCTCAGGATTTGATTATTTGTGGTAACGATGCTCTGGAAACAAAATTTGTCGAGACCTTCGAAATCAATGATGATTCCTGTAGAATAGGTATTCAAGTCATTTAGTCCATGGAGGGAGTTCTCCCTCCCTTTAGCAGGCGGGTCTATGCGTTTCCTTTTATGGTGGTTTCTAGCCCAATCCATGACATCCTGCTATACCCTTAAGCAAGCCTATCACTTTAATAATCTATTTAACTCCCGCAGGCTTGTTTCACAGGTTATTGCTGATCCGAACACGCCTCAAAAGGTTCGTGATAAACTCATCTATTCCCAAAAAGTTGTAAATTTTGCCAACAGTCAGGGCCTTAACACAGCTCATTCCTATGATTATTATATTCACCTTGAAAAAGATGACGTCTCCCATGTGGTCCAAGCAGCTCATAGGGACAAGCTAAAATTTGTCCGGTGGTGGTTTCCTATCGTGGGAAAGGTACCATATTTAGGTTATTTCAATGTCGAAGAGCGGG
>JBNKNM010000008.1:0-65603 GCA_050293845.1 Pseudobacteriovorax sp. | reverse complement strand
AGTGGGGGGCTCAACTTGAACGAGTAACCTCCCTAACAATGAAAGAAATCCGTCATTACATCTACTTCTTCGGTGAAAACTTTTTATTCGAATTAGGCCAGCGTCCCTCTCAGAATATCAGTAAGGGAAATATTGTTGTGAGACGCCATAGGTCTATATTTTCTAGTATTATCATAAGATTACCTTTATTTAGTCTATCGTGGCGGATCGAACATCAATTTGCAAAAGCTTTTGATTCTGGAGGACGGGACTTTACGTCTTACCAGATAGCTTTTGAGAAGGCGATGAATCTTGGCGTGTGGGGTCTAGGTGCTAGTCGACAGCCTGATTATTACAAGACAGATGAAGAGGCTAGCTCCCGCAATATAGGCTCGCTCATGGGCTTTTTATATTGGAGATTCGATTTAAAGGATCATGGGATGGTTGTCTTCAACCTTGGTTATGACCACATGCGAAAACGCTTTGATAATCGTAGGATAATCCGTGATACTATGCTGTTAGGCATTGGCCTCTTGTCTCCTGACCTTTCCCCACAATTAATACCAATGAGTAATATTGGAACAGGTACTTGATATTTTCACCCAAAATTCCGAACCTATTTATAGTAGTTCTTTACTATTACGTTAATTTTATATGTAAACATTTATATAATCTGGTTCTTTATGAAGAAGAAGCTATGCACATATTTAAAGGAAATCACATCTTTTCTTTATTTTGAAGAAAGTGAGACGGTTACAAGTCATTTTTTTTGCCTTTCCCTTGTGGGAGTGGGGTTGATACTCCTCACCCAAGGCGATGTAATTATGACTGTCCTAGGGTTGGTTTGGATCTATGGAGCCAGTCAAAGAGAGTATTCTGGAACTTTTTGGGTCGGGATTGCTCAGGACATTACATGGTTAACTCTGGCTTGTATCTTTAGTCGGTGGCTAGATTATTCCGGGACGTATATATGGATTTTAGCTGTGGGCCTGGGTTTCATAGCCCATGGCTTTTTAATGGTTCCATTAATCTTCTTGTTGTCCTATGTCATTGCCCCTAAACTAATAGCTGATGTGCAGCCATTTGTTGTAACTTGGATAATATTATCAGGTCGGTACTTAATAATAAAACAAACTTTGTATGTTGAGGAGCATGAAGAACAAGGGCATAGCAAGGGATTTAGTAACGGCCTCATTATTCCTTCTGCGCGGGATGATATGTTGGGGAGGATCGACCAAGACCTCGATCGTATCAAGCTGCCATTTCATGAAAGGGAATTATGTCTTTTATATACGTGTCTCAGAAATCCAATGAGTGCGCTTGACAAGCATCCTGAATTTCCAGTGCAAGAGGTTATCTCCGACTTTTTCGAAATAGTTGGTAAAGCAGTAAGAGAAACGGAAGGGGATATTGAAAAGCTTTTAGGTGATGGACTGATGGCTGTGTTTCCTTCAGCAAATGGGGGCTTAGACTGTTGCCAATACATTGAGCGGGAGTTGAGAATCCTAAACAAAAATCGGATCGTACAGGGGCATAAACCATTCTATTTGGGTATGTCCTTGAATTATGGAAAGGTCCTTGAGGGTAGGTTTTTAGGCGCAAAACTAAAAGATCGAACCATAATTGGTTCGTTAATTGAAGATACCATTCAACTCAATCAAGTCTCGAAAAAATTAGGCTTAGAAGTTGTTGCTTCAGAACAATTTGTCCGTACCTTAGGCTATTATCACTTTAAACGTTTGGTAGATATGGTACCGACGCGGCACAGTTTTGACCTGCTAAAAATATACGAACTTTTTGGTCATGGTATCGTCGAACAACGTGACTATAAGCTTGCTATTGCTAAAGAGTTATCGGAAATAGTTTTTCGGAAAGCTGCCGGTCAATATACCGAAGCCATCTCTATGCTTGATCAATTGATTCACCAGAGCATAGTGTCTCGAGCTGGTGAAAGTATGTTACAAGATCCATTTTTAATAGCTTTTCGTGAAAACATACTTAAATGCATGTCTGGTTCGCAGAGCGCTGCTTGAGATGGTGGCCTTCCTATGCCCAGCTGCCTCCTGCAACTTCATCTCAATCGCTTTCATCGTGAAAGCTTCCCATCAACCTTTTAGCCATCCCTAGTCTCTTTTTTCCCCTTTCCTGTCTTATTGTCCATCCCTAGTCTATACAGGTTATTCTGTCTTCCATAACAGAATTTTAAATAATAATTTACAGATGAGGTTTTTTTTACTTTAGCTTATCGGTGAGCTAACCATTCCCTCTTGGACTGGCTAACTACATTCAGTAAAGCAGGTTATGTGCCAATAAAAATTTATGATTTATATCAAGGCCTTGTAATGAAGGGCTTTAGAAAACAAAAGTTTAAAAGGTGTTTACTAATTAGATTTGTGTAATGATTACAGTAAATTTAAATTTTTTTTGTTAAAAAAATTGATATTCACGAAATATATAATCTTGTATAGTAAAAAAAACTAATAAAATTAGTGTAGTATCTCTTTTTTTAACCGTGAAGCTTCAGTTACTTATCAGGTTCTAAACACTTTTTGGCTTCAAAAAATTGAGGTTTCGGGAAGGTATAGTTTTGTTTTTGGAAAGAATTTGTTAACAATCTTTTTATCAATCAATTGAGTCTATTTATGGTGAAGGGAGCATTTTCATGTCTGAATTGGTAGCGCCAATTTATAATGAGGCTAAACCTACGCGGATGACCTTAATGGGTCCCGGGCCGAGCGATATATCGGATCGGGTTTTACAAGCAATGGCCAAGCCTCAGTTGGGGCATTTGGATCGTGAATTCATTCAGCTAATGGATGAATGTCAGGAAATGCTGCGTTATATATTCCAAACCAAAAATGAATTGACGCTACCAGTTAGTGCTACGGGATCAGCTGGAATGGAAACCTGCTTCGTGAATCTGATAGAACCGGGAGATAAAGTTCTGGTGGGGGTAAACGGAGTGTTTGGGGGCCGTATGGCTGACCTGGCAGGTCGATTGGGAGCTCATGTTGTAACCATTGAAAAGGCTTGGGGAGAAGTTTTTAGCACGGATGAGATTGCTCAAGCTTTGGATCAGCATCAACCTGACCTCGTCGCGCTAGTTCATGCTGAAACCTCGACAGGTGCTACCCAACCAATGGATCAAATTGGCCCATTAGTCAGGAAACAAGGAGCTTTGCTGGTTCTTGACTGTGTTACTTCCTTAGCGGGAACTCCGGTTTATATCGACCAATGGCAGATTGATGCTGCATTTAGTGGTACCCAAAAATGTATCAGTTGTCCTCCAGGATTGGCTCCTCTGACTTTCAATGACCGGGCCATTGATAAAATGTCTCAACGCAAGCAATCATCCACAAGTTGGTATTTTGACCTTTCGATGGTCAGAAACTATTGGGGAGGGAGCGCAAAGAGATCCTACCACCATACGGCCCCCATTAGCATGAATTATGCTCTTCATGAAGCTCTGAGAATTATTTGTGAAGAAGGACTAGAGGTGCGTTGGGAGCGGCATCGACGTTTGCACCTTGCCCTTCGTGCAGGACTGGAGGCCCTAGGCTTGCGATATACGGCAGCTACCGGATACGAATTGCCACAGCTCAATGCTGTCTCCATACCTGAAGGAGTCGATGATCTTGCTGTTCGCCAAACTCTGCGTGAAACGTTTAAGATTGAAATCGGGGGTGGTCTGGGACAATTTGCCGGCAAGGTTTGGCGCATAGGCTTAATGGGAGAAGCCTGTAGGGAGAAAAATGTTTTTCTCCTTTTGGGTGCCCTTGAAGCTTGTTTGGCCCAGCAGGGTAAAAGTGCTCCCCAATCTGGTATTACAGCTGCCGCTGCCAAACTTTAAAAGCTAGGGGTAGCAAGTACAAATCCTTTGCGGGACACCAATCTTTGGTATGGTAAAGACCTCGGGTTCGTTCTAGAATTATGCTTAGCATAACCCGAGGAGGATGTTTTGTCGCATGTTCGAGCTGGGGGTGGTTGGCATGCCATCCAATATACCTTACGTAAGGCCCGTGAAGCCGGTACGGTTCCCCTGATAAAGGCTATGACAAGTCGGAATTCTTGTAAAACCTGTGCTTTAGGTATGGGGGGACAAAAAGGGGGGATGCGTAACGAGCATGGTCATTTTCCTGAGTTTTGCAAGAAATCTATTCAAGCTATGGTGGCTGATATGCAACCGGGGATACCGGATGAATTATTTCAGCAGCACTCCATAGATGAGCTACAAAAATTAAATCCTCACCAGTTAGAGTCCTTGGGTCGTATTAGTACTCCACTTTATAAAGGACCTGGTGCAACTCACTTGCAAACTATTTCTTGGGAGCAAGCCGAAAGTAAAATTGTATCAGCACTCCAGCAAACTGATCCGCAGAGAAGTTTTTTTTACTTTAGTGGAAGGTCTTCCAATGAAGCGGGTTTTCTTTTACAGCTCTTTTGTCGGATCTTTGGAACAAATCATGTCAATAACTGCTCGTTTTACTGCCATCAGGCCAGTGGCGTCGGTTTAAAAGACTCTGTGGGAACCGGTACGGCCACCATCACTTTAAGTGATCTTCAGCAGTGTGACCTGCTATTTATTATTGGAGCGAACCCGGCTTCCAACCATCCTCGACTGATGACCATGTGTCGTGATATTCGCAAAAAGGGGGGGAAGATCGTTGTTGTCAATCCTCTCAATGAGGTGGGGTTGGTTAGGTTTTCTATTCCCAGTGATCCCCGCAGCCTGTGGCGTCCTTCGGCAATAGGCAGTCACTTTTTGCAGGTCAAACCCGGTGGTGACTTTGCTTTGATGCTAGCGTTGGCAAAGCAACTGCTGTTAACTTATCCACAAGCAATTGACCAGGGTTTTGTGGATCAGCACACTGTTGGCTTTGATCAACTTAAGGAACGTTTAGAGCAGCTATCTATGGCTACTCTGGAAAAGCTTTGTGGGATTGATACGAATCAAATTCAAGAAGTTGCGGCTCTCATCGCAAAGTCAAAAAATACCGTGTATTCCTGGGCTATGGGTGTGACTCATCAGCTTCAGGGGGCCGATACGGTTCAGTCCATCGTAAATTTAGCCCTCCTGAGGGGTATGGTAGGGCGCGAGGGTGCGGGTTTGCTACCCCTGCGAGGGCACTCTAATGTGCAGGGCATGGGATCTATGGGAGTCAAGCCAATTATTGGTCCTGAACAACAGCAGGCATTATCCGATTTAGGGGTTGAAGTGCCTGATCATCAAGGTTTTGACACTTTAAGTTGCGTAGAAAGCGCATTTGCCGGAAACATGGATTTTGCGATGTTTTTGGGTGGCAATCTTTTTGGTGCTAGTCCCGATGCAAATTATACGGCAACGGCATTGTCACGCTTGTCCTTTTCGGTCCAACTGAATACCACATTAAACACAGGGCATGTGCATGGATTAGGTCGTGAAGCGATCATCTTACCGGTAGCTGCTCGGGATGAAGAGGAGCAGGCCACCACCCAGGAATCTATGTTTAACTATGTGCGCATTAGTGAAGGGGGACCTCAGAGGATTAGCCAGGCTCGACCGGAGACCAAAATCATTGCAAGTATAGCGAAGCAGTATTTAAAGAAAGTGGGGAAAGAACTAGCAAAAATAGATTTTAATCAATTGCATCAGCATGATGAAATCCGCAAGCTCATAGCAATGGTTTTTAATCCTTTTTCTGAAATTTATGAGAAAGTGAAAACGGGCCAGGAGTTTTATATACCGGGCCGTATTTTACATCAGCAAAAATTCCCAACGCCCAATGGGAAATCGAAATTTTTTGTACCCGATAGCTTATTTCAAGAAGGTGAGGAAACGGATAAACAGGACCAAGCATTGACACTGGTTACAATTAGGTCTGAAGGACAATTTAATACAGTGGTATATGAAGAAGAAGATAGATACAGAAATCAAAAACATCGGGATATTGTTCTTATGAATCCCGCAGATATAGACCGATTGAAGTTGAGTGAGTATCAATCGGTTTTGGTACAATCTGCAGTGGGGAAGATGGGGCCAGTATCGGTGGCTTCCTTTGATATTAAAGTAGGTTGTGTGGCGATGTATTTCCCTGAAGCCAATGTGCTAGTCAATCGAGATCGCGACGTGCGAACGAAAACACCGGCTTTCAAATATCAAAGAGTCAAAGTAACACCTTTTATCTAAATTTTTCTCTAAACATTAAAAATCTTTTGCATTGTTTTTGGATAATTCTATAAACATTAAATTGTTTAAGATTGTTTAAAACTTAGTATCTTCGCAAAATTTCCCAATGTCAAGACTGCTGCTGATATACGTACAACGAATGAACATTTCAGTGAAATTGCCTATTGGGTAGTAAAGATTTTTTGCTAAATGGCGATAGTTTGTCCAGGACTCATTTTTCAATGGTGGTTATTTTGTGGTTGCTACGAACATCGTTCTTCGTCATTGTCTTGAATGGCTGTGTTTCGGGGCAATTATCGGTAACTTCAGTTCCCGCTAATAGCGTGGTCATTGTCAAGGATTCTGGTGGGGACATTAAAACTACGGGAGAAACACCTTTAGCGCTGGACTTGGATGAGAGCTTTTTTGCACAAACCGATTTTGTGCATCTTCAAGCCCAAAAAGAGGGTTATGTACCACTTAATTTTATCATTCCAAAAACTTTCTTTGTATCGAATCATAGCTTAAATATTACCTTGAAGAAAGAGGAGAACAATGCAGCAGAGGCTTTTGAGAAAATTGATCAGTGTCAACAAATTTCCAAAAAAAGCCTTAATGAACTGGGTAAAGGAATAGCTATTGCTCAATCCAATATGATGAAAAAAGAATGGCAAATAGCAAGTCTTAAAATTGATGATCTCATTTCTAACTTTCCTTTTGTAAGCGTTCTCTACGATCTTCAAGGTAATATCCATTACCTGAAGAAAAACTTTGATGAGGCTTTGTTGTCATACGAAAAGTCATTAGCAGTTGATCCTCAAAATGTGGAAACTGCTATTATGGTTAGAAAGCTGAGGAAAATCACTGGGAAGTCGCAGGACAGTCCTGGAGGTTCTTTATGAGCTACGTTCTTGGAGTTATTGCTGGATTTATCGCTATTCAACTATCGCTCGTATTTTTAGATCAGAGCTATAATCTATACTTCGATGATGTGGCTTTAACAATGGTTATTGGTGGCACTTTAGCTGTAGGGTTGGTTTCGGCACCATGGCAGCATCGGGAATATTTTTTCAAAGTGTTATTTGGTGTTTTATTTGGTATTCAAAAATCTCAGAAGAAGCAGATTTTTGAGGCTCTACAGTTTATTAGGAATCCTAATAGTTTTATCAAGAAAAGCCCGAAAAACATTGCTGAAGAACTTTATATCGATGGCGGTGAACTGATTCATCTCAATTTTTCCACTGAAGATATTCAAGCTATTTTGTCCGAAAGATTACATCAATTGGTAGCCAAGCGTCACCAAATAGCAGAATTTTTTCATAATCTATCTAAGTATCCTCCTGCTTTTGGCTTGGTAGGAACTGTCCTGGGACTTGTGAATCTGATGCGGGCTATTTCTGAAGGACTAGACCCTTCACAGACAGGAACGAAGATGGCTCTGGCTTTGGTGGCCACACTGTATGGGCTTTTGATGGCTAACTTCATCGTAGCTCCCATAGGAGAGGCTTTTAGCAAGCAGGTGGAAAAAGAACGTTTTCTGGGTGAAATTGCATTGCAAGCCATAGTTCTCGCAGCTGATAAGGAATCACTCCTTAAAAGTCAGGAAATGCTGAACTCTTATATTTCTAGGAAAAGTCGTGTTAATATCCTGTCTCAAGTTGTCAATGAGGGAATCAGTGCATGAGAACCTTAGGGAGCAAACGATCATATCGCAGAAGGGCTACACATGAAGGAACCTGGGCGGTTAGTTATGGCGATATGATCACATTGCTTCTAGGGTTTTTCGTATTATTTTTCTCCATTCAAAAACCGGAAACAGGGAATACGTTGCTCAGCCGATCGTTGGTTTTAGCTTTAGAAAATCTAGATGCAAAATCCGCGAAGCAAATGTCGAACGAAGGTGGAACTGCAGGTTCTGAAAATATCCAGGACCTGTCCGTGGATTCTCGCTCTGTGGTAGAACAAGAAAGTCAGGATGGTCTTTCTGCAATAATTAATCGATTTCGTGATATTGTACAGCTTATCTTACCTCTTACCTCGGAGGGGGAAACCCGTTTTACTTCGATAACAAAGTTGGAAAAAGTAGCAATTGATAAGGCAACTATGAAATTACCTTTTATTCAGCATGTGGATGAAAATTTTGAAGTCGAAGCTTTAGATGCAGAGGTCATTAGACAAGAAGATAAGGTTTTTATTCATTTCCCCAAAATATCATTTTTTGACTCGGCAAGCATCGATCTTACCAAAGAGGGGCGGGAGGCTGTCGAGAAATTTGCTGTAGCTTACCTACCTTTTGCGGGTTCGATGCAACTCCATATTGTTGGCTTTGCGGATCAACGACCGGTAAGGCGGGGAGTTCATATGTTTCGTGATAACCTGGAACTGTCCGTGCTCCGTGCTGTAAGTACGCAAAGATTAATAGCTAAAACTGGAATACCGACACAGCAAACAAGATTGCTCGGTCATGGTGTTAACACTAGAACACTTCCCGGGGAATCTGTGGCAACCCGACAACAGCGGTTGGCAATGGCGCGCAAAATTATGTTTATCATCGAACCAGGAAAGAAGTAGATGCGATTGCTTTCACTGATTTCTTTTATAGTAACAATACTGTATGCAAACACCAATCTATTGGCGCAGCAAGCTAAAAATCCGAAAGTTGTCGAAGTGGAGACCTATCTCAACCAAAAAGCAGTAACTGTTATCAAAAATCGTTTCCCCTATGTCCCCATGTTGGTGAATTTGACGGTGACGCCATTAAGGCGTAATCCTGGTGAAGCTAGTTTAAACTCCAGTACCGATAACCTCCCATACTATAGTCCTGGAACTGAAATTCAAGCCCTAGATGAGTGGGATGATCCGAATAAAACGGTTGCAGACTTACTGCCACGTATGCAAACGGTTTCCATTCAGATTACAATGCCATCGTACATTGGAGACGATGAGCTTTTTGAGCTAAGAGATGTATTATATGCAAATTTACACATTATTCCAGGTCGCGATAAGGTAGAGTTTGTTCGAAAAAATTGGAAACGGGGTTCCGATTTTGCTACAGAGTGGATGGCCCTTATTATTGGCTCGCTTTTGTTTTTATCAATTACAATAATTCTTTCGTTACGATATCTTGCCCTTCGTATAAGCGATAGCTTTTCCTCTTCAGAAAGTACTAAAGCCATCAACCATACTCCTCCAGCCCCTTCATTAACTAGTGCCACTCGACAAACCCAGCCTAACTTTCCTGTCGTAAAACAGAGTACAGGTTTGCAATTTAACGATACTATGAAGGTTGGAGAAAAGTTGCAAGAAGTTATAAAACAATTAGAAAGTGATCCAGGCTTTCCTTGCCTTGAAGATATGATAGATTTGGAGACATTGGCAAAGAGCAATTCCCGTTTTTTAGGTACTATATTGCAAGGTATGTCTAAATCCATGCAGGAGAAGGTTTTTGAAAGAAGTTCGGATGCTTCATGGCTTGAGGCTTTCTTTGATCAAGCACCTGTTGAAATTGAACATTACCATTTTGCGATGAAATTGGCATTTCGTAAAAGAAATAGTGATCATTTAGCTTGGCAGGAGCTTCTGATTGCCTTATGGAGGTTAGGGAGTAAGCTAAAACCTTTCATCCAAAGTTTAGAGCAACGAGATGCTCTCGGGATTCTCGCTTGGATGCCCACTACTATCTCCGTGCCCACTGCCCGTGAAAGTTTTCCGGGAGGGTGGGGTATCTTGTTAAGGCATGACTTTCAACCACCTCCCCTTGATGGAAAAGCTTGTAAGGAACTAATTAAACAATGTCTGGATATATTTCCTTACAACAAAATGATGATGCTTGAGAAATTTCGACATGAAAGAGGTTTGTTGCAATTTTTAAGGTTTTGTACCATTGATGAAGAGAGGGATATCTATAAAGCATCGAAAGCCGATGCAAGTATTCATATCATTCGACCACCATTCTACGCAGTTTTCGACGGTGGCGATGATATTCTTGCTAAGCTAGTGGAAATGATCTCAGCCCATGATTGGGGTGTCGCCCTATTTAATGTCGATCGCAGCTTACGCAGTAAGGTTACGAATCATCTTTCTGATGCTCAAAACTATATCCTCATTGAGACCATAAAGTCCTGCGATCAGAATGGATTGGAGAAAAATGATATTTGGCTCATGCGAGAAAAAATAGCTAAAATCTTCCACACTTTGAAGAAAGATTTCAACTTAGAGGCATCAGATCTTGATGCTGCTAATGATGTCGAGGAATTAGGCAATGGTCCTAAAGTCGCTTAAAATAGTCTTGCTTTTGAGCTATTTGCTTCCGGGTTTCGTAGTTATGGGCCAGGTTGGCATGAGTCTGGGGCATTTTGTGATTGAAAGTGACAATACATCAGGCAGACAACGTTTATCGAACTTAGGGCACTTGCGTCTATTCTATGAATTTCCTGTTGTCGATAAAGTATTAATAAAGCCCTCCTACTCCTTGTACTTGATAGGGGCAAATAGCCATGATTTTGGGTATGGTATGGATATAAACGTACAATATTTTCCCCTTAGTTTTAACCGTCATCTAGCCTATAAAGAGCGCGATTTATATATTTATAGTGCTGAAAAAATAAGACCTTATGCAACTATCGGTTTTCATCAACGCCAATACCAATCCATTCAATCTAATTATGCTGGACCAGGTTTTGGTGGTGGATTTGATTATCAATGGCGAAAAGATCTAAAAATAAATGCAGAAATATTGTACTTGAACCTAGCAGGGCCCTTGGAGGCTAAAATTAATGAGATCCAATTCAATCTGGGAAGTACCCTGGAGTTCTAACTCTGATCAAAATGTCACCTGACTCAAAGTACGCAACAGCACGGCGCTACAGTTTGAAGCCTGCTATAACTATGGGAGTCAAAGAAGCAAACCATCCAATAGCCCATACTACACTACGTTGCCAAGCTAGGTCAAAACTGTAAAGTAAGATGTAGACAAGGCGGCTGAGAACAAAGATCCAGCCGATGCTAGCTAATAGATGAGGTGCTAAGGAAGTGAGTTCGCCAATGACCATAGCAACTGCGAAAACGGGGAATGCTTCCATAGTATTGGTATGGGCAGCGTAGAGTTTTTGCAATGAATCGTTTTCTTGAAATTGCTTGCGTGGATTATGATTGTTGTATCTGCGTTTATTCTTTACCAACCAAATGAGCGTAGGTACCTTAGATAAAATATTGAGAAGAGCTGCGATAAAAATAAAGATATAACCATTCATAAGCACCCTCGCTACAGGAACATCAAGGCCGAGGGGATCCTAGCAATTCGGTATTAAATTGACAATAGTTTATCTATGAGAGCGGAACAAATGAGGAGCAGCATAGCGACCTCCACGCACATTTTTGCGCCCAAATTCCTTAAAAAGATGCTTTGTGAATGCAGTTTCTAATTTTTCCGCATGCCGCTTAGATTTTGTTTTTAGGGGTAAAACTCCTAGATAGCGAACAGGCTTGTGCTTAAGCATCCACTTTGGGCAGCGAGGTCCTAGGCTGAATTCTTCTTTACGACGTCTATGGAGATTCTTGGTAATACCAACATAGTATTTTTTTTTCTGGCATAGAATAAGGTATAGCCAATAATTTTCATCGCTATTGATGGCTTTCCAGTTGGGTTGGGAAAGCTGGTCGAGCTTTGGTAGACCTGTCAATTTCCATGATTGATAGCGGAAGAAATACCAAATTTTGAAGCTATTGAGTATGAAAAAAAAACACCCCCAAGTGATCATCTTTCCCCCCTCTTTGTCTCACTATCGGTCAGGGAGGGAATTTTATCAAAAATTATGGAATGTGTTAGGAAATAAAGAGGAGTTCTGAAAATTCAGGCAGGAAATTCTCTAGGAAGAACTAGTTTTTTTTGAAATAATCGCGTACAGAACAGGTATAATAAATAGCACTGAAGGTGTGCCCACAAGTAATCCCCAGGTCATAGTAAATACTAGAGGGGAAATAAAGGAATCCGTGCCACCTACCATCCCATAGGCGGTGGGGAATAACCCAATTACCGTTGTTAAAGTAGTCAGTATAATTGGCCGAAAACGATGGACTGACCCGTCGATAATGTCATCTTCAAACTTGTTTTGGCTGCTGCGCTGTAATCGATTGACAAACTCTACCAGGATGAGAGAGTCATTAATTAAAACCCCTCCTACTCCTACAATGCCCACAAGGGCTAGGAGAGAAAGATCCATTCCGTGACCGATAAAGGCTAAAAATATACCTGCGATGCCACATGGTATAGCTAAAACAACCATGAAAGGTTTGGTGAGTGATTCCAGCTGAAATACCAACCAAAAGTAGATGGTTACTATGGTTATGGAGAGCAAAAGTATGATTTGTTGAATGAACTCTTGGCTCTGCTTAGCTTCACCTTCTAAGTGCAGATGATAACCGGGAAACTTTACCTCTAGGTCATGGAGCTTCCGTTGAATGATAGGGCTAATTTCAGGAATGGTTGCTTGGGTATTTAAGTTCGCAGTAATAAGATTAGAAGGGTGGCCATTAAAGCGCAATATTCTCTTAACAGAACTTCCCTGCTCTTCAGTGACCAATCCTTTTAGGGGAATGAGGTTACCAAAACTATTCCTTACAGCAATACCAATGAGGGGGTCGTCAAAGTTCTGGTAGTTAGGGTCCATTAATAGACGATAATCGGAAGACTCTATTGATGTCTGAAACTGTCCCACGATGGTCCCATCAAAAATGGTGCGTATGGTGTTAGCTATTTGAGATGTACTCAGGCCACTAGCTGATAACTTGCGAAAGTCAGGTCTTAGTTGTAGCTCTTGTTTGCCTTTAGTTATGTCGGAAGCGACCATTTCCAGGGGAAGCTTTTTTAAAAATTCCATAAGTTCGTTAACTATGCGCTCTCTTGTTTCAGCGTTGTCGCCAACGATGCGTATTTCAATGGGCCTACCGACTGGGGGGCCTTCTGCATCAATTTCTACATCAAACTTGGTAAACGGGATTCCCGTTTCCTGAACACCGCGTACCAGCTCTTTTGCAATAAAGCTAGCGGTTAAAGTGCGATGATTAAAAGGTGTAAGTACCAACTCAGAGAGGAAGGATGTATGGGATTGAACTCTTAATCCTTTAAAGCTCCCTTCTGTTCCAATAGTGGTTTTAAAGGACTGTACTACATCTTTTGGCAACATGGCGACTAGCTGTTCAAGCTTCTTCACTTGATCAGTTGTATAGTTAAGGGTAGTACCCTCTTTAACCTCACCCATAAAGTATATTCTATAAGCCTGTTCCAGATCGAACATTCTGAATTTAGCATATGACTTGCCAATATAGAAACATGTGGATATTCCTACAATAAAACAGATAAAAGTCGTGTATTTAAAACGAATGCATAAGCTCAATAATTTTCTATACCGACTTTCAAGGAATCTGATCAAATGATTTCCTGGAGGGATAAAGTGCAAGGTATGGGAAGCACGATGGCTGAGATGAGAAGGCAAAATAAAGGTTGCTTCCAGGAAACTAGCTGCAAGTACAATGCATACTATGGATGGGACTTCTATGGAAAAATCACCTATTGTACCTGGTAAAAAATATAGGGGGATAAAGGCAATGATAGAAGTGATAATAGTACCGAACACAGGTTTTATAACAGAAATAACGCCGTTTAATGCTGCATCCTTGGGCTTCATATTGTTCTCTAAGTTTTTGTAAATGGACTCTGCCACAATAATGGCATCATCAACTATCATACCGAGAACTAAGATGACTCCACAGAGTGAGACGCTGTTTATAGAAATATCTAGTAGTGGAGCTACCGCAAGAGCTGCAGCGATGGAAATAGGAATACCGAGTGCGGTCCAAAAAGCAATACGGGGATCTAGAAATAAAAATAGCACGATAAGAACCAGGAAAAAACCCAGGGCAAAATTCATCGATACAATATCTAAACGCGTACGGGTAGCAATACTAAAGTCCCATGTTGTAACCAGGTGCAGATCAGGAGGTCCTCGCTTCTGCATGCGATTTTTAATATCTTCAATTTTTTCGACCAGATTGATAATATCAGCTGCAGATTTTTTGGTGACTAGCAAGGAAGCTCCTCGCATGCCGTTAAAGCGTAGAATGCGATCATCTTTGGTAAAACCATCAACTATGCGAGCCACATCCTTAACAAATATGTGCTGTCCAGTACTGGTTGACCTGATAACAATGTCTTGTACCTCATAAGGGTCATCAAATTCAGCTAAGGTAATAATACTCTTTTCCTGGTCTCCCTTTTTTAAAACTCCCCCTGATAGTCTGATTTTGTTATTAGTAATGCTCTGGTAGACTTCCTCTATGGAAACTTGATATTGATCCAATTTGTGGGCATTCAGATAAATTTTTATCTCGCGTTCAGGAACAGCGCTTTCTCTAACGGTTGCTACTTCTGAGAGACCTTGTAATTCTCGCTTGAGCTGACGACTCACTTCTGCTATGCGTTTGGGGTCGTACTCGTTAAAAGCAATACCTAGCTCATAAATGATCATTTCCTCTACTTTAATCTCGAAAATATGAGGTTTCTCCAACATTTCCTCGGGTAGGTCTTGCACGGACTCTACTGCGCGGCGAATATCTGACTTGACTTTTTCTGAATCACTCGCATCAGGATCGATATAGACCTCAATGGTAGATACCGACTCAGTGCTGTTGGAGAGAATTTTTTCAATGCCACTCACACCTTCCAATGCTTCTTCCAGCTTAGTGGTAACATTGAGTTCTATATCTTTTGGCGATGCTGCAGGTACGGTACTGATGATCCTCATTTGCTGCATGTCAACCAAGGGAGTCGCTTGACGCTTGAGATGCTTGAATGCCAATAATCCCATTAGGACTATGGTCAGTGAAAGTAAATTGGCAGCGATGGGTTTATGGATAAAGTAGCGAATCAAGTAAGTCATGAATTTAACCTAAAAATTTTTATTAACCTAGTAATATCACGAACCCCCCCCATGATGAAAGAAAATTGAACTTCAGGTATAAATCCGGGATATGAAAAAAACAGTTTAGAAATTTCTTGAAAAAACTTGATAGTATCGAGTGACTTTATCATACGTACGTATTTGAGTGAAATTTACAGGGTAGAACGATACAATACAAAACAAACACTTTTACCTTAAGGAAATATGCAAGGATATCTATGAAAGGAATGTTCAATCGCCTGCGCAGCTGGGGCGCCACTCGCTTACTCAAGTATACAATGGGTGTGCTGCATCGCCAGCCTGTGGAACTTATTACCTTACCAGTTGGCAAAAGATGGTTGATAATTGCTCCTCACAATGATGATGAGTCGATTGCTACGGGAGGTTTACTGGCGAAATTGCAGGATAAAAAAGAAACGGTTGAAGTTGTGTTTGTTACTGGTAATCCTCAAGCCTCGGCAGAAACTGTTGCCAATAGAAGGTGGACTGAGGCTGAAAAAGTTTCTCGTTATTTAGGATTCACTGCGGAAGGGTGGGGTTTACCTGATCGCTTTGTTGCTTTTTCAGAAAAGGAGTTCGAAGATCGCATGCGAAAGAAACTCGCCGCTTACGATCCGGACATTATACTTTGTCCTTTTCCCACTGACCACCACCGGGATCATCAAAGCTGTAGTATGTTGTTAGGTGAGGTTATCAACCATTTACCATTCAAGGGAGAAATTTGGTGCTATGAGGTTTGGTCGACATTATGGCCCAATATAGTACTCGATATATCAGAAGTGATAGAGCGTAAGCAAACAGCGATCAGATTTTATCGATCTCAACTGGAGGCTCTACCTTATGATAGCGCTGTGTTAGGGCTTAATCGCTACCGAGGTCTCAAGCATCGGATCGAATATGGGGAAGCCTTTTATCGATGTAATAAACGTGACTTTTGCGAGCTTACCATGGGTTTGTTGAGGCTGTGAGGAGGAACAATGTCACCAAAACTTGTCTATTTCGTCCCCGAATTTCCCACGCAGACCCATTCATTTTTTTGGCGCGAGATTCAAGCTTTAGAGCAACAAAAAATAAATATCCTCATTGCTTCCACAGTAAGGCCTAGTACTTCACTTTGTCCTCAATTATGGGCTGAAAAGGCTCATCAAAGGACGCTCTATGCTTTCCCCCCCTGGCGGTATTTCAAGGACTTGTTAAATGCATTACCAAAAATGAAATTAAGGGGTATCTGGAAAGCTATAAGTCTGATTCTCAACAGTAAGGACACTTCTTTTCGTAGTAAGTTGAAACTGCTGATAATGTTCGGTATTGGTCTATTTTTTGGGGCGCACTTAATACGCCGACAAGTTAACCATATCCATTCTCACTTTCAGTATTCAGGTGCTGATATCGTTTTGTTCATTCATATGATCTATGGGGTCACTTACAGCATCACCCGTCACGGAGACAATTGCCAAGCAGGTAATCAGGAAGCAAAATGGGGTTACGCGTCATTTGGTATCGTTGTAACCGAACGGTTAAGGTTAGAATTGCAACGGGAGCAGCCGCAGCTATCGACTCCTCTGACAGTCGCACCAATGGGTGTTAATACACAGTTTTTTCAGCGTCACAAACCCTATGAGCCCTTTCAGCAGGGACAGAGTATTTTACGATTGTTTTGTTGTTCAAGGGTGAATCCTGCAAAAGGTTATACTGAGCTAATACATTGTATTGCGTCCCTATTAGAAAAAGATATAGACGTGCAGTTACGCGTTGCTGGTCAGGATGAACAGGGCGGCTATGGCTATATGCAAGAAGTTATGAAGTTGTCAAAGGAGCTGGGAATTCACAAGAATGTGGCATTTCTTGGGAGTGTTGACCAAGTTGCCGTAAAAAACGAGTTAGAGAAAACCCATATTTTTATCCTCCCGACTAAGAGTGAGGCATTAGGAGTTGCCTTTATGGAAGCCATGGCTATGGAAGTGCCTGTCATTGGCTGTCGTGTGGGAGGCGTTCCTGAGCTCATAACAGATCGGATTACCGGTATTTTGGTGGAGCCAGGTGACATTGAAGGTCTAGTCAGGGCCGTCGAGCGCATTATCAAAGATCCTAATCGGAGCAAGCGGATGGGGAGGGCTGCTAGAAAAGAAGTAGAAGATAAATTTTCTCCCCAGCGCAGTGTTCGCGCGCTGGTGGCTGGGCTTAGACAGCACACGAATTTTTTTGCTGATGGTGCTTAGTCTTGCGATTCCGCTTTGCCAAGACACCCAAGTGAATGAGGCCGCCAGCCACTAGATATTCGATGATATGGATATAGTGCTCATGGATAGTAATATCCCCATTCAAACCTAAAACGCCATACCCAAGTAGGGTGCCGACGGTCAAAATTGCTAAGATTAAAATGGGAACAACCCTCGAAAATCTGGGAATCAAGAACGCCCAGACTCCAAAGCTTGCAGGAAGTCGATGTAATAGAATAGATACAGCCAGGGCTATGGATGGATTAGGGCCGTTGTTGAGGGTTGAGAGAAAAATGCCAGCGCCATCGCCAAAACCGTGGAGGAAAATCGTAGCTCCCAGTAGGTATAGGGACAAGCGCCGCGAGCTTCTAACCCTTTTGGATAGGTAATCGAGGGCTGCAAAGATTCCCCAGCCAATCCCCATAAATACGAAAGCTTTCCAGCCATCATGGCTGTAGTGATCAGGAATGAAGCCAATAGCCAGGATCGCGATCACTAAAACATAGAAAAAGCGTGTGTAGCTAGATGTAAGTTCCCGAAAGCTCGTAATTGCTACCCAAATTAACGGCGCAACCCAGGGAATGAGTAAGGCTATAATCAAATATGTCACAATAAATCAGGTTCCTAAGTAGTCAGCCGACGTTATTAACATACCCACAAAGACTCTAAAAGCAAAAATATGCAATAGCAAAATCGCAAGCGCGAAGATTAATTAGCGTCACTTTTCTGTACCTTAGGTAAGCTTTTAAATAGAAAGAAGAATTAAGAAATAGCATTGAAAAATGCAAATATAACCGGGGACTGAATAAAATTTTTTAGAATACTCCCTATCGAGCCGATATAGTTTAAGAATTTCATTAAAATTGAAGAGGCTACCAATGTTTATGAGGCTTTTGCTTTTAGTGTTTATGCTTTTGTCCCTTAATGTACCGGGTTTTGCGAAAGGACGTTCGGCTGTTCATGGTTACTTAGGATTTGGACCTGGTGGCCTAGGTTTTGGTGTCGACTACGCAATGAAGTGGGATCGATATGCCACCTGGGGTGGTTACTTCCATAATTTTTCTTCAAGTGATGATGGAGATGGGGCTTTAGCCGTAGGTGGGTTTTTTCGTCCTACTATTAAAAAAGGACCCTACCGCTTGCGACTTACTGTTGGTGGGGGGATGCTTAATCTCAATAGAGCCAATGGCGATTCTGAAAGTACGATAGGTCCCATACTCGGAGTAGGGTTTAAGAAGAGGCTTACCAAGAAAGTTGATATTGGATTTGAAGGGTACAGCTATTACGGTTGGTTTGGAAAACAAACCGGTAAAGCATTTGATGCAGCTATGCTAGTAGGCGCCTATAAGTTATGAGAATATTGGTTATTCTGGCTTGCCGAAATAGCCACATTCTTTCCTCGGAAGCCCACCTTACTGAGGAAGCAAGAAGGGGAAGGTGTCAATCGTCAATCACTACAGCCCTGCTCAACACTAGGTTGAGCCCTAATTTTACCTTTCTCAATGAAAAAGTTAGCTCCTACTGCCACATAGGGCTTAAATAGGTCACTATCTCGATCCTTAAGATAAGGGTCACATTCGTAGTGCGTACTGTGCCTGGCATGGGAACGTTGTAAGGTAGGTCCAATCACTTTTTCTTCATCCAGGTTTCTATTGAAGCTTGAGGAATGAGCACAGCTTTGTGCTAACAAAAAAAAAACTACAAAAGACTTCATACTGCACCCCTTAAGAAACAAATACATAGTAGCATAACTAAAAGCAACTCAACATTTCCTATTTATAACTATATATGAATCAGGTTATGAATCAAGTTGGGCTGAGAGATATTGCATAGTTATGCTAAGGCACTTCATCATAGTTCATTGAATGATATGTTTTGAAAATTTTTTTTAAAGAAAAGAAACTAGACTGTCCCCTATGACTTTGGGATCTAAACATGGGGATTGCTAATGCCAAAACCTGAGGGTGTCAATAGGTAAAAGCAAGACCTTTTGATATTTTGACCACCTGCACCTTGCTCTTACCATACTCCGAGTAAACAAAGATGAATAAAGACAGTAGCAAGCTGAGATAATATAAGATGCTATCTTAGAGAATCTATCAGTTGTAGCTTGATAAATTGGCGCATCATGGTTTCCTTAAAATGTTTCGGAAAAATAAAAGCATTACAGTGATCTGTGAGTGATAATTACTATTATTAGAGTCTTATCGATGTGACCTGAGTTTACAGAACACTTGCTCGATATTCGTATCTTATTTGGCATTCGACGTGCAAATGGGTTGTCAAGAATTCGAACTTAGTTTAGGCGAAAGGAATATCAGTATGAGTTATTTGAGAATTGCGGGAGCTGTGTTTGCAGCGTTTGTAGCTGGTCAGGCCATGGCACAAGATACCCCTTCATACGTAAATATTAATAGTATCACTGCTGCAGGCTCTGGTTGCCCTATTGGAACAATCGGTAAAAACATATCAGCCGATAGAAAAGCTTTTACCCTGACTTTTAGCGAGTATCTTGCTGAAGTATATCCCGGCAGCACTACTTCGGATAGTCGTCGCAACTGTACTTTCACTATTGATTTAGATTTTCCTACTGGATGGACTTACTCGTTAGTAAGCTTCGATTACCGCGGGTATCTCTTCTTAGATTCTGGTGTGACAGCAACATCAAGTGCTAAGTACTACTTCCAATCGGATATCGAAGGAGTAGATTTTAATTCTAGTGTGAGCGGTCCTGCCGATCAGGATTATCACTTTCGCGATCAAATCGGTTTAGGAGCTGTGATTTGGTCGCCAGACTGTACTGGTGACTCCAGGGCTCTCAACATCCAATCATCAATTCGTGTGAGTAATCAAGGTAATCCCCAAGGTGAAGGTGTGATTACTACTGATTCTTTTGATGGGGAATTCAACCAGTCTTATGGTATTATATGGAAAAGGTGTGGTGGTTCATTGCCTCCTATAGATGAGCCTCCTCCGTACGACTCCGATTTCCCAGAAGCACCTGCGGATTTGACGATTGAGAATATCCAATACAATGGTTCTGGTTGTCCTATAGGAACTATTGCTGAAAACGTATCTCCCGATAAAAAAGCTTTCACCCTTATTTTCGATTCTTTCATAGCGGAAGCTGGCCCAGGTATTTCCCGAAGAGAAAATCGTAAAAACTGTCAGATTATAATGGATCTCGACTACGATTCTAACCAATGGTCCTTTGCCTTAGCTACTTTCGATTATCGTGGTTATCTCTTCTTAGAGGACGGTGTTACAGCCAGGCAATCGGCTCGCTACTATCTGCAAGGACAACAGGATTCTTTTAATCAAAGTCAAACCATTTCAGGATTTGCTGATGAAGATTACATGTTCCGTCACGTCGTTCCAGTAGATGCTCTTGCTTGGTCACCATGCGGCCCCCTCAGAGCTCTGAATATTAACTCTGCTATTAGAGTGAACAATAGTGGCGCTCGTAATAATGGCGGTTTTGTGACTGTGGACTCTGTTGATGGTGAATTCAAGGTTTACCACGCTCTAGTCTGGAGACGATGTAATTAATTCCCTTGTTGGCTAAGTATGCCGAACATTTGACCCACCAACTACTGTTGGTGGGTTTTTTATTTTTCTGTATTTGCTTGAACTTTAATTATTATTAGCTTTATTAGGTGATTTGTTATTTTTTGGCTGAAGTGACCTTCTTGAGCCTAGAAGCAATTCCCTCTAAAGGCTATTGAAGAAATTCCAAGCGGCTGCACCAGAACCACTGGGAACGCCATGGCTTTGGGAGTGGCTGCACCAAACTACAGGGTAGCCGTTGGCACAGCTATTATAGCTGCGGCAGGTGACACCCCATCCTGGGGAGGGAGCATCGCTATAGTTGTTGCTACAGCTATTGGCCTGAAGTAAGTAGTTTCTGGCCTCTTCGCCGTTTGCATAGGGAACAACAAAATCATTTGTTCCGTGCATAAAGTAACCGGCAACTTTCTCGAAGCTACAGTCGGTATTCGGATTAACCTCGACCTCAGCAAAACTGCCTGAGAAAGGCGCAATAGCACGAATTCTACTACCCATCTCGCAGCCTAACCAGTTGGAAAACATACCGCCATAGCTATGGCCCATGGCAAAAACCCGCCCAGTATCGTAGCAGAGGTTGCTGTTAGCCCAGTTAAAGATTCTTTCCATATAAACAAAGTCACGGCCGTCAACGTTTTGCCAGCCATCGGGTCCTTGACCGGGAGGAAAACGATTACCTCCTGAAGGAAGTCCCTGACCAGCGATAAAGATAGCTCCATTATTAGCAGCCTGAAGGGCTCCCCAATAACCGCCACCCACTGTTTGTTCGGCGTTACCACCCCAAGGATGAAAACCAAATACTAGGGGATATGCTCTTTGGTTGTCATAATTAGCTGGTAGGCTTACGATGTAACGGCGCTGTGTGCCGTCAACGTTTAGGTAGTAGGTCCCGCTTTGTGGTGCAATAGCCCCACAGCCCGTACTTGGCGTGATATTAGCCGAAGTATCTATTGATTTTGTCGCTGCAGAGGCTTGCGCTGCTGCAGCGGTTAGACCGAACAAGGCACTAAGGGTTATCGCTATTTTCTGCTGAAGTTTCATTTGATATACTCCCATCTTCGAGTTTGAAAATTAGTCACTCCCCGGGCAACAAACAGCTAGAGAAGTGAGTAGAAACATGACAATACAAGAACTTTAATTAGGACTCAATGTATGCTAGAGCTGGGGGGGTGCAAAGGAATTTATTGGCTGAATTTTTCATTTCAAACCAATAGGTGTTTCTAAGGCAGAGTATAAGATGTCCAAGATAGTTAACACTAAAAAAGACGTACTCATTAAACATAGGTATTGCTGATATGAATAACGCATATTGAGTCATCGTTTTTGCTAGAAAACGAAATCTTTAGCTTCGGCTTTTTGGTTAATAACTGCATATAAATCCTGAAGACCTTCTGATTTATTATTGGGCATTTTAATTCCGATGAACTCAGCCCAGCATTCTTTTGAAAGTATAGGCTTAAAGGATCTGTAAAACTGGTTTTGTACGGTTCTATTCACTAATATTGGATCTCCAACAAGGTCCTACATTAAACTTATCGATAAAAAAGCTCTACACCGCGTGTAAGTTTTAAATTGAAAATTTAAAAGCTGTGTGAGACTGGCTCCCTGGGAATAGTTTCAAAATAAATGCTACCACTTTTACCAATAAATATTTTATACCATTAATATAAGTAACTTATGACATCGTTATCATTTCAAAAAATAACATCAATATAAACGGTTAGAATCATAAGTAAAATAAGATTTTCTATAGTAATAGTCTCTGAAGACCGAATAGTAAATTGATCCCAAAATCAACCAACCATGAAAACCTAGCATCTTCTTCTCCTCAAAGGTCATCTTCTCCAAGATGACCTTTTGCATTTTGGTCGACCTCCTGCTTTTTTGCCTGTTCCTAGAGGACTATTATACTTAGATGCCTCCTAGGTTAGTATTCCTTTCCAGCTCCCCAGGGCCAATCAACCAAACGGTGCCATTTTTCAGAGCTCATGGTAAACTATGTCCATTTCAGGACAAGTTTGTAGATCCGAATATAGCACCAACAATTATTTTCACAGAAGCTCTAAAATATCCCAGCCTACAAAAAAACGATTGAGATATTCTATATATAGATACAATTTAGAACAGTAAACCATTACTATTAAAACCTAGAATAATCAGAAATAATAGCCGAAATAGGAGTTTAAAATGAATTCAGATGTTGATTTATGCGTGCTAACATCAAAAACATGGCAGGAAGAAATTACTGCACTAAGGACAATATCAAGTGGTCTAAGCCCTGCTATAGCTATGAAGGTAGCAACATTGCCATCATACAGCCCTTTAAATCCTGTCTAGGATTAATGCTCTTCAAAGGAACTCTGCTAAAAGATCCAAAGAATATTCTAGCTGATGATGGACCTAATTCCCAAGCTGGACGCCGCTTCGAGTTTGACTCGGTGTATAGACTGTCACCAGGTATGCCTCCACTGTAGAAGCATACATCATGGAAGCCTTAGCTATTGAGGAATCAGGACTGAAAGCAGAGTTTAAGAAAAATCCAGAACCGGTACCCTATGAACTTAAAAAGATGTCTGTTAAGAAACCACAACTTAAAAAGGTCTTTAGCTCTTTAACATCGGGACGGCAAAGGGCTTACATATTCCACTTTTCAGGTGCGAAAAATCCTCGACAAGGCAGTCTCGCATTAAAAAGTGTGCTCCCCTTTTTCTGAAAGGAGAGGGAATTAATGATCGCTAGTGAATACTATAAAGCAATCAGCAAGAAACTCTATCTACATTCCAATAGTGTGGAAAATATTAGTTTTTTGTTTCGGCTTAAAGCAGATAGCAGGATGTCGATTCATCACTTTCAATTGAATGATGTTTTTTGGCTGATGAGCCATGCCGAAATAAAATGACCGGCTATGGCTCACTAATTATGTATATATTATTGAGGCTTAACAAACTTTAGGGTCATGCGATCGCTTTCCCCAATGGCCACATACTTTTCTTTGTTCTTATCTTTTAAGGCCAGAACCGGCGGTAAGGTCCATACCCCCTTGGGGTGGTCCTTAGTATCTTTTGGATTACTATTGATTTCCGAACTTGTTACAAGTTCAAATCCGGCTTTTTCAGCAATGGAAATCACATAGTCTTGCCGGACATACCCGCTTTTTGCCTGCGGGTCTTGCTCTACTTTATCAGAAGCTCGATGCTCCACGACCCCTAATATTCCTCCTGGTTTAAGGGCTTTGTAAAAAGCTGTAAAGGCTGCTTTGACACCATTTCCATCTCGACCATGCATCCAGTTGTGAATATTTCTGAAAGTTAATACAGCATCGGCAGTTCCTGGAGCTATGATATCCAGGGCTTGGGGAGGTTCAAATTCTGAAATTTTGACGTTGCCACCAAATTCGTCACTACGATTCGCTACAAGGTTGCGAAATTTCTGACTGCTTTTACGATAGTATTCGACCTCAGATTTTTCAGAAAAGCCAGCGGCAACGTATTGGCCTTTGCCTTTAAGATAAGGGGCAAGAATCTCAGCGTACCAGCCACCCCCTGGCCATACTTCTACTACAGTCATATCCGGCTTGATGCCAAAAAACTGCAAGGTTTCCTTGGGGTGCCTAAAATTATCGCGAACACGATTTTTTTCAACACGTTTTTGACTATGGATAACATCCGCCAGCATGCCTTGCTCGTCTGGGTTTAGCCGTGTCTCTTTAGTGTTGTTACTTGTAGTGGTGCAGGCTGTAAAGGTCAGACTAGAAGCTAATGAAATGAGTGCCAAAGCTTTCATACTTTCTCCTCGATTGATAGGTAACAACAGTTAGGATACAGGCTAACTGTTGCCCAGACTATTTCATTTGAAATTGAAGCCCTAGGGAATTGGCTAGTCCAGAGATATTGCTAGCCAATCCTAGGGGGCCGTCTTTGGTAGGCTAATGGAAGCCTAGGTTCGATTCAACAAATTTATCAATAGGTTAGCGGGTGAATTCACCGCGATGGATGGAAATTACTACTTTTAGAAGATCCTCTACTGGCATCCCGGAATAGGTATCGTATACCTGCTGAGTTTGGGGATTTATCACATCTTTAGATTTTCCGCGATCGATGGCTTCAAATGTAGAAATCTTAAGAGACATGGCTCGAACAGAGATTTTGCGTTTTTTAGAATAGTTTTCTCTCAAAAATTTTGAGGCATTAGCCAGGTAAAGGTACAAGGCAACGACTTCATCCTCGAATTTCCATACGGTGCTCCCTTGTCTCTTTGACTTCTTTTTTACCCGCTTTTCTTCCTCCTTTTTTTGAGCTTCCATGCGCGCTTTTGCTGCTTTCAATTCGTTAGATAGTGACATTAGTTCTCCGAGCTTGTTCCAAAACCAGGTGCGTAGATCTATCGCGAAAAATGAGAAATATCTACATTTAGATAAGGTTAACGCTAAAAAAAGTTGTCTACCTTTCCCATAGTGAGCACTAAGGATATGGTGTATGTCTTATCGACTTGTAATGCAATTACTAAAGCAAACTTCATTATAAACCTGCCCTAGTAAACCTAACAGAGATTCTAAAGAAAGTAGAGCTTTACCTGAGTGTCTATTGCCTTAATGACTTGGTCATGCTAGTCAGATGGATGCGTTTAAGTATCTTGATTGGAAATGAGTTAAATATGCCGAATGAGTTAGTACAGGGAATCTCAAGCTCTAATTTTTGTGAATTTCCCCTCCGTTCAGAGATTTTGAAGTCATTAAAACATGTGAGTTATATGGAGATGACATCTATTCAACAAAGCTCCTTGCCCTCTATTCTCAAAAAGTCTGATGTATTAGCTCAGGCGAAAACAGGGAGTGGCAAGACCTGCTGCTTTGCCATTGGTATTCTACAATCTTTAAAACCTGATAGTAAACAAATTGAAGGGTTGGTGCTTTGTGCCACTCGGGAGCTTGCCGACCAAGTGAGTGCTGAAATCCGACGTTTGGCTTGTTTTCTACCTAATATCAAGGTGTTAACCATTTATGGAGGGGTTCCCATTTTCCCTCAAATCAAGTCCCTAAGACATGGAGCTTACGTTATTGTAGGGACTCCAGGGCGTGTGCAAGATCTTCTGCGTAAAGGGGTTCTGGATCTAAGCTCCGTTAAAGTCTCTGTTTTGGATGAGGCCGATCGAATGCTGGATATGGGCTTTGCGGAGAGTATTTTTACAATTTACAAATATTTGCAAGGAGAGGTCCAAAACCTATTGTTCTCAGCGACATATTCGGACGATATCAAAGCCATGTCTAAGAGGCTTCTCAAAGATCCGGTAGCTATCAACATAGGCCCTGCAGAAACGAATACTAAGCTAATTAATCAGTGCTTTATTAAACTTGAGCCGACCCGTAAATTGCCTGCCTTACGATCGATTCTCTTGCAGGAGCAGCCGGAACGCTGTTTGGTATTTTGCAATACTATTGAGCAGTGTGAGCATGTATGTAGATACCTTAAAATGGAGGGTTTTGCAGCGACCTCCCTCCATGGTAAAAAGGAACAAAAACTCAGAACGGGCACGCTAGTGACGTTCTCCAACGGTAGTCATAATGTTTTGGTTGTGACTGATGTCGCTTCTCGTGGACTGGATATCAAAGGCTTAAACTTAGTGGTAAACTTTGATATGACACGCGATCCCGAAGTATTTGTCCATCGTATAGGAAGAACGGGCCGTCATGAAACGGTCGGTAAGGTCTGGACTTTTGTGACAGCCTCTGAAGGGTACAAGATTAAAAAAATTGAAGATATGCTAGGTTTTTCTTGTAATTATGTAGGGCTTCCCAAAGAAGAAGGGTTTCTGCTACCGCGAAAACCCTTAAATAAGACATTACAGATTAATCTTGGTAAGAAAACAAAAATTCGTCCCGGTGATATTTTGGGAGCGCTCACAAGTTCGCAAGAAATTGCAGCGACCTTAGTGGGAAAAATTGATGTTCTGTCCCATGAGAGCTATGTAGCTATACATAAATCAGAGGCAAGCAAAGCTAAGTTGATTCTGGAAAATTCCCCGATTAAAAAATTGAAAGCTAAAACCCGTTGGTTTAATCCATAATAGGCTTTGGTGTGAGCAACCAGATCCTTAAGATATTTTTCGGAAGGTTGGGAGAACTAAAACCGGCAGTGCCTTCACTCATTCATTGATAAACGATTTTGGTCAGAAGCATTTCGATTTAACAAAAAGCTTGTGCTAATGGACAACAATCTATGACTCAACTATCTCATCTTAGAAACATAACGCTCACACAACCAGCGAGCGGAACGTAGTGGAGTGAGTCCAGCGCAAATTGCGCTTTTTGCAATTTGGGTGGTTGGTGTGTTTGTTATATTTTTTAGCTAAATACTGGCACATCATCGTGTAGATTTATCCATGCGGCTTTGTCCGGAGTATATACCTGAATTTGAGGCGCTAACTCTTCAACATAGTTATCAACTGCATCAAGAGGAATAACACATTCAGTAGGGAAGTTCTTGCCATTAACAAGATAAACAGCTGAGCCATATGTAGAACAAAATGACTTATTTGAAACATTATTATCATTATAAGTCGTGATTTTCAATGCATGGTGGTTGCAGCATGCCGCTAGCTACCTTAGGATGTTACTCTATTTACATGACATTAATGGGGAAGTTTTTATGTTCAAAGGCCTATACGTTTTTATGTCCTTCAGTTTTCTAAGTGCAAATTTAGCGCTTGGCAGCGCGGGATCACAGCCCGTGCCAAACTATGCCTTGCAGTCAGAAATTGACAGCACGACATCTTCTGATTGGTATCTTCCAAGCTCTCGCATAGCTGCAGAGCCAGCCGTTGGTCTGAGACTTCCGTCTGAATACGAGCCGGTTTCTGCCGTTGTAATGACCTACTCATACTTTTACTCTTTCATTGAGGATCTATCGTATGAAATAGCCCAAGCAGGCGCAAAAGTTTTATTGCTAGGTGGCCCAGCCAGCATTCCGGGAGTTCCTTCTAATCGCTATGAAGCCCTTAACCTTCCCTATAACACAGTATGGAGCCGCGATTTCGGACCTGTGGCCATAGACGAGCTCACAGGGCAACTCGCCATTGTCGATACCATTTATCGTCACTACGCATACCGCAAATCAGATGATAAGGTGCCAAGCAATATTGCGAAGTATCTAGGGGTCACTTCCTATGATGCCCCGATTATTTTAGATGGGGGAAATCTGATGGTTGATAGTAGGGGTCACCTCTATATGACAGATAGGACCTACGAGTGGAATAGCCATATGACCCGTGATGAGGTCGATGATTATTTAAAAAACTACTTTGGTGTAGAAGAAGTTCATGTCATCCCCTACGCTCGCAGTGGTGGTCAGCCCGCTGATGGTACCGGTCATATTGATATGTTTGCTAAGATAGTAGATGATTGTAAGGTGATTGTGGCCCAATCTAGTCAGGATCTTTACGCTGCTACCCTTGAAAATGCGGCCCAGTATTTTGCAAATACTACCTGCGCTCCTGGGGAAACTTGGCAGGTTTACCGCGTAAAAGGCTGGAGCCAGAATGGTGTTTGGTACACCTACACCAATGCTTTACTTGTAAATAATACAGCCATAATCCCTAGCTATGCCAGTGATGATCCTAGCGCGGCTTTGGCTGCTTATCGTCACGCACTACCCAGCTATCGATTAGTGACCGTCAACTCTGATGATCCCATACGTTATGCCGGTGCTATCCACTGTACGACCCGAGAAATTCCGGCTCTATAAACAGAATCTGAAAAATTCATCCCAATGTCTTCAAGGAAACCTCCGCCTCCAGGGTCCTTAAGGGGGCGGTGATTGACTGTGTGGAAGGTGAGGACTTTCCACTCTCCAGTAATTAGAAATAGTTTAACATTACTCGCCGAAATTCTCCCATAAGGTAAGTAAAGTGAAATCTTTCGCATTTTCAATGCTACTCTTTTTTGTAACTCGGTAAACGTGTTCGCAATGTTCAATGACAACTTAGAGAACTGTCGGATACTTGGATATCATCCATCCAGACTTCAGCATCATTACCGCTAAAGCTGTGCCAACCGAACATTACATAATTGAATTTGTCGCTTAACCACTGAGTATTGCCACCTATTCCACCATTGTTCCAATCGTCTATTGAGTCGATGGTATGAACGAGTTGTCCGTCGGCCCAGGCTCTGAGGTTATGATAGGGAACATCACCCCCTATAAGCTCCAAAACAACACAGTGCCAGGAATTTGCTGCGAGTTCGATGCCGCTGTTCCATTGATCCTGTGTAGGGGCGATGTCATCTGAAGGTACCTCATTGGTACCAAGCACACCTTTGATCTGACCAAAACGAACTTCATTATTGGCATCTGGAGTACCCTTTACGCCCATGATATGTTCATGATTATCACCAGGCTCATTGCCAAGCTTTTTGTTCATGTAGATCTGGGCTTTCAAGTATAGCGTAGTCACCCCCTCTGGCAAGGCTCGTACAATTTGCGCCGGCTGGGAGCCCCCTTTAAAGTGAATAGATTTGCTACCACTATACGATCGCGTATCATCGACAAGTGCAAAAGCCGATGCGTTCGGGTTGTTGTTGCTATTATTATACTGCCAAGCAATAAAGTTGTCCCATCCAGTAGGCGGTTGGTTCACAATGCCATCTTCAAACCCATCACTAAAATTGACCAAATCTCCACCGGGAGTTGGATCTGGATCTGGATCTGGATCTGGATCTGGATCTGGATCTGGATCTGGATCTGGATCTGGGTTAGGCTCTGTATCATCGGATAAATCTAAACACGTTGGCAGCATAAAATTACCAGCATGACTTCCTTGAAACCCGAATTCTGTTGACTGACCGGGAGATAAACTACCATTCCAGCTAATATTTCTAGCAATAACTTTGTTTCCGGAAGTTGAAATATCCACGTTCCAGAAGTTCGTGATGAGTGGGTCATTTGCAAAGGTTAGCTCCACATTCCATGAGCGAATCGATGCTTCACCATTGTTAACAATCTGCATGTTCAGCTGATAGCCTGAACTCCAAACATTACTGTGGGATATATTACAGTCAACAGCAAAGGTAATAGTAGGTATGAGTAAACTTGAACACAGGCAAGTCAATGTATTTAGAATTTTCATTTTTGTTCCTCGTTATGATGTCATACTTACCAGCCAAAATCGGATTTAATCCTTGTAAGCAATTATTTGTATCACTTTGATGATTACTGCACTTTTTTAGTAAAGTTTGGATCTACCCTACATTAGACTGATTAATAAAGCATGTCCATAAATTTGATTTTCTTATGTTGACCAGGGGGATCCGAGCCAAGCAAAAGATATCCCGCAGCCATCAGAAGATAGCCAGCATTCGTAAGGACTTTAGCCATAAAATCGTCGAGAATTCTCAAAGCAAGATTATTGTTCTAAAAGACCTCCGCATCAAGAATATGGCAGCAAAGCCAAAGGTCAAGCAAACTGAAACCAGTTATACGACCAGCGCTTTAGACTTGTTTCGGGATAAAGTTAAGGACGATAGTGTTTACCATCCCCTGGGAGGCTGTGAGCTGGGACAGCCTTACGATTTCTGGGGTCGTATTAACCACTACGAGGGGCTATATATCAACGATGGCTCCTGTTGCCTGGCTGTTCCGCCTGTACTAATCCATCGCTAATGATTGCTGCTATTGCCGAAAGGAATATAGCGCATATTATAGCCAATGACTTTTAGATTCAGATAAACATAGTTAAGCTGGCAAAATTCATTTCAATGACTTTCCAAATTTTAATAAATGGTATCAGAAGATTAAAGGTTTGGAATCTATCAAAAGGGCTCATAAAAAGCTTGGCATATCCTAAAAACCTGATTGTGATAATTTGTGGCTCGATATCTATCTCTTGAATACTCTCAAAGCTTCTTTTAGCTTGGAAATATTTCGCGAGGAACTACGTCGCAGGTACGACAGTTAGAGCCTTGAGAAGTCACACACTTCAATAAGAATTTGCTTCCTTTAGGTAGCAGAGATATCAATGTCCTATAGTACGAGCTAGGTTGCACAAAATGCTCACGCAAACTTGGTCCTTTAGGGCCGAGTAGTTCACTTAAGGATAGGTAAAGCGATGCTGAGCACTTTTTTGCTGTTCCAGACGACTTTTCGGCAAAAGAGCTGATGCCTTCCAAAACAGACTGAGCCAGGTAGGTAAAATACCTGAACAACAGAGTCGAGTGTGATCACTTTAGGATTAAAAGATTAATCAATTATGACCTTAGCTCAAAAGATTTGTGGGCAGCCCATAAGACAATCTGTGAGTACGAGACATTGTACATGCTCGGGAAGGGCAGGTAGCGCTGTCCCTGGGCTTCAAATGGAAGAGCTTAAGTTCATCGAACAAGTCTTACGGAATTGCGGTTTGAGCCTTTGGAAATAAGATGATTTTCAGTAAGTTAGACCAAAAGCTGTATCAGTGCCAAAATGCTCATACAATTATTTTTAAACTCTTAACTATTATTGAGAATCACATCGTCAACTGCGATATTATTTTCATAGGATCGTCGACAAAGATCTTCGGAAAGCTCAGAACCAACAAAGTGAAGGAGTGATTTAGCGTCTTTATGTGCTTCAACAAGTGTTTTATTACGTGCAATAATTGCTTCATTCCCCGCAATTTTGCGATTTGTTGGCACAATGGCAAGACGGAAGTTGTGCTTCATAGCCCATTCCGCAGCCATTGTTTCCGTTCCAGATTCCTGCCCCAAGACAATGGTTGATACTTTGTGTTTTCGGGTATACTCACTGAGAATGTCCGATAGAAGTTTTTCGTTCGAAAAATCCTGAGATCCAGTTATGATTATTTTCATATTACTCCAATTCTTATTATTAACTTGTCCCAAATGGGATTTTGAAAAAATTTAATTTTGACTGCAGTGGCGCCATGATTTCAATGGCGTCTCAATAGCGATTATCTCTGTCTTTTTGGGGTCTTGCAAGATTTACAACCAAGCGACGTCCATCCAGTTCAAAGTCGTTATATTCTTCGATCGCCGCCGAAGCATCTTCATTAGACGTCATTTCCACAAAGCCAAATCCTTTGCTTCTATTTGTTTCACGATCTGAAATGATTTTTACTGAATGCACGTCACCAATTCTTTCAAAGTAAGAACGGAGGGTATCTTCAGTGGTTGCATAGGAGATTCCTGCGACAAAAAGTTTGTTTTCCATTTAAATATTCCTAGTTAAAAGTTTAATCTATGTCCAAGTTATTTTGCTCAAGAATCCTACTTATTATGATAATCAGAAGATAAATAAGTCTAGTTATCTTAGATTCTTACCTCTATATAGGCAAAGCTAGATAACGCAAATCAACAGACCTTACTTTTTCTTATAGGGAAGAAAAAGCGAGCCGAATGAGATGTTCTTCTTAGTATAATAAAAGTTGAGTTCATGAAAAAAATATGGAGGACCTTTGTAGAGATGCTTTTAGGGTACCCACCCTTATGGCGGATATCGGATATAGCCTAACTCTAAGAAGGATTAATTGCAATAGTAAAGTGATAGCAAGTAACTGTATGAGTGGGATTAGGCAGTTGGAAAAAAGCCAAATAAGTCTGAGGTCGGCTAGGGTAGTCTAAATGGAGAAAGATTGTCGCCGTTTAGAAGGTTGTTTCTGTTTAAATTTTGATCACTTTTAGGAACTTTCGATCAGACTCTGTAGCTGCCACAGAACCGAAATACAGGAGTGTCTTAATAGGAACCGGATGACAGAAGGCTGTCACGTCCGGTTCTGGGATCTGTTTGAAGGAAGGTTCCTCTTATTGACTCGACTTATAGGGTATAGATCATTTCTCTATACTTCGGAAGTGTCCACAACGCATCATCAATTTTGTGCTCTGCTTTCGCGCAAGCGTTACTTAGCTCTTCGCTTATTTTGTATCCTTCACTAGCTAATAGCAAGCCTAGTTCCGTTTCATTATCAGAATTATGAGCCTTTTCTAGGAAAGTAGAAAGCTTATCCCGCGATACAATTAATTCATCCATAATTAGATTTAATTGTTCTAAGGTCTTCTTTTGAGTGTCACTAACAGTAGATAAAACTTTGCTCACAGTATCTAAATTACTAGCAAACTGCCCTAAGTGACTGGCAAAGCTAGGGATCACATGAGTTGTTGCTAGGTCTTCCATACATTCAAATTCAATGAGTTTGTGCATAGTATAACGTTCAATTAGAACATTGTAGCGAGCTTTGATTTCATCCTTGCTACCATAAATCCCCTTACCGATCAACATCTCTTGAGTTTCTTTTTCTAGCAAACAGCTAAGAGCTTCAGGAGTATTTTTAAGGTTTGGTAAGCCGCGTTTTTTTGCTTCATGATGCCACTCTTCAGAGTACCCGTCTCCTTCAAAACAAACTGCTTTCGTTTGTTGATAAGTGTCGTTGATTACCTCAAGAATTTGCTTTTCAGAAGCAACTGCTCCGCCTGTTATCTTACTAAGCTTGCTATTCATCTCATCCAAGGCATTGGCCATAGCAGCGTTCAAGTAAGCGATAGGCCCACTGATACTCTGATTTGAACCTAAAGCACGAAACTCGAATTTGTTTCCTGTAAAGGCAAAAGGGGAAGTTCTATTACGATCCGTATTGTCACGGGCAATGATTGGGATTCTGGCCAGATCAAGGTTGATTTCACTTTCAGAAGGAGTTGGTGATTCACCTGACGCGATACGATCAAGAACTTGAGTTAGCGTTTCACCTAGGAAAACACTCATAATTGCAGGTGGGGCTTCATTAGCTCCAAGCCTGTAGTCATTGCCGGCAGAAGCAACACTGGATCGAAGTAATTTAGACCAGTCATGAACAGCCTTAATGGTAGCCGCAAGGAAATATAGAAAGCGTACATTCTCGTGTGGTTTGTCGCCGGGATCTAGTAAATTTATACCTGTATTGGTGGCTAAGGACCAGTTCAAGTGCTTTCCTGAACCATTCATTCCTGCATAAGGCTTTTCATGAAACAATGCTACCAAATCATGACGTTTTGCCACAATCTTTATGATTTGCATCGTCAGCTGATTATGGTCAGCCGCAATATTTGCAAATTCATAAATAGGAGCTGCCTCACATTGTGATGGAGCAACTTCGTTATGTCTCGTTTTACACGGTACACCAAGTTTGTAAAGCTCATGCTCACATTCCATCATGAAGTTCAGAATACGTTGTTTAATTGAACCAAAATAGTGGTCTGATAGCTGCTGATGTTTAGGAGGAACAGAACCTAGAACTGCACGCCCCGCCTGAACTAGGTCCGGTCTTAGTTCGTAGAGTGAACGGTCAATCACAAAGTACTCTTGTTCTGGACCACAGTTGCTGACAACATGGTTCGCATCCGAGTTTTCAAGTAGCTTGAGAGCTGCCATTGCACTATCACTTACCGTAGTAATGGATCGCAATAGAGGCGTCTTCTCATCAAGGTGCTCTCCAGAATAGGAAACAAATATTGAAGGAATGCAAAGTGTCAAACCATTTACTGTTTCGATTAGAAACATCGGAGAGGTTGCATCCCACGCTGTGTAACCACGAGCTTCAAAAGTGGAACGTCGTCCACCAGATGGGAAACTAGAAGCATCTGGTTCCTGTTGCATAAGTTCGGTACCAGTGAAGTGATCCACGGCAGAGCCGGTTTTATCAAAAGAGAAAAATGAGTCGTGCTTTTCCGCAGTACTTCCAGTCTGTGGCTGGAACCAGTGACAGTAGTGAGTTGCTCCTTTAGCAATAGCCCATTCTTTAACGGCATAAGCTACTTTGTCTGCAAGTTCGGGGGTGAGTTTTCTTTTAGATGGAGGTACCTCTCGAAGCAAAGCGACATCGTCCTTAGGTAGCTTCTGGCTCATGAGGTCCCAGCCGAAGGTATTGCAACCGAAGTATTCGGACACAGATTGCCTGGAGCTATTTGGATTTTCAGGTCGTTCGAATTTTCTTATTTTACGAGAGCTGGCTTCGGCGATTGCATTGTACCTTGCGTTCGCTCTAACATTTGAATCCATCTTTTTTAAACTCCTAGTTATTAACAACGTTCCCCTATTCAGCCACTTCTTGCTGGTAGATTCAAGACCTATTTTTTATGGAGTTTTTTGAAGAAAAATGTCGAATTGTTAACATGTTTTACAGAACTCACTAAATATCGCAATGTGTCAAATTTTCAAATTCAAGTAAAAAATGTTGCATTAGGTAAAGCCTAAGCCACCCTAAGCAGCAGATTTAAATTAGCAATTTCCAAAAGATAACCAATATGAGGGGAGATCTTGCTAAGAAATTCAACTTAGGCAAAAATAGTAAAGAAAGGAAAATATTCTATGACTAATCATATAGTACCTCATTGATATGCAAAGGGACGGTGCAAATCCTTGCCAAAACCAACTTTGGTAAAGGCTTCGTTATTGTAGCTACTTCTTTTGCATATACATTAAAACCATGGTGTGAGCGAAACTTTAATTTATATCATTTTAAATGATGCTCAACTTTTTCGCCTTACCTTTAGAAAAGAAAAACACAAATGAATTGCCCCCTCTAAACTTGCATGGCGTGGATATTTTTCTGTTGGGGAAGAACTGACATCTGGAAAGCAGATCAGAAAGAAGGCTTGTATTTTGGCGAAGAGCACGAGAACAATCATCACCTGGTTAAAAACCAAACAGCATTGTACTGTAAAACCTTTGGCTCGATATACCTGATTTAAAGCGAAGATGAATTCCACCACGTGTTAGAGTTCCTCGCCGGCTCAGGAAAAGATGCTTCGCGCTAGAAATCTCCCTTAATTCCATTTCTCTTTGAAGTCAGAACAAACTCAGCAGCACTACCGCTGAAAGTCAACACTGATGAAAATCAGTTAATGGAGTTTTTTATAAAGATAAAAAGCAGTACCTGAAATATAAATATTAACAATTAATGAAAGTAGGTAGAGAGGCTAGAATAGAATATAAGCTCGTATTTTAAGGCTTCGGTCCTACAGCTGTGATTGATTAAAGTTCAGAGTTTACCCGCGAAGCAATTTGTTCTCGGCACCGTTTCTATCTATCAGTCAAACCGCTGAAGTTGGTTGCGGGTGTTTGTAGCAGAGAGGTGGATTAATGGGAATGCGTTTTCAAAACAAAGTTTCAAGCTTTTCTAGCAAAGATAAACTCAGAAGATTTTAGAGTGATGTAATGAATTTGCTCAGCGTTAGTCGAGAGACGACGTCACCCTAGCAAGTTTAGACTATATTAAGCAAATTTGTGACCATTAGTTTTTCCATTATTGCAGTTTATACGCTAAAAACAACAAAATTGTGTGAAATCTATTGATTTTAAATCTATAAAACTATAGACATTTCCAAATAGAAAAGTGATTCTTAGCCCACGCCCTTTAAAATATCATACTGGCTCGATATCAATGCCATGGATGTGATTACTGCTTGATTCGAGCCAATTTTAGAATGCTCGATTTCCTTAAACAGTTTCGGTAGGGGTAGTCTTGCGGATTTGTTTAAGTTTAAAGATCTGGTGAATCAAGACACTTATGGTAGGAGTGACTTTAGGTGAGCTTGCTTACTGGAACTTTCTTTAACGGTACCACCGTTTTTGTGATTTGATTATTGCTGTTTTTATAAATAGGAAGGGCTACTTTTCATAAGAGTCCTTCCTATTTGTCATTAGAAAAGTTTTAAAATCAACTTTGGCCGCTTGGCAAGTCCTATAACTGTTGCTATTTTTATCATAGGATCTAATGAATAGGCTCGAGAATATATCCCTCCATGAACCTGTTTAGCAAAAAGGGACGATATGTCTTGTGGATCAACCGATGTGGGGTTTAGTATATCGTGAATCATCAATAAGTTATTCAAAGCGTGGGTTGTTTGAACTTCAAAAATTTCTACACCAAACGTCTTAGCTCCTAAGAAGGCTGCTTGAAAAACCGGATGATTGAGTGATCTGGTTTTTGTAATACCTGCGACGTTTGCTGAAACTGTTATAGGTGATGCGGGTTCATCGAATTTTGTGCCAAATGTTCCATATACTTCAGCGGCCAATACCTTGGAGACATATTGTGCGGCTTGATAACTTATACCCTGTATAGGTACAATGGATCGTGCAATTGGAGTCCCACACTTGTCAAAACTAGCCCTCTCTCCTAATAAGCCAAGGCGACAAAGGGCAGCCTGCCAGGCTGGAGGATTTCTAAAAAATTCAAGAGAAGCATTGCTATCTTCAGGCTGAACTACAGCAGCTGCAGTTGGGGAAATGAGCATCGCTACTGAAGCAATGATACGCGACTCCAAATTACGTATGATAGCATTCATCGTTGCCGCCAGTCGCCACTCCTGACTTGCACCCCCTGCATAAGCATACATTCCTATGTGAACGGGATCTCCAGCAGCAAACTCTTCAATAGTTGCACGGATTTTTCGTGGTTGCAGAAGTACGTCGTTCGCATCTTTTGATGTGAATAACTCGCCAGATAAGGCCTTTTCCGCCTTCAATAAGTTTGCAGGGCTTTGAATATCGACCCATAGAACTTTCGCTCCCGCTTTTAGAAGTAGGCTGGTGGGGGCCAACTCAGCTGAAGCTCCCATAATAACAAACTTTTGCCCACTTAGATCAATGCGTCCATCATGGTCTTTGGCATATTGAGTTAACCAATCTAAGGCATTGGCTACCTTCTTGGTAATTTTATTTTCACCTAGTAGGATACTTCCAAGCTCGTTAAGGTTTTTATTAGTATAATAGCGTCCGCGAAAAGGAATTTTCGGCTTTAGTCCAGGGGGAGCTGAGAGTTTTTGAGAGTTCAGTTTACTGGAGGAAGTACGCTCAAGAAGGTAATCGTTAAATGATCCTGAGAATCCATTGCCTTTATAATATAGTTGGTCTTGGGTTCTACGCACCACAAATTTTGCGATTTCAGATCGCTCTGGTGAGGATACGCGCATACCTTCGCACTCGACAACAGCTTTATGATAGTGCTTCTTAAACTCCTTCCCAGAGGGTAATTTGAGATCATGAAAAACTCTGGGGAATGCATTCTTTGTTTCTAGAAGAATGTGTCGAAAAAAAGAAGAGCCCGTATGTCCTTCGGGCAAGGATACTCCAAGGGCCTTTTTACTCTGTGACATAGAAAGCTCCGTCATAAATTATGTCATTATAGCGTACTAAGTACGCTGCATTAGAAACCATTAGATATCAACCGTGCGCACATCCTAACAAAACTTGCTAGCTTTACTCCAGTAATAAATAGCAACTTTTGCGGAAAGAACGGCTTCAACCAAACGATGCTTTAAGCCCAAATTCAAATTTTTGTGACCTAGCTTTTTCGAAGTGGCGCAAACCTAAATGTGATTATCAAGGTTCGCGCAAGTGTAGCCCATAGTTTCTTTGAAGAAGATGGGGACAGGATATATTATCCTGCTAGTGGCTTTGTTCTTGCTGGGAAATCCAGTTATGGATCACTCTTTCTAGTTTATGTAATGGCAGAGGGCCATGACCCAGAATTTGATTGTGAAAGGCTTTGAGGCTGAATTTTTCTCCCAATGCCTTTTGGGAACGTTCGCGTAGCTCGAGAATCTTCAACATACCGATTTTATAAGCAGTGGCTTGACCAGGCATCACAAAATATCGCTCGACAGCTTTGACAATCTCTCCTTCACTGGCCGGTGTTGTCTGCCTGAGATAATCAATGGCCTCTTCACGGGTCCAGCGCTTCCAATGAATGCCCGTATCGACTACAAGTCTTGTAGCACGCCATAATTCCATAGAAAGGCGACCAAAGTCTGAGTAAGGATCACTATAGAATCCTAGCTCCTTAGGAAGGTACTCACTATAAAGTCCCCAACCTTCTATGAAGGCAGTATAACGGCCAAAGCGGCGAAATTGAGGAAGTTTCTCAAGCTCTTGGCTAATCGTGCGTTCAAAGTGATGTCCTGGGATAGCTTCATGGTAAGCCAGGGCTTCCATCTCAAAACGTGGTACCTGTTTGAGATCGTATAAGTTGACATAATATATGCCAGGTCTACTACCATCCAGCGATGGTGCATTATAAAAAGCGATTCCAGCAGAAGCTTCTCGAAAAGCTTCCACAGGTTTGACTATCAGTCCCGCCTTAGGCTGCAGTCCAAACACTTGAGGGATTACTTTCTGTATATTAGTAATAATTTCTCTGGTGGCTTTTAAATATGCCATTTTCCCTGAATCTGTTTGCGGATAGTAGAAATCTTCGCTATTTCTCATGTGGTTGAAAAATTGATTTAAGCTACCTGTAAAATTTACTTTTTTGCGGATAGCATCCATTTCCTGATGAATGCGATCAATTTCGTCTCTCCCAAGCTGGTGAATATCTGTAGGGCTTAGGGATGTGGTAGTGATTTGCTGCAGTTGAAACTTATAAAAATTATCGCCATCGGGTAAAGACCATGCCCCTATCTTCTCGGGTGCCTTTGGCTTGAGGTACTTCATATATGTAATGAGCTTGCGATATCCGGGTTCTAAATAGCTTTTGAGGGCTTGTTCACAGCGCTTTAAAAGCTGTGATCTGGTGTTCTTATCAAGGTTGATTTTATTGATCTTATTCTTAAAGTCACGATATAGAACGGATGGTGGGCTTTTCTCTTCAAAAGGAAAGCCAGATATGACTCTTTGAGAGTCATCAATCACCTTATCGAAGACAAAATATGGTGGTATAATGCCTTTCCGCTCCCTAATTTTTAAGTTTTCAAGTAGCTGGTTAAACTTCAATTCCAAGGCCTTGATTCTAGAAATATAATCATTTGCATCCTGCTCATTTATGATTTTATGCACATTGATGAAGAATGACGGGGTATTCGCTTGTATGCCAAACATCTGATTTACAGGAAAATTATGATGGCGGAATTTATAGGTAGCTAATTTATTTTTTATAGTATCGCGAAACAATTCATAGGAAAGTAACTGTTGCATTGTGAGGGATTTAGTGTCGAAGGTTTTTAGTTTGGCTAGATAGCCTTTGAAGCGTATATGCTCCGCATGAAGGGCTGCTTCAGAAATATTGTCAAGTTTGTCATAATCCTTTTTTATTCCCATTTCACTCATCGTTTCGGGTGAATGATGTAATTCTGCTTGAAATACTTCCTCATAAAAGTTTTCCAATGAAGGCAGCTGGTTGTTTTGAACAGTCTGGCAAGCGGATAGCATTAGTAATAGGACAAGCAACCACCGATGCAATATCATACACACTCCTTTTGGTTGGGTTAATAGGGGTACTTTTCATGGAAAGATAGCTTGTTAGAGTAGCAAAAACAAATTTAATTTTAAAAGTGTCCAAGGGAAGTTTGGAAAGGGAATGAATTTAAACCTTAATATTGGCAAGTATTGCAGGAATTTAAGGAAAATGATGGTCCCATAAAAACTGCATAAAAAGAGAGCCAAAATGTTGGGTAGGCAGCGTGGCTGCCATTTACTCATGTATTATTGCAAAATTTAAACTCTGCGGGTTACTGGACTCGCTTAAAAGGCCCCCCATCTTGCCCTGACCAATCGACTGTGGTATCCCGCTCTTCGGGAGTACCACTCCATATGCCAAATGCCAATTCTCCACTTTGAGAAAACGCCATAGTTGCGTAAATTTTTTGTGGGGCAACAACATCACCATTTAGGTTAGGGCGACTGATACATTCTTTGGCTTCCCCTATTTTCCAGTCCGTATACCCATAAAACTTAACGCTATTCACATAATCGACCAACTCTTGGGTATAGAAAGTTCGTTGAAAATTACTAAGGTTAAGATCCCAGTTGATTAGTCCATCATCTTCGATGCTATCTATAGTATAGGTACCTCCGAAACCACTTAAAGCTAAATAATCACCGCTGCAATTGCTGCTAGTTGGAAAATTCACAATGGCTTTTACCCACTGGTTAGTAGAAAATTGAAATAATATCTTAGTATCATCGACACAAGGTCCAACCCATGTTCCCAATAGATCCTCGGCTAGGTTCCCTGGTAAATTTACAGGTTCTGGCTGCTTGTTCGTATCGGGTGTCTTACCATCTTTGCCACTAAAACTACTATCATCATCGTTGGGTGAAGTATCTTCCGTCAATTCTTCTACTGATGGTACCTTTTTCACCCCAGGAAGATCGCATCCCATAGGTCCGAAAAAGAAAAATATGATCGTGATACTTAAACGCTTCATTGCATCCCCTCGTTCAGTAATTACATTTAGTATTTAGTTCGGACCACATATCAATGTTTTAATGGCAAGATTTTGCCGAGCTGTTTAGATTTTATCTCAGATATGAAAAAAACTTTTTCAAGAGCTGAGCAATCTAAATTAGCAAGCTAATTATTTAGCAACTGCTCTACATAGTAAGTAATGAATTATCTTTTAGAGAATAAATAAAATTTATCTTTTTTAAGAAAGTTCATGAACCCTCAATATCTGCTCTAGTGGCACAAGTTTACTAAGTTTTGAAGAATGAAATCTTCATTCTTCAGACGCTTCTAGATATTTTTTAGTTGCTTATCCTCAGATTAAGTTTTGCTGATTTTCTAGACCATTATGACATATATCGGTTAAAATTAGGACAGAGATGCATATCCCCTGAGGCAAATTCTATGCAAACCGTCAAGTGGTTGACACTTTTCTACACATTGACCTTTCCTATTCGTGGAGAGGCAGTTCAAAATCTAGGTATGACCAGAATACCTCCCAGTGAATTTGTTGCCGTCGAGCCTTCAAAAGTTTTTAAAATTCAATTTAACACTGACCACCGTTTGTTTAAGGACTATAATCTGTTTTTTTCGTATACGATGCGTGGGTTTTGGGATCGTACTGGCCTAGTGAAATCAAAGCCATTTATCGATATCAATCATAATCCTGAGCTTTACTATCTAATCTCTCCTGATCAAATTATATCCCTTGATCACAATTCGAATGGTGTTGACAATGAACCTGCAGGACCGGATCAAAGGAAAAATCGATCACGTAGCTTAAACAGATTGTATTGGCAATCTTACTGGCAGATGTTTGGCAGTGACTTTTATTTTTCCTCAAGATTTTACTTTCCCTATACATCTAAAAAATCAACTCCCTATCATGATTATGTAGGTTATTGGAGAACTGGTTTTCAATGGCGTCAGCGACATATTGAGAAAGGTGTTATTTGCTATTCTCGCGGACCAAAGGGCTATCAGTTTTTCGCGCAAATTTCTATTGACCTGTGGTCTTTGATTAGTGCAAGGCAGGATGAAAAAACTCAGCTATTTTATGAATACTTTAGCGGCTATGGTGATTATTTGCTTGACTTTGATAAGAAAAAAGATGTCTATCGCGTTGGGCTCAGATTTTTAACCCAAGGGTCATGATATGGGACCTTTGTTTAAAATAAGGATCTGATTCTTTCAAATAGTTACCATGCTACATCTCTCGTAGGGGGCGCATTGTAGTCTTAGCGCAATATGAAATAAATAAAGAAAATCTTGCGTGGCTATCTATTCTTGGTAGACCTGTTTGCATTAAATCGCTATAAATGTGGCTGGTCTTGATATATTTTATAGGTATAAAATGAAGTTTATAATAATTTTCTTTTCTTTCACACTAGTATTGATTCAAGGATGCGTCACCAATTCTGGTAATAAAAAGGCTGAAGAAAAGGTGCTAAGTTGTGTCGGATCTCCAAAAACTGGTAGTCATATCAAAAGGGCTAGGTGTCGCGTGGTAACTAAAGCCGCTGTAAAGAAGAGTCACGAGGATAATAAGAAAGCTTTCCGTAATCTGCGCCAGCAAAAGTCGAGGCGTGATACAATCTTGAGACCTACTGAATAATTGATATGACTGGCTAAGCTCTCGTATAACACTCTTGCTATAAAAGGTGCACTTGTAATTGTAAGTTCATCCTTTACGACGATTTTTCGTAAAAGTATTGAAAACTAAACTGGCCAAATGAGTCTGTTTTTTTCCTTAATAGTGTTCCTGGTAGTGGTAAGAGTACAGCCATTGGATCTCCTAGGAATACTTGATCCTGTTTCAGCAGTAAATAAATCTGAGTGCTAAAGTAGTCATCTGTCCCATAGCCTTCTTTAAGAAAGTGTTTTGGTCATGGGCAGAACGCCTAGAAATTCAACTAACTCCGTTTTAAGAGTAGTTATTCTCCAGAAAAATAGAAAAAGTCTGAAAGAAAGAATCAAGAGTTATCAATAAAATCTCTAAACCTAACAAGAAGCAATAAAGTACCACAAAAGCAAATGGCATACAGAGTATATTGCTTTTATGGTTGTAAGAATAGATCATTGTCGAGAGAGATTTCTAGGAAAAGTTAGTTAGTATGAACATTCCACTCTCAAAGATTAAAAGTTAACCCCTAGATAAAATCTAAATAAAGAAAAGTCAAATTCTTCAAGTTGGTCAAGGTGCTTTAGTAGTTTTTCGTTTCTATATAGCTGGGTATTCTGTTCTGTCTTGCTTGTATGGATGGGAATCAATAGCCCAATCCAATCAACACCCATTGTAAAATGACTCCATTGCCATTGGTTGCCTGCTCTAAGATCTAATGCAGTTCGTGAGATATCGCGAATAGAATATGTCTCTCCTAGACCTAGGAAACCACCTGCATCGAATCTAGATCGAATTTCAGAATATTCCAAACCAAATAAACCATAAAACGAGTTTGAAAAAAACTTCTTATAGTTAACTGAGATAGCGTTTCCTTCAAGGGATATCGATTCAGGTTCATCCAGGTCGTACCAATCATCATCATCCCAATCATCGTCATCCCAACCGTTAGAGTTGTGAGAATTTTCTGTAATAGTTCCAGACAGATATCCAATGTTTAGCTGTACGATATCATTTCCAGAAATAAATATATTAACTCCTGACTTTAGTTCCAGCCCTCTTGTCCGGTAACTTAACCCAAAATCAAACCCCCATCTTTTATCTCTTCTGATATCAACGGATTGAGTTGATAAGCTTGATTTGGTTTTAATAATCTGCGTTTCTTCGCTTGATGAATCTTGAGGTGAACTCTCTTTATCCTTAGAATCAGCCCATGAATAACTACAAATTAAGGAAACAGCAACAACAATAAAAGATCTGATCAACGTATAAACTCCTAATATAAATAAACCTATTGTTAAATGGTCCGTAAGCTACTTATATCGCAACTAACCAATTTTTTTTGAGTGAATGCATTTTGAAATTAAAGCCGAGAACTCCTGCAAACACGACATTCAAAATGAATCTCTGGTTGGGAAAGCAATTTTCACGCCAATGTGGCCTATGAACGTTTCAAAATTCACTAATTCATGGCGATTCCTCCCTTGGTCCCACTCATTGCTTCCGTTGGTGAAAGCATTTGATTAACTCGGAAAGGACGCCTGGGCTAGAGGAATATTGCACTTACATTCGTTTGATATCCTTAAGATAGGAATATCCTGAAACTCTGTTCCAGAGACGGGCAGTCTGCGAAAAATAACCTCAATTATTTAAAGTGATTGGTATTATTACCTGAGGAAATAGGGAGTGAGTCATAGCTCATTTTTTTCTCAAAAAGTTCTAGACCTTCCTGCAGGCCATAATACTCCGAATTAATTAGACGCCAAAAATAACTAAAATTATAGGGAATTGATTTGCTGATCAAGTTTACGTGATGGCCATCCGAAAAATGAGCCAACCGTAGGGTGGGACCAAGGAAATTTTAGAGGAAAAGCCATGAGTAAACTATGTTTTGTTCTGACCATTGGCATGGGGGTTACTTCGTGCCGTGCTTCTTTTCACAATCTGGAAGAAAAGGCGAATGCTGCTGATATAAGTGGGGAGGTACAATCAGAAACGTCTCAAAATGACTTTGAAAGCGAAGTGGTTATTGATTCCACCACTTTGCCTGTATCGGATGATGTTTTTGAAAAGGAATACGCTGAAAAAGACGACGATATTAAAAAGAACCCTGATGATGATGGCTGTGTTGGCAATCACAAAGACGATGACGATGGCTGTGGCAATCATAATGACGATGATGGCTGTGGCAATCATAATGACGATGATGGCTGCGGCAATCATAATGACGATGATGGCTGCGGCAATCATAATGACGATGATGGCTGCGGCAATCATAATGACGATGATGGCTGCGGCAATCATGATGACGATGACGATGGTTGCCACAGCTGTGAACATCCCTCCCCTCCACACAATGGACCTATTTGCCAAGGTAATATAAGAGGTGGTGATATTCGCCTGCTTGTCGATAATGGCAATGGTTTAAAGGTTATGGAGCCTTACCGTACTCGGGTGCCGTGTAATGATATTCAAGTGGAATGTGGCAACTTTAAGGTTAATCATTGCTTGAATAAATCTCAATGTGTCTACTTTGCTTGCGAATATCGTGATGCTTACGATCAAAATTGGCATCCTTTAACCGAACCTAGATCCTATGTTTTGATTAGTAGCTTCCCTTAGGCGCTACTATATAGCTGAGCTGGTCGTTGTAGCCAGCTTGGAAAGGCTTGAATCCGTTGTAGTGAAAGAATAATCGATTTTGGGAGAATTACTTAAAAAATGATTTTAAATATTACTTAATTACCGACCCCTTATAGAGTCGGTAATTAATTCTAAACTAGAAGTGAACGGATCCTTCCATGAGAAATCCTGAGAACTTGCCTCCATTTCGCAAGTCTCCAGTCGTATTAAAGTCTTTATATTCTTGTTGGACATATTCGAGTTTAAGCAAGGCATTAGGTGTTAAGAAGTGACCTAGGGCTAGTTGGTTACGGACTACGGCTTCATCGGAATCAGCACCCGCGGCTTTTAGGTGTTTGGCTTGATTGTGACGTACAGCGATATAGTTATTTCGTCCAAAGTTTTGTTTAATATCCACAGCATATTGAGACCAGGCTTCTTCTAAAGTAGCATCGCTATCAGCACCATCGATATCAGCATCGCGGACCTCATCGTAGTTCAAAAATAGCTCGGTATTGCCCACTTGAAGCAGGATGTTAACCATATAGGCTGACAAATCCTGTGATGCTCTAGGGTTGATTTGTCCAGCGTCGGTTTCGGTATCGAAGATAAATGCATAGGGGCTTCCAGAACGGTTACCAGCATATAGGTAACTTTTGGTGCCATCAAATGCAGGATAGCTAGAAGGACCATTATCAGAGTGATCAACTATGTAGTAAGAACCGGAAATACGGAATTTTGAGGTGTCGTCCCAGGATGTATCGTAGGCAAGCTTGGTATAAGTAGCGAAGCCGTGATCATCTTTGTTGTCGCCTTTGGTAGTTCCACCTGTGGCTCCTAATAAAAATTCGACTTGGCCTGCATTTACTAATACCTCCATACCAATCTCAGTTGTATTGGGATCAATAACATAGTTACCCACGAATGGGTTGCGAAGGGCTTCACCGTTATCTGTCCTTCGGAAATGAGCATCTCCGTAGTTGATTTCCATTTGACCTACCTTAAAGGATAAGTACTCCATCATGTCATTAAGGGCAGAGAAACTAGTGCCTTCAAGATGATCGATGAATAGATAACCCTCCCGCATCCACATTTCAAGATGATGTTCGGAGCTGAGGTAGGTTTCCACATAGGAGTAAACTCCTGGGGACAAGGATAGGCTTAAATTTGCATTACCAGTAGCATTGGTGAAGCCTGCCTTTAGCGTTGATAGCTCCACATCGTCAACAGTCTTTGTACCATCATTTTCATGTTTGAGACTTTGAAACCTTAGGGCAAAGTCAAAGCCTAAACGGACGGTTTCTAGATTTTCGTTAACAACCTTAATTTGTTTTTGTTCTGCAAAGGATTCGGGTTTGTGACTATAGTTTACGGCTCCATATAATCCATAGGAGCCTAATAGGTTTGCTGCAATAAATAGAGCTTTTTTCATGGTAAATCCCTTTCTTATGATACTTAGTATCTATAACTAATCTTGTAGGTTACTGTTACGATGTCACCGGTCGTCATAAACATAATAGAAGGCGGAGTCATTCCAAAATCTTTCATGTTTATGGGGGTTGTGCCTTCAATAGTCGTAGCATTGCCAGCTGTACTGATTCGTAAATCTTTTAAGTGAACCGTTTTGCTGATTCCTTTCATGGTGAGCAGACCTTTAATAGATGTGAGTCTGCCATTTTTATTATAGGTAAACTCGCTAGTTTCGAAAGTAATCTTGGGGAATTGTTTTACCTGAAAAGCCTGCCATGCTTTTTCATTCATGGTGTCACTATCGCTTTTGAGGTCTTTTACCAAGGCAGACATGGTTATGCTATCGATTTTGGAGCTGCCTTCGACATTAAACTTTGCAGTAGTAAGTTCCATCGTCCAATCGTGGAGAGTTGAAGTTCCCGCTACGCTGATTTGATAATTCTCTATCTGTTTACCATGTAAAAAAAACGATGGAACAAATAAGACTATAAACATAAGTGTTTTCATAATAGTCCTCCTCCACTAGCAGCAAAGCAAAATACATACCGCTAGAAATTGGAAGTATTCAGTATGCCATGTTATCAAAAAACACTCTTTCATGTATTATTTATAACAAAGAGCATTAAGTAAAGCACGAATAGTATGATAACGGTATGGTTAGATAGCATTACATTAAAATATGATGGCGCTTATACAGTGATTACATTTTGTCACTAGGTCAAAATAAACAAGTGCAAAAACTTCACACCCAATTCCAAGAAACTAAACAGAAGGCGGAGGTATCTTTTGTCATAGGGGAGAAGAGTGGGGTTGAGGCCAAGATAAGGACATCTGGCCAATATAGAGCCAGAAAAGGGGGGAATTAACGATAAACTAACCAATTATCAATAAGATACGTCTATGGTACTTATTTTGCTTTATGGGGGACGCAAAGGGATTTCATGCCGGTATTGAGCACTATTAAAAAAGGACTGGCTCCTGTCCATATTTGGTCGCTCTTGAAGTGGTGGAGAGTGATTGCGTTAAAGGTTAGATTGATTATCTCCAATAAAGAATGACAAATATGTAATTAAGGGTAATGACGATGAGTGGAGTATCACCACAGATTTATGCTATTGACTACGGAACCTCAAACTCTCTAATTAACGCAGCAACACCTAGAAATATCTGGTATGAAATACCTATCGATCCTTATTCCTTGGATAAATCGGTGCTTAAGAGTATGATCTACTGTCTGGAGAATGACGACTGGGCTTTTGGTCAAGACGCTATTAATCGTTATTTAGCCCAACCAACTCTGGGACGAATATTTAAGAGTTTAAAACGCTTTCTACCCGATCCGAGCTTTCAAGGAACAAGGATTTTCGGTGAAATGCTTAGTCTCCAGGATCTTATTGCGAAGCAATTACGGTTTATGAGAATGCGTGCCAACGAGTATTTTCAGGCTGATGTGACACAAGTCGTGCTGGGCTGTCCGGCACTGTTCTCTGAGAATATCGAGTACCACGAACTAGCTATCAATAGGTTGACTGCAGCTGCCAAGGCATCAGGATTTCATACCATTGAATTCTGCCCAGAACCAATAGCTGCGGCCTATAAGTTTAGGCATACTTTAGATAGTGAAAAGTTAGTCTTAGTTGCGGATTTTGGTGGTGGTACCTCCGATTTTACCGTGGTAAAAATGGATCGCAACCGATTTGATCCTTCGGATGTTTTAGCTCTTGGTGGTATATCCATCGCTGGGGACAAGTTTGATGCTGATATCATGCGTACTGAAATTTGTCCCTTTTTGGGGTCAAAGGTTCAATATAAAAAACCCATGGGGCGCAATATTCTTAGTTTTCCTAAGGGGCTTATTAAAAAAATGTGCAATCCTGCAGATATCGTTTTCTTAAATAGTAACGCCACAAAAGAGTTTTTGCGAGATGCTCGTCGATACCTCATCGATCCCAGCCAAGAAATTTTTCTGGAACATCTAGAACTGGTGATTGAGGATTTTCTCGGTTACGCCATTTTTAGTGAAATTGAAAAAACCAAAATTGACTTGTCAGAAACTCAAGATTCTACATTTTCTTTCTCTTACAGCACTATTGATATAAAAAAAAATATCACCCAGCAGTCGTTCCGCGATTCATCGCAGGAGCATACCCAGAAAATCATCAACTGCCTTGATGAGGTCTTAAGTAATGCACAGGTCAGTGCTCAGGATATAGATATTGTTTGTCTTACTGGGGGAACAGCTTCGGTCCCATCTATTCACGAAGGGTTAATCAATCGTTTTGGTGAGAAAATTAAGCTTAGCCATAAGTTTCACTCGGTGGTTCATGGTTTGATTGATCGGGCTCAGAATTTGTTAAGGGATTGATGAAAAGTTGCTTTGTTTAATATTCAAAATCCATTTTTCATCTATGATTTGGTGACCATAGGTGATCAGGTAACTATGATCACTCTATAAGCCAGTAACTACTTTAGACAGCTTTTGCAATGCTAGCTGTGTCGGAGAGTGTTCGGTAATTTTTAAAAGTTATCTTAAAAGCAAGAGATACATATCCTTCTGAAGATTCGTTACCTATTAAGAGAGTGATAGAACAATCAATTTCTTCGAGAAATTTCTTTATTGAAGACATACCAACGCCGCGACCAGATATTTCGGTTACAGTCTGAGCTGTTGAAAAATTTTCATCAAAAATATGATTAGCAGTGTCATATGTAGTCTTTGGGAAAATTTTTCTTTCGGAAAGAATACTTCTGATTTTTGAAATATTTAGTCCTTGTCCATCATCTTGTACTGTTAGGATCAAAGTATTGTCTTTCTCTTTAGCAGAGAGTAATATGCTGCCATGAGTGTTTTTACCTTTTTGATGGCGAATCTCTGGGCTTTCAATCCCGTGATCGAGAGAATTTCTCATTAAATGAACCAGAGCTTTTTCCAAGGCTACCGCAGCTTGAGGATTTATTAAGTACTTTTCAAGATTATTTTTCTCTATAATAGGTGGTGGTTTACCCATTTGGTGTGCTAAATGATGAGAACTCATAAAGACTGAATTAACAATTTCATTTAATTTATAGTACTGTTTATCCAGAAAGTATTGATAGATTTCGTATAGAACCTGATTTGGAAAGTTACTTGATTCTTTTCCCACTTCTTTTTCAATTTTGTTAATAAATTTATTTAAATATTCTTTATCCAAAGGATAATTTAGTGGATCGTCGATGTTCTGATATATTTTACTACTAATTTCTTGAATCTGATGTATACCTAATTCTAGATCTGATAAATCAGCAATTAATTTATCTTTTTTAGGTTCCGTAATTTGCCTATTAATTGCACTGTAATAGTTCTCACATGTATGAGCTGTATCTGCTATTTTCTTGAAACCATGAGTTCTAGAACTTCCCTTTATAGTGTGCATATTTATGAAAAGATCTTTTACAACATTACTAGTTATGTTTTCAGTAGAATCAATAAGATTCTTACTTTCCAAGACGAGTGACTTAATTGACTCTATAAATCTCTCGAAGTTGGTTTTTTTCATGTTTAAAATTGATGAAATTATATCAAGTTCATCAGTCTTAGTGTATGATTCTTTCTCAAGCTCCTTAATTTTTGTTACGTCACGAATTGTGACAAGAATTTTTTCAATAACCTTCATGTCGTTCACTACTGGTGTCCAGTCTATTTCGAAATGAGCTCGTTTTATGCAAAACTCTCTAGGTAATAGATGTGAATTCAGGTCGAACTCAAGATCTCCTTGAATTGAAACAAAGAGAACATTCCTAATTTGATCTACTTCATCTGTTGATAGATTTGATTTAGAGAATAATGTTTCTATAAAGTCAACATTGTCTAAATTTTTGCTGGTCTTTAGTAGCTTAGGTAGAAATTTAGAGTATCCTGGCAGTATGATGATTTGATCTTCGTTGATAGTTATATTTAAGATACCCTGCTGCATAGATTCGACCATTGATTTAATGTCACGTGTTTTTTCCTCTACTTTTGTTTCAAGTTCAGTGTTTAAAAGAAGCACCTTGTCTATCATTTGTTGCTTAATTTTATTCATCCGATAACCAATGCCAATTGATAATATCATCATTTGGATATTGGCTCCGATATTAAGTGAATTTTGCGTGATTAGATTTAGAGGCAATAGCCTGTAGTTAGCAGAAATTGAAACAAATAGGCCACCAGCAGCCCCTAACGATGAAAGTAAATGTACTAAAGCTGACTCCTGACCTAAAATAACTCCTTTGACAAGTATGGTGATTTGAATTAGAACTCCAAATATAAAGAAAAGATCTAATCCTTCGAGGAAGGATCTATTATAATAGGAAAGTATAGCTACAAAAAAAATAAACGTCAAAATAATGTAAAGTAACCTTGTTAAAATTGGAGCAAAATGTTTTGCATCTAGAAAAGTAGTTAAGAAAATACCAGAAAATATAATTGTAGAAGCACCAAATAGAGATAAGTATTCTGTTACGATTTCAAGAGAGAATAAGGAAAGAATACCTGACATAGTAATGGAAGAGAGAACATAAAAGATACAATAAAGCGTAAAATATATTAGCATTTTGTTTTTTAGGAATACGCATATAGAAAGATTATAGAAAATTAATCCTACGATTATGCCCTGGAACGCTAGGGTTACTGAAGAAAAATTAATGGGATCTTGATAGGCAGATCTTGAAGTATGTTCAAAAGCTACTTTAAATGTAGTGATGTCACTGAATTCACACCTTATTAGTAAATCTTCTCCCTTATATTCATCTATTTGAAAGCTAGGAAGATGAGCATTTAATCTCGTGATTCCATCGATGCTTATTTTGTTTTCCTTGACCCGCCAGATTTCAATCCATTTTACTGTTTGATTTTCAAATATTAGTAAATCAAAGTCGTTTTTTTCTGGAGATATTAAAAACCAGTAAATCGAACTGGAGTATGTGGGTATACTAATGTTTTCGATTGTATCTTTGCTTGCTTTTAATAGGGGTAGGACTACCTCTGGCCTTGTATTTTTGTGTTTATCCTCGATGACAGATATGCGAAAATCTGTGCTTTGTCCAAATAATTTGGGAACGATAAATACTGAGATTATTATGAAAAATATAAAGTCAGTTTTTATCAACATAGTTACTTTCTTACTCGGTCTGCTCTGTTTGGCATAGAGGGCTGACTAAAAAAAATCTCAATCCTATATTTAGTGAGAGTTATTTTTCTTAGATGCAATCTATTTCGGATAAAATATGCTTTGATATAGTTATTATTGATGAAGTGGAAGTAATTTTGACTCAAAAGTATTTACTTATTAGAGTAGTTTTTAGTTTGGGTTAAATTATGTTAGCTTGTTCAATATATACTTTTTAGTAATTGAAGTCATTTGTTGAGATAAGAAGACATGGTCACTGGAAATGAAATCCGGCTTCTTTGCGACACTTATAAAAACATAGGCATCTATAGTGATAAATACCCAAGTTAAGAAACGGAGTATTTCAATTCATTTAAGGTATGATTACAAAGGATGAATTCGGTAATCAAAACATCGATGTGATCTCGGAATCTAATCGTGTGCTTAAGCCAGTGTGTATGTTCCAAGTCATAGCTAAAACTCATAATTAGATCCAATAACTACGAGAAGGGAACGAGATTCCACCTCTTGAATCTCGGTGTTGCTAGCAACCTTTTGCCCCTGGCCCGTCCCATTTTGAATAATTACACCTATATTACTCTCAGTATTACCATTGGGAATAGCAAAGCCAAAGGAATAGCCTTGAAAATCGATGTGGTGGGCCTGGTCGGTTTGCCCCACTTGCAGTTTTTTGAATAAAGAATAATTGCTAAAGTAGCTGCCACGCAGTAATAATGAAAACAGTTTAATTTCGCTACCAATCCCATAATCAAAGCCAGCATTTAAGTCTTCTTGATTAGGGTTGCTTCCTTTCAGAGCTTCATAATAGATAACTTCAAAGCTGAGTAGTAGATAGCGGGATAAAAAAGCATACCCTACTTGTGTGGAATTGGGACTCAGTTCATCAAAAAAAGATGTTTCGCCAGAAATAGTATTTTGCATAGGATTTGTCGAACCGATATCGGCTGTCATAGAATCGATGGTGGAATGGGAGGAGTTGTTAATAGGGTAATAGCTACAATAACTGATCCCAAAACTGTAATTTTTTCCTCGCCATTGACTACCTAAGATTCCTTTTATCCCTGAGTTTTCAGTATCAATCTTGGAATCTAATACCAAAAGTGAACCGTCATTGAACCCTACCATTTGATGATTGCTAGCTTGAATGCTCCGGCGATAGCCAAAAACTGATAAACCAAAAGAAAATTGAGGGGTTATCATAAAAGAACCACCTAATCCAACAAGGTTGTAGTCGCTGGACTGCTGGTGGGTAATATTTAAGTAATTGACCTCGCTGGGCTCAGAGGAAAGGTCGCTAAATTTCTCATTTTGATTGTGGGTTTGAGATTCTAAGGTGATCAAAGCCCATCCTAGGGAAATATTACGAAAATTAAAGTTTCCGCCTATGAAGCTGGGAAAAAGTCCGGTGGATCTTTCCTTAAAATTACGCCCTTTAAGGGCACCTTTATAGACTACGGTTTTTTCGAAATATGCATTGGCGGAAATCGAAATATCATCTTGAGGGCCAAAAACCATACCAGCTGGGTTATAGAATATCCCCGTGGCATCATTCGATAAAGCTGTATAGGCTCCTCCTAATAGTGCCGCTCTTGAACCGGGCAGTATGTTGCGTTTATTGGCAAGAAATTGATTATCTTGAGCACTTAATTCAAAGTTTAGCATTGCTATGATAATAAGAAAATATTTCATATTTTAGGCTCGTGTAAATGTGTCTTTTTTTATTCGGCAATAGTGCTTACCACCTCGTAAGAATATTTTGCCTATTATTAGAAACAGCTATGTAGATTGACCTTTAGGTTTCAGTAGTTTTCGAAACAGCAAAGATTCTCATTGATGACTTTGCATCGATGATGCTAATTGGAAAATACCAAGTTAAAGCAGAGAATAAATCTCTGCTGAGATTGAAATCGTTTACATTTCATCCTAATTCCCACTTATATCCTATTTTCCGGGCTATAGAAAATTCGCTAAGTTCTTAAATATATTGAGAATAATGATGATTGCAATAATCATAAATAGTTTTTGAGGACAGAACATGCATCGTTCACTTATACTATTTTTCATATTATTAGTAGGTTGTAGCATATATGGTAACCAGGAGACCCAAGAAGAAACCGCCAAAATATTGACGTTGAGGCCGAGGTCCCAGAAACCGAGGCTCTTCAGGGTGAGGGTGACTTAAAATGACGACTGCAACGATTAAGTCGAGAAAGAAAACGAAGAATCATTAGGTAATACCCAGATTGACGCTTATTCAGAAGAAACGCCCGTCTTTCTCCAATATTCGGGCCTGAGTATTGTGACTAGCGATGATCCTTGGCACCTTGGTTTACAGTATTCAGCGGTATTACCACATGCTCCTTAGAAGTGCCTAGCATCGACGAAGTGTTACCATGATCAGGTCCCCTAAATGGGGAACTTTTTCAGGAAATCCCGTGCTAAATGAATGGTATGATTGTGATGCTGTGACTCATATCCTAAGTTCCAAGAAAATGGTAAATATCATTGGTAATGAGGATCACTGGTATAAATTGAAAATTATCAGCTACCATTCAGGAATATACCAATTAAAGGGCCAAGCCCTTTGGGTTCGTTTTTTGTCATCTAATGAGGAGCAGTATTGATAGCACCACTCACTTCATGAAAAGTTTCCCAAAATCATTACGCGATGCAAGGTAAAGCTTGCTGGGCTACCGAATACATAGCATTCACGAGTTCTACAAACCATATTATAGATATCCTCAAAGCTCTGACGAATAAGTCAGATTCTTTGTAACAATCGATTTAACGAACTAAGCTTATTACTGTTTTTCGTCCATGGCTGTGATACAACAAACCTTGATCTTACAATCATGACTAAAGGGAAAGGTGGTATGGGAAATTCGGGTGCCTTTACAGTAGTTGTAGCTCTCACAGCAGGTATAATGGGTCAAGCTGTTGCGCGTCACCTTAGGGTGCCGGCCATCGTTGTTCTCCTCATGATCGGTGTTGGCATTGGCCCCGAGGGTTTGCATTTCATCGACCCGTCCCGCTTAGGGCTGATGCTTCCCACAATTGTAGGTTTCGCCGTAGCGATCATTTTGTTTGAGGGCGGCCTCCAATTGGAGAAAAAGCGTCTGAAGCGACAGGCTAAGGTGATCCAACGCTTGATAAGTTCAGGGGCTATTTTAACTGCGGTTCTAGCAAGCCTAATAACTTTCTGGGTCATGGAGTGGCCTCGAGAGCTGGCGATACTTTTCGGAACTTTAGTTATCGTAACAGGTCCTACCGTTGTGACTCCACTTTTAAGGCGTATTAAAGTCAACCGGCGTATCGATACAATTCTGGAGGCAGAAGGGGTTTTGATTGATCCTGTAGGAGCCATTATTGCCGTTGCAGTCCTTGGCTTTGTTATCAGCGCCCAAGCCGGAGATGCCCTGATGGATACGGTGATTTACCTCCTTTCGGCCTTATCGTTTGGTTTTGCGATGGGAGTAACGGGAGGCTTTTTTATTGGATTTTCCTTAAAAAATGAAAAACTTGTGCCCCGTGAGCTTGAAAATATCTTCACCCTTGCCATTGTGATTTTTTTATTTGAAATCAGTAATCAAATCATTCATGAAAGTGGAATTATGGCGGTTACCGTAGCAGGAGTGATTGTTGGAAATATGAATCTGACTGGTGAGCATAGAATCATTCATTTTAAAGAACAGTTGACTGTCATGCTCATCGGCTTTTTGTTCGTGCTACTAGCAGCAGATATCAAACTTGTGAATGTGATGCAGCTAGGGATGCCAGGAGTCTTGGTGGTGGTGAGTTTAATCTTAGTAGTACGACCGTTGAATGTTCTTTATTGTGCTCGAGGGACGAACCTAACCTGGAAAGAAAAAATTTTTATGAGCTGGCTAGCTCCGCGAGGAATCGTAGCTGCAGCGGTTGCCTCACTTTTTGCCTTTGATCTAAAGGAGGCAGGGATAGATGGGGGAAGCGAAATGCGGGCCTTGGTATTTTTGGTCATAGCTTCTACTGTCATCCTGCAAGGGTTTACTGCAGGCCCCCTTGCCACATTGCTAAGACTACGACGTAAGAGCAACTGGGGGTATGTACTGATCGGTGCCAATGAGCTTGCACGAGTGTTAGCCCGTACTCTAAGCTTAAATCAAGAAGAGGTGGTACTTCTTGATTCTAGTAATACGAGTTGCGCTGCGGCCATGAAAGAAGGGTTTCGTGTCATCTACGGAAGTGCGTTAGATGAATCTGTTCTTATGCGGGCGGGGATCAACTTGCGGAGATCTATCGTTGCGGTTACACCAAACAACGATCTCAATATTATGGTGCTGAAAAAACTCAAGGAACTTGATCACAATCATTGGGTTATTATAGCCGCTCAAAAAAACTCCCAGTTGGATGAAAAAATCGTAAAGTCCATGGAATCCCGGACTCTTTTCGGGGGGCGTATCGATTTTAACTTATGGCTTCATCGATTGTCTCAGGAGGAAGTTTCACTTTGGAGTCTCCAGTATCAAGGGGAGGAGCGTTTTGAAATTAAAAGGGAAGCCCTAGCAGGAGGACCCCACGGGGATCAGTCTATATTGTTTTTGTCGGCTAAGCGGAACGGTTTTTTCGTACCGGTTTTTGATGGGATGGAAATTGCTAAAAATACCTTTTTTTATGCCCTTGCTTATAAGAATAGAAATATACCAGAACTGTTAAGTTGGTTACAAACCTACCAAGTAGAATTAGTCCAATCCCAGGAGTTGGATGAGTTGAAGCCGGTCTCTCATCTCGAAAAATTGGAGTAGGAAATGCAGAGGCTATCCACGAACATGACTAAATTGATACGTCATTATTTCAAGCAGGTCGACGGCAAAACTAGTAGGATTAATTTTTATTTTCGGAGCTTTTAGGTGAATACATTGCCACGAATATTAATAATTATAATAGCTATTTGTGTCTTATTGTCCTTGAATTATGGTGCTCATTTGTTCATCAGAAAGTTATTAAAAAAACATCGCATCGTAAAGCAAGATTTTCCCATTTTCAGAGGGTTGCTAGGATCTAGCTTGATCATTCTGTCGAGTATTTTGCATTTTACTCTACAAAGCAAATTGGAAAAAGTATTAAATTGGGCTCTTTGTTTGCGACTTAGTATGATTTTTGGTTTGTGTTTTCTTGCTTTGTCTTTGTGTCAAATCATTTTTCAAAAAATCTATCTCAAGTTTGACCTTCGTAAGGAAGATAACTTACGATCAAGAAAAATACACACACAGCTTCTTTATATTGAAAGAATATTCGATATTACAATCGGCTTTTTCGCCCTAATTGCCATACTTTTTACGTTTGATGACTGGTATCAATTTGGAGTTAGTTTATTAACTTCGGCTGGAGTTGTTTCTGTAATCATCGGTTTGGCATCGCAAAAGTATCTTAGTAATTTAATTTCTGGATTTCAAATCGCTTTCACACAACCAATTCGAATCGATGATGCGGTTGTTGTGGAAAATGAATGGGGTTGGATTGAAGAAATTACTTTGACCTATGTAGTTATTAAAATCTGGGATTTAAGAAGGCTTGTCGTTCCCATTTCGTACTTTACAGATAAACCTTTTCAAAACTGGACTCGCACGACAGCAGAAATTATTGGTACCGTCAATATTAGGGTGGACTACCAAGCTGATATAGACTCTATTCGAGAAGAACTCGATAGAACTTTGGCAGAAACAGATTTATGGAATGGTAAGGTTAAAGTGATACAAGTCACAGAGGCTGATGAAAGTTATGTTACAATCAGAGTGCTCGTGAGTGCTGCAAACTCTCCAAAATGCTGGGATTTGCGCTGTCTGGTGAGGGAGAAGTTAATTCAATTTCTTAAAAAAGAAGGACACTATATTCCTCAAAAGAGAATAAAAATGGTCTAATCAGGTCAGAGATCACTATATAGGTTCTGTTGCATTTACTATCCACAGGTGATTCACAGCTTGTGAATTTTAAATACGAATTAGTATGCATATTTTTATTAAGACTTTATGTCCTAGAGGTGCGCATTTCACATCCTGGTTTACTGCTGTTCGCCAAATGATTCACATTTTTGTTGAATTAGTTTTATAGATTCTCCGGATATGCTAAAAGGAAAAAAACTTAATTACCGGAGATTCAACCATCATGGGAAAAAAGTCTTGTTATGCTATTGAAATAGCAATGTTATTGACAGCGGCTGGATCTATGGCCCCTGTTTACGGGCAAACAGAAGAAGGATCTTCCGTTGAAAAGGTTGTCGTTACAGGCAGTAGGAGTCAAGGAAGATCGGTAGAAGAATCATCGGCACCTATAGATTATCTTTTGGGTGACGATTTAGTGAATCAGGGAGATGGTGATCTCGCTAATTTGCTCCGTAACACAGTTCCTTCTTTCAGTGCCAATCCGCAACCTATTAGCGATGCTTCAACCTTAGTACGACCTATCAACCTGCGGGGGCTGCCCCCAGACTCGACCCTAGTTTTAGTAAATGGTAAGCGCCGGCATCGGGCTGCTGTGATCAATTTTTTAGGCCAGGGAATATCTGATGGAGCGCAAGGGCCAGATATTTCAGTGATTCCTGCCATTGCACTAGAAAGTGTCGAGGTGCTTCGGGATGGGGCTGCCGCTCAATATGGTTCTGACGCTATTGCAGGTGTGATTAATTTTCGATTGAAGGATAGTGACGAAGGTGGTGTTGTGGCTGCCAAGTATGGTAGCTACTATGAGGGTGATGGGGATTCTATTCAGTATTCTGGCAATTTCGGTGTACCTATACTTGAAAATGGATTTGCAAATTTCAGTTTTGAGTTTCGGCAGGCTGAAGCGACGGACAGAAGCGTGCAGCGCGACGATGCAGCTGGCCTCATTGCTAATGGCAATACCTTTGTGGCTGATCCTGCCCAAATCTGGGGACAGCCGGAAGTAAAAGAGGATACCAAACTATTTTTGAATATGGGTTTCAATTTAGATGCGAATACACAGCTTTATGCTTTTGGTAACTACGCCCAAAGGGAGGTTGAAGGAGGTTTCTATTTCCGCAATCCGCAAACTCGGGATGGCGTATATTCCAATGACTCTGGAGAAACTTTACTTGTTGCGGATGCTAACCCTAACAACCAGATAACATGTCCTACTATTGCTGTAGGAGATGCAACTAGCCTCAATAGTGTGTCTGATAATTCAACTGCTTTGGGAGCCGAATGCTTCACTTTTAATGAAATGTTTCCAGGTGGCTTTACCCCACGTTTTGGTGGCAACGTTTGGGATTCCTCTGGGGTGACAGGACTGCGAGGGAATATGGGAAACCTCAACTACGATTTAAGTACGAGTTTAGGGGTTAATACCTTAAGATTTTTTATGAAAAATACTGTCAATGCCTCCTTGGGCCCCAATACACCAACAGAGTTTGAACCCGGCGGTTATTCTCAAAGAGAGCAGCAGGTGAACCTCGATCTGAGTCTGCCGGTATCCATCGGGCTTGCTTCTGATGTTAATATTGCTTTTGGATTTGAGCAGCGTACGGAATCTTTTGAAATTTTAGCGGGTAACTACGAATCCTATGCTGCGGGGCTATATGCATCACAAGGATTCAGCATTGGTTCAAACGGATTTCCTGGAATAAGCCCTGACATTGAAGGTCAGTTTTCGCGTAAAAATGCCGCTGCTTACCTGGATATGGAGGCATCCGTTACGGATAAGCTGAATGTTGGTTTAGCCGGAAGGGCTGAGGAGTTCGAGGATTTTGGTTCTACAACAAACTCTAAAGCATCCCTACGCTATGCTTTTACCAATCAAGTTGCGGTAAGGTCAACCGTTAGTACCGGGTTTCGGGCTCCTACTCCTGGACAGGCAAATGTGACAAATATTACAACTGTTCTAGAAAATGGAAAGTTAGTCAATCGAGGAACTATTCCACCCACTAACCCCATTGCTTTATTAAAAGGTGGCAAGGAATTGAAACCTGAAACTTCAGTAAACCTTTCCGTTGGAAGTGTGTTTACCTTTGGTAAGCTCTTTTCATCCATCGACTATTTCCGTATTGATGTAAAAGATCGCATAGCCCAATCAGCTTCAAAAGAGCTAAGTCCAGAAGAAGCCACTGATTTGGAAAGCCAGGGGGTTGCTGGTGCCAGCAATTTGAATTCGTTTCGCTTTTACACCAATGACTTTGATACGCAAACCCAAGGAATTGATTTAGTAGTAAATTACCCTGTCGCTATGTTTGGCGGGAGTACTGCTTTCAATCTAGCTGCCAACTGGACCGATACTAAAGTGGTTTCTTATGATGAGGATATTCTCGATGATACAAGGATTCGTCAACTAGAGGATGCACTTCCCGAGTATCGAAGTAACTTAGGGATGATCCACTACAATGGAGATTGGCGGTCGCTTTTACGACTCAACTATTTCAGCGGTTTCTATGAAGCCCATCTTGACTCCGGTGAACTTCCTATAGAGGCTGGCGATGAATACACGGTTGATGTGGAGTTTTCCTACAAAACGGCTATGGGGCTAGCCCTTGCCATTGGAGCCCAAAACCTTTTGAACGAGTATCCTGATGAGCATGACTACCAAGGGGTTGCAGGTGCTAAGTATCCTGAAACATCCCCCCTCGGATTTAATGGTGGTTACTATTACTCTCGTTTGAGTTATTACTTTTAAAATCATAGAGGCGAGACTTCGCCTCTGTCTCAAGTTTACTCCTGGTAGGAAGGAACCCAATCTGACTCGCGGGGATGTCCCTCGGGATCAATGTGAATCAGAATATCCATATCTTGATAGATATCTTTAATACTTTGTTCAACTTTGTCGCAAACAGAGTGGGCTTCTTTAAGTTCGATATCATTGGGTAATACAAGGTGGAAGTCAACATAGGCTGCTGAACCATGTCGTCGACTGCGCAGCCTATGAATCCCCTTCACAAGGGGGTGAGTGGACAAGGCTTTATCGACAATGGTTTGTTGTATTTCCACACTTAGCTCTTTCTGGACAATACTTTCATAAGCTATGCGGTAAATTGGAAACACTTGCTTTACTGCTAGTAAAGCTGCAGCTATGGCAAATAAAGCATCAATCAAGTCAAAACCCGTGAAGAAAACAATGGCAAGGCCGATAGCGCTTAGAAGATTAACCCAGAAGTCTGCTAAATAATGGGCCTTGTCGGTTTCTGTAGCAAGGCTTTGCTGACCTCGCGAGAGGAATAAGCCAATACCAAGACCTACCAGAGCCGCTGCTATCATAACAACAATGGCTTCTTCCAAGTTATGGGGTGAAGAGTGTGAACCCCATACTCTTTCGATGGCACTAATGGCTACAAAGCTTGCTGAAGCTGTGATCACAACTGCCTGTATCAGTCCACTGACTACTTCGAAACCACCGTGCCCAAATGGATGCTGAGAGTCTGGGTCGCTATTGGAAAGCTTTTCCACACGAAAATTAATCAAGGATATCACTGAATCTCCAATGGAATCGAGCAGGGACCAAAGGACAATGAGCGATCCTGAGTGGATGTAAGCTATGATTTTAACTAATGAGACTATCCCACTTAGGATAGCTGCACCACGCAAAGGTTCTTTAGTCAGAAATCGAAGCATCAATCCTCCATGTTTTTGTCGCCAATTAGGCTGCTGTGATACTTTGTTTACTTGCTAGCAGAGCACTGTTTGTGACATTTTACTACAGAAATAGCAAATAGCTATTCACGATTGCCTGCGCCCCGGTTTTAGTGAGGACTAAAATCTTGATAGCTTGAGTTGAGCCTTTGGGGATGAATTGACTTTGTCAATAAAGTCCATCTCCCTTTGTAATATCGCTATATTAATAGCTTCTATCAGGCTAGAATGGGAGGTAAGCCATAAAATGCGAAATTTTGACGGCAGAGGACTGGATGAAAAAGCTTTATATAGCTGCGAACCTACAAGATGCTAAGATTATTTCCGATGTACTAAATAACCATGGAATAGAAAATTCCATAAAGAATTTTGCTAGCCAAGGACTTGGGGGCGAGGTGCCCATAGTGGCTAACTTTCCTACGATTTATGTGCATGAAGAGGATTTTGACGAAGCAAAAAAGATTATTCACCACTCTTCCATAGGAGCTGTCTGGACATGTACCTGTGGCGAAGTTTTAGAGCCTCAGTTTTCAGAGTGTTGGAATTGTGGAAAAAGTCGCCGGTAGTTTAAAAAAGTTAGGTATAGTTGGCTGGAGCTTGAATTTTAATGAATTTAAGCTACTATGAGTTCAATTAATTTTCGGTAGAATGTTTAGGACTTAAGCGGTTTTGAGGTCCCACTTTAGCCGCATTAGCAGCTGAGTGGGGATAGGAAATGGAGCTTTATTTCATTGAGTGGAGTCCAATCATATTCCCCTCTGTATCTTTTGCAATGGTGATGAAGCCATGTTGGCCTATACTCTCCTTAGGCTTTAGTAATTTTCCTCCGAACTTTTCCACACGCTTCTCTTCAATGGAACAGTCTTCACATGAAAAATAGACTATAGTACCGGTTCCACCAGGTTCGATCCCAGGCATAATACAAATAGCGCCAGTTGCACCATATGAATTCATATCGCCTTCAGGAAAAGACCACATCTGTAGGCCATCGGATGCTTCAATTCCTGGGTTGGTTAGAGGACTTAAAGTGATTTCGAATACACCCTCATAAAATTTTTTCGCTCGGTCTATATCACTAGAATAAATTTCAAACCAGCCTACTGGATTTCCCATAGAGTACCTCCTTTTGTTAGAGTATATTAATGAAATGATAATCTCCTCATTTGCTAATCTCAAATTAATTTAATCAAAAAAATTTATTCATTTATATGAGAATTCTCGTTTTCAACGATCTTTAAACCATAGGCTAGTAAATACATAATTACAGTAGGATACGAGCTATTCCAGAGCTTGATATAATAGCCTAGGACGTTTTGAGAAGGCTGATTCTATGGCTAATGATTTCCTTAAGATATTTTCGGATGGTTTGGGAAATATTTAAATCGGCAGTCCCTTCCTATGATAAGCCCCATTACAACAATCAGGTAGAAGCTGTAGTTCAGGTTCTGTCAATTTTCGTTCTTGAATTAAAGACAAAAAGAAGCGTACTTCTCAGTTCCTAAAAAACAGCGATCATTTTTTTGAAACTGAACAATTTAGACGCAAGTATCCTACTGTAGTGCTCCTAAAGAAACCTAACAACTCTCCGATAACTTTCATGAATATCGGAGGTGCAATATGTCAATGCGCAAGAACATTGCAAACAGTCTAAAAATTCAGATTCTTAGATCCTATCTTAAAGGTGAAAAAAGCATCGCCCAGCTTGCGGAAATGCACAGCATCAAACCCAGTCAGATCTACAATTGGGAAAAGCAGTTCTTTGATAACGGAGAGCGTGCTTTTGATCGCAAGAATTGTCGAATGAATGGCGAAACTGCTGTTGGCAAGATCAACAAAAAAGTCGAAGAACTACAATCAAAGTTGGCTCGTAAGGACGCCGTAATCGGTTCATTAATGGAAGAGTTAATCCTTGAAAAAAAGTTAGGTGGGGTCTGACCAAACAGAAACAGGTCCCTCGCGAGCTCAGAGATGAGATTGTTGACTGTGTGCAAAATCTACACGAGCTGTCAGGGATTTCTGTTCGAATCATTCTAGCCTTTGCGGAACTCAGCTCCAATCGCTACTACGACTGGATTGATCGCAAGGGTAAAGACAACAAACATAATGGTCAGATCCCAAAAAACACTTGGCTTACCCCTGAAGAGAAACAGGCCATCATTGGTTCCGTCGCAAAGTTTTACCAAGCTAAAGCGATAGCCTTCAGTGGACGCAGTTATCCAGCGAGCGCCATAAAGCGCTCATGAGGAGTCTTTCCTGGTGTTTCAATTTGATCACGATGGGGTAGAGACAGCGAACGAGGGTAATGGTATGAATCCACCTCACCGCCAAAATAGCACTTAAATCATTGAATATATGGGTTAAATAGATCATTACTATGCGACATCTAGATCAAGCCTATCGTCCATGTCGAGGTTGAATGAGCCATATGGGTTGATGTGGGCATGAACGAGTGGTGATATTGCTCTTTTATCCTCCAAAGTCATTCTCTCAAGCCAGCTTTTCTCCTTAACGACCTGCTGAATCATGATTGTGTTCACGTACACCATCGAGATCTGCAAAAGGTGAAGAGCGAGTACCGATATTTCTTGGTCGGCAAGGTTGTTCGTCGAAATTTCACCATTTTTACCGAAGAAGACGAAACTGTTTGCGCCGTTCCAATTTTCCACCACGTTGAGTCCTTCGTGAATTTCCATACGGAGCTTCTCGTTAGCAAGATATTCACACAAGAAAATGGTCCGCAGCGCTTTTCCCAGCTCTTTTAGAGCCAAGTATGTCGGGTGTTTGAGATTGTTTCTCGTAAACCTCTTTAAAATGGTCTCTGCATCGGAATGACCAAATTTGAGAGCCGCTGCAAACTTGATCATTTCATCGTATTGGTTCTCGATGCGGTCCCATCTTATAGGTTTTGTCAAAATAGGTTCAAGATTGGCATACAGTCCAAATTCGCCGGCCTTTGGCAAAGAAAGTCTTTGGCTGTGGATAGCTTTAAGCCTAGGCATTAGCTGAAAACCAAGGAGGTGACAAAAAGCAAAGCCAACCTCGCTCTGGCCGTGGGTATCAACATAGTTGGCATCGATATCAGCGTCAGTATTGTGGCTTAAGAGACCCTGTATCATAGCCGCTACCTCGGAAGACGAGCATGCCTTGAGCTGAGAATAAATGCACAGAGACTTCTTATCGACATACCAATAGATCATAGCACCTCGGCCCCGATACCTTATGTGCCATTCCGTCAAAAGGTTCTGGTCCCAAGAGCCAAACTTTTTGGAGTCCGATGCACAGGAAGTTGTGGCTCCTTCCCAGATCTCCTTAGATCGGGCTTTTAAGGTGGCGTTAGCAATTGCTGCGATGGCATTTCTAAGGTTGTCTCTGGTAACAAACTTCTTTTTGATATACTTGAGGTCGTTGGGATTGTCGCCGGTGGTTGTCGTGCAAACCCTCTTCAAGCCCATATTGGTCCCAAGGCCGAATAGTGTAAGCATTAGCCTTCTTTGAAGGGTCTTCGGTTCAATGTTCTCCCTGGTCCCAACCGTCTAAAAATATTTGGAAAATTCGGTTCTTAGCTCTGTCTCTTTGAGCATATCAATAAGGCCAGTCATCGGCCATCGCTGCATTAAGTCCTTTTTCATCGCAATGATATTTTGAGGCTCTTCCTGAGGCTTAGCTGGGGACAGTGAGATTCGACCACCTTTTTTCTGAAGAATCTTCACCTTTGAGTTTGTTTTTATATTCTCATTGAGCATTTCAAGAGATGATCTAAGTTTTGTTTCCAAATCTTTGACGAACCTTGCGCTACTTTTTTCTGCCCCTAGCCGCTCGAAATATTTAGATCTATTGGCTGCAAAATCTTGGGGAAGGTCTTCGTCTGGATTGCCATACTTGAAGCTTCCCGTTACCCAGATTTCTTTGCACCGTAGGCGACTACGCAAAGCCTCCAATAACGCAATTTCATAAGTGGCGCGGTTGATCGAGCCATTACCGACAACAAGGGAAAGCCAGTCTCGTTTTACCACCCTGTGATGGCGATTTAAGCTGCGATTTTAAAATTTGTTACTAATCCACCGAGCGTTTTAGATTTTCGTATTAGCAT